>JAOTYV010000074.1 GCA_029861675.1 Alphaproteobacteria bacterium
ACCCGGACGCTGGCCCTCGCGCTGGCGCCCCGCATACGGGTCAATGGAATTGGGCCCGGCCCCACCCTGCCGAGCGTGCGACAAACGGACGCACAGTTTCGCCAGCAATGGCAATCGATGCCGCTTAAGCGTGCGACGACACCGGAGGAAATCTGCGACGCGGTGCGCTTCATCCTCGGTGCCCACTCGATGACCGGCCAAATGCTTGCCTTGGATGGCGGACAGCACTTGGGCTGGGCGCAGCCGCCGGACGGCGGCGTCCACGAAGGGTAGCCGCCGCGCGCCTTCAACCATTCTATATTCTCGCTCAAGACCGCAAAAAACTTGAAATCCGGGCTTGAGAATCAGGCACAGTTGTGCACAGCGGCTAATTTGTACGCGCCATAGCTGCACTACGCGGCATTTTGTCTCGTTGCCGCCCTATACATTTCGGCAATAGGAAATTTAAACGTTTTTTTTCATGCTGTTAGATAAAGAGTTCATTTTTTGCGCAAATCCACCGGGAAATCCGGATTTCTTAATTGCCGTATCGGACTGGCCCGGTTTTCAACAGAATTATCCACAGGTCCTTTCGGGATAATCCGCGCCCCGAGTCGCATGCCGAAACCATTCCGGGCACGCCTCACGCGACTCGTTGAAACCCGTGGGTTTCGCCTCGATTCACGCTATACACTCACGGGCACGCATCATTGACGTCACCGACCCCCGGAACGAGATTAGAAGCCATGGAGGCGCACAAAACCCGACCGCTGGCAGCCGTGCCGGAAGACGCCACCGCCCAAGGCGGTTTGGCCACCGGCATCGCCGTCATTCGCGCGCACCTCGCCACGCTGCCCGGCAGTCCCGGCGTATACCGGATGCTGGGTCCGAAGGGGGACGCGCTCTATGTCGGGAAAGCCCGCAACCTGCGCAAGCGGGTGACCAACTATGCCACGCCGGGCAAGCTGCCCGTGCGCCTGCAGCGGATGATCGCCGCGACTCGCGCGATGGAGTTTGTGACCACCCATACCGAGGTGGAGGCGCTGCTTCTCGAGTCGAACATGATCAAGAAGCTGAAGCCGCGCTACAACGTGCTGCTGCGTGACGACAAATCCTTTCCCTACGTTTTGATCACCATGGATCACGCCTACCCGCAGGTCATCAAACACCGCGGCGCGCGCGACCGGAAGGGACGCTATTTCGGGCCCTTTGCGTCCGCCGGCGCCGTCAACCAGACGATCGTCACGCTGCAGCGCGCCTTTCTGCTGCGCAATTGCTCCGACAATATCTTCGCCAGCCGGACGCGGCCCTGCCTGCAATTTCAAATCAAGCGGTGCAGCGCGCCCTGCGTCGGGCGGATCGACGGCACGGACTATGGCGCCCTGGTCTCCGAAGCCTATGATTTCCTGGCTGGCCGCAGCCATCAAATACAGGAACGGCTCGCCGCGGAGATGGAATCCGCCAGCACGGCGCTCGACTTCGAACGGGCGGCCGAATTGCGCGACCGGATTCGTGCGCTCAGCCATGTGCGCTCGCATCAGGATATCAACGTGCCGGGGATCGACGACGCCGACGTGATTGCATTGCACCAGGAAGGTGGCCAGGCCTGCGTGCAGGTCTTCTTCTTTCGCGACGGGCGGAATTACGGCAATCGGGCGTTCTTTCCCGTTCATGCCCGCGCGGTCGAACCGGCCGAAGTCATGGCGGCGTTCACCGGACAGTTCTATGACCGGATAACCCCACCCAAGCTGATCCTGCTGAGCCACAAGCCGGCGGAGGCGGCGTTGATCGCCGAGGCCCTGTCGGTACGCGCCGAGCGGCGGGTGCAGGTCATCACGCCGCAACGCGGCGCACGGCGCAATTTGGTCGATCATGCAAAATCGAATGCCCGCGAAGCGCTCGGCCGGCGCATGGCGGAGAGCGCGTCGCACCGGAAATTGCTGGAAAGTCTGGCCGAGACGCTGCGATTGGACAACGCGCCGCACCGCATCGAGGTGTATGACAACAGCCACATTCAGGGCGCCAACGCGGTCGGCTGCATGATCGTTGCCGGCCCGGACGGGCTGATGAAAAACGCCTATAGGAAATTCAATATTCGAGGCCTCGACAAAGAGCCAGCGTCCGCGGGACCGGGCGGCGACGACTACGCCATGATGCGCGAGGTGCTGACGCGGCGGTTTTCCCGTGCGCTGCGCGAGGACCCGGACCGCGAAAGCGGCAATTGGCCCGACCTCGTGGTGATCGATGGCGGCAAGGGACAGCTCTCCACGGTGCGCGAGGTTTTCGCGGACCTGGGCATCGAGGATGTGGCTCTTCTCGCGGTTTCGAAAGGACCCGACCGCAATGCCGGCCGGGAACATTTCCACCAGATCGGGCGGCCGGAATTTATGCTGCCGGACCGCCATCCGGTCCTGTATTTCCTGCAACGGCTGCGCGACGAAGCTCACCGTTTCGCCATCGGCACGCATCGCGCCCGGCGCACAAAATCCATCGCGAGGTCGCCGCTCGACGATATCCCCGGTATTGGCGGCAAGCGCAAAAAGGCGTTGCTGCTTCATTTCGGCTCGGCCCAAGCCGTAGCCGCCGCCGGCCTTACGGATTTAGAGACGGTGGATGGCATCAGTACGGCCGTCGCCAAGAATATTTATGGTTATTTCAAAGAAGATCGCTAGACTCACATTGAGCCCGTCGGCCGCTGGCGATCGGCCCGACGACCGGATGAACGATCGATGCTGACAAGTCTCCCAAATCTACTGACGCTCTCGCGGATACTCGTGATTCCGCCGATTGTCGCGTTGTTTTTCGTCGACGGCGAAATGCCGCGCTGGATCGCGTTGGGCTTGTATGCCGCCGCGTGCATCACCGATTTTTTCGACGGCTATGTCGCCCGCTCGATGGGACAGATTTCCCGCCTCGGGCGCTTCCTCGATCCGGTTGCCGACAAGCTGCTGGTATCCGCGGTCATCCTGATGCTGGTCGCGACGGGACGCATTGGCGGCCTCATAGTCTTACCTGCGCTGATCATCCTGATCCGCGAAATCCTTGTCTCTGGACTGCGCGAACACCTGGCCACGATCGCTGTGGGCGTTCCGGTCAGCAAACTGGCAAAATGGAAGACAACGATCCAGATGTTCGCGTTGGGCTTTCTGATCGTCCACGACGCGAGCCCCGACTGGATCCCGAGCGTTTCGATCGGCGAGGCGGGCGTTTGGATTGCGGCGGTCCTGACCCTCATAACCGGCTACGATTATATCCAAGCGGGGATCCATCATCTGACCGACGACGAACCAACGGCCGAGAATTCGGCCACGCCGGCAAAGCCTGACAAGGAAAACCCAACCGGCACCGCCGGAATTTAGGCTAGACGGCGCGGCGGCGGCGAAACACACTACGGATATGAGGATTTTCGGGCTCGCAGGCTGGAGCGGCAGCGGCAAGACAACGCTTGTGACACGGCTCCTGCCGGCGCTGACCGGCCAGGGACATACGGTATCGACCATGAAGCATGCCCACCACAATTTCGATATCGACAAACCGGGCAAAGATTCCTATCGCCACCGGACCGCCGGCGCGACCGAGGTTCTGGTAACGTCGACGAATCGCTGGGCATTGCTGCATGAAAACCGCGGAACGCCGGAACCGTCTCTCGAGCAGCTGGTACAACGTATGACGCCGGTCGATTTGCTGCTCGTGGAAGGCTTCAAGGCGCATGCCCACGACAAACTGGAGATTCACCGCCCATCGGTGGGCAAACCGCTGCTGGCGCCCGGCGATCCGCATATCGTCGCAATCGCGACCGACCAGCCCGAATCCCTAGACGTCGCGGTTCCGGTCCTCGATCTGAACGACATTCCGGCGATCGCAGCGTTTATTGCAATTTTCTGCGACCTGCCGAATAGAGTTAGCGATGGCGCAGCTTAGCGACGACTGTTTCGCATCGGGGAGTCCCCGCATGACGGCCGCGGAAGCCTTGGCGGCGCTCGACCGGAATATCGTGCCGGTGGTGGGCGTGGAAACGGTTTCCCTCGACGCCGCCCTGGGACGCATTCTCGCCGAAGATGTCACATCGGCGATCGACGTCCCGCGCCATGACAACGCCGCGGTCGACGGTTACGCGGTATATTTCGATGACCTCGACCCGGACGCGCCGACCCACCTGCCCATCGGTGGCCGCGCGGCCGCGGGTCATCCCCTGGACCGTCCGGCGAATCCCGGCGAGGCCATTCGCATCTTTACCGGCGCGCCGATGCCGGCCGGTCCCGATACGGTCATGATGCAGGAAGACTGCCAGCAGTCCGGCGAAACCGTTACCATCGCACCCGGCATAAAACGCGGTTCCAACCGCCGCCTGGCGGGCGAGGATATCCGCGCCGGCAAGACCGTGCTGCACCGGGGCACCCGCCTGCAACCGCAGGCGGTCGGCCTCGCCGCATCGGTCGGGCGCACCACATTGGAAGTGCATTGCCGATTGCATGCCGCGATCTTTTCCACCGGCGACGAGGTTTGCGATCCCGGCACGCCGCTGCCCGAGGGCGCGATCTACGATTCGAACCGCTATACCGTGACGGCCGCGTTGCGGCAACTGGGATGCGACATCACCGATCTCGGCATCCTGCCCGACCGGGATGCGGAAATTGCCGATGCATTGTCGCGAGCCGCCCAGACGCATGACGTGCTGTTGACCACCGGCGGCATGTCGGTGGGCGAAGAGGATCACGTCCGCGCGGTGGTCGAGCGGCTCGGCCGCCTGCATTTCTGGATGCTTGCGATCAAACCGGGACGCCCGGTCGCACTCGGCCAGATCGATGCCAAGTCCGGACCGACGCCGATTATCGGTCTGCCGGGCAATCCGGTCGCCGTGATGGTCACATTTCTGGTCATCGCCCGGCCGCTGCTGCTGCGGCTGGCCGGGGCGGAGGATTTCGCGCCGCACCACTATCGGGTGCGGGCCGACTTCGACTATCGCAAGAAGAAGGACCGGCGCGAATATGTCCGGGCCCGGCTGCGGCCAGGGACGGATGGGTTCGCGGTCGCCGACAAACATGGCGCGAGCGGCGCGGGCGTCCTGTCGTCGCTGGTCGGCGCCGACGGGCTGGTGGAATTGCCGGAAGACCTGACCCATCTTGAAAGGGGCAGCCTGGTGGATTTCCTGCCCTTTAACGAGGTGAGCCGATGAAGGTCCTGTATTTTGCGTGGCTTCGACAGCGCACCGGCGTCGGCGAGGAGGACATCAACCCGCCCGCGACCGTCATCGACGTCGCCGGACTGATCGACTGGCTAAGGGCCCGGGGGCCGGGCCACGCCGACGCGCTGCAGGATGTGTCGGCGATCCGCGTGGCCATCAATCAGGAATTCGCGGAACTGGATTCCCCTGTCGCACCCGGCGACGAAGTCGCCCTGTTTCCGCCAATGACGGGAGGGTGACATGGCCATACGTGTGCAACGCGACGATTTCGACATGGGTGAAGAACTGCGGCGACTCACCGGGGACAATCACGCGATCGGCGGCGTCGCCAGTTTCGTCGGCCTGGTGCGCGACATGGCGGACAACGAGAATATCGGTGCCATGACGCTCGAGCACTACCCTGGCATGACGGAGAAAATGCTGACGGAAATCGAGGCCGAGGCGAACCGCCGTTGGCCGCTCGAGGCCAGCCTGATCATTCACCGCTATGGCCGGATGGAACCGGGCGAGCAAATTGTCCTGGTGGCGACGGCAAGCCCGCACCGACTTGCGGCGCTTGAATCCTGTCATTTTCTGATCGACTGGCTGAAAACCAAGGCACCGTTCTGGAAACTGGAAGAATCGGGCGGTGGCGGCCGATGGGTCGATGCGCGCGACGCCGATGATGCCGCGGCGCAGCGCTGGAATGCCGGTCCCACTTCCAAAAAACACGCCGCGGAATAAGGATCGAACGAATGTCCCATAGCAGCGCCTTCACCTATTTCGATATCGACCGGGTCATCAGCGGCAAACCGTTCGACGAGGCGGTCGCCGAGGAAACCGAGCGATTGGTGGCGAAACGGATTTATCTCATCGTGGGCGGCACGTTGAGCCGCGAGACCGATGTGGTCGCCCGTATCGAACAGGCGTTGGGTTCCCGGCTGGCCGGCATCTGTAACCAAATGGCGGCCCATTCACGGCTCGACGAAGTCGTCGCCGCGGCCAATGCGGCGCGCGCAGCCGACGCGGATCTCATCCTGACCATCGGCGGCGGCAGCGTGACCGACGGCGGCAAGCTCGTGGTGCTGTGCCTCGCCAACGGCGTCACCGATATGGAGACCTTGCGCGCGTACAAGACGCCGGGCGATCGCGAGACCAAGGCGCCGGTCATCCGGCAGGTCGCCGTCCCCACCACCCTGTCGGGCGGGGAATTCAACATCACCGCCGGCGGCACCGACCCGGTCCGTCACGTCAAGCAAAGCTACCGCCATGCTCTGCTGGTCCCCCGGGTCATCATTCTCGATCCGGCAATCACCGTGCACACGCCGGAATGGCTGTGGCTCTCCACCGGCATCCGCGCCGTCGACCATGCGGTGGAGGATATCTGTTCGAGCCGGCCGCACCCTTACGTGGACGGCACAGCCGCGCATGCCTTGCGGCTTCTGAGCCACGGTCTGGCGCGCACGAAGGAAAATCCCGGCGATCTCGACGCCCGCATGGACTGCCTGATGGGCACCTGGCTCTCGATGATCGGATCCATGGCCGGCGTGATTCGGGGTGCCAGCCACGGCATCGGCCACATGCTGGGCGGCACGGCGGGCGTCCCGCACGGCTACACCTCCTGCGTCATGCTGCCCAACGTCTTGCGCTACAACCTGCCGGCCAATGAGGCGCAGCAGGTGAAAGTCAGCGCCGCATTCGATCGGCCCGGCGACGCGGCGGCCGAGGTCGTCGGCGCGCTGATTTCCGATTTGGGACTGCCGCGGCGGCTCCGCGACGTCGGCGTGAAGCGCGAGCAGTTTGCCGAAATCGCGGCAAACGCCATGCATGACCGCTATATTCCCGCAAATCCGCGCCCGCTGAAGGGGCCGGACGACATCGTCGAAATTCTCGAGATGGCCTGGTAGAGACGAAGCGTCGGGCGATAATATGCCGGCTTCATGAGCTCTCCCGCGTCGGCTTCCCGTCTCAAAGGAATCGCATGCATGGTCGGTTCCGGCGCCTTCCTGGCGCTGAATTCGACCGTCGTAAAATTCCTTGTCGTCGACTATCCCCCCGGCCAAATCATGGTGTTGCGGGGATTGTTCGTCTGCCTGTTCGTCGGCGTGCTGGTGGTGCGCGACGGCGGCGTGGCGACACTGAAAATCAACCACCCGATCGGACAGTTTGCCCGGGCGCTCAGCCTGGCGGCGACCACATTGCTGATGATCCTCAGCGTCGAGCGCCTGCCGTTGGGAGACGTCTTTGCGATCAACCATGCCTCGCCCCTTATTCTCACCGCAATGGCGGCGATGATCCTGCGCGAGCGCGTCGGCTGGCGGCGCTGGAGCGCCGTTACCGCCGGGTTCATCGGCACGCTGGTCATGCTGCGCCCAACGCCCGCGGCCTTTCAGATCGCTGCATTGCTGCCGCTGGCGGTCGCGTTTTTAAGCGCGATCCGCGACGTCATCACCCGCCGTATTGCCGTCAAGGATTCCACCACGGTCACTCTGGCGGTGACGACCGCCGTCATCATGATGAGCGGCCTCGGCCTCTCGCTATTTTCGGGCTGGGCGCCGCTTAGGATATCCGATTTGTGGTTGTTTGCGCTGGTCGCCGTCTTTCAGGGCACGGCGCACTTCCTGATGATCGAAACTTTCCGGCTGTCCGAGGCAAAAGTCGTCGCACCGTTCAAATATGCGACGATCCTGTGGGCGATCGCCATCGGTTATCTGTTCTGGAAAGACATTCCGGACGGTTGGATTCTCACCGGGGGCGCCATCGTCGTCGCCAGCGGGCTCTATGTTCTGCACCGGGAACACCAGCGATGAATTTGCCTGGTACGGCATGCCGTGCTATGAACCCGGTTCACCATCGGGCACGGCAGACGCCCGGGGATTGAAGGCGGCTCTCCGTCCAAGCACTGCCTCTACTCGACGATCCGAGCGCCGGACGATCGAACGGAGGATTGCAAATGGACCCTACTTCTGACGCCGCGAAGACCGACGCCCCCCAAATACCGACCGTTTCCTTTTCCGAGGCAATTCGTTTCTGGACCAAGCTGGGCTTCATCAGCTTCGGCGGTCCCGCCGGCCAGATCGGCATCATGCAGACGGAATTGGTCGACCGGTTGCGATGGATCGGCCAGGCCGAATTTCTTCGCGGCTTGAATTTCGCCATGCTACTGCCCGGACCCGAGGCGCAACAGCTCGCCGCCTATCTCGGCTGGCGCATGCACGGGCTGCGCGGTGCGATATACGCCGGGCTGTCCTTCATCGTGCCGGGGATGATCCTGATCCTCGCGCTTGCCTGGGTCGCCGCCACCCATGGCGAGAATAAATATATCGCGGCGATGTTTTTCGGCATAAAGCCGATCGTCGTTGCAATCGTCTTGCACGCTCTCTGGCGCCTCGGCTCGAGAACCCTGCGCAGTCCGACAACCTTCGGTCTTGCCGCCGCCGCCTTCATCGCGCTGTATTTTTTCGGCGTGCCGTTTCCGCTCGTCGTTCTATCGGCGGGGATATTCGGCGCGCTCTTTCCGCCGCTGATGCCGCCGCATTCGGCGCATGGGTCGCCCGCGGATGCGGATACTCCGGCCAAGCCGCAAGCACCGGCGGGTGGGTCGATGCGACGCTTCATAAAGATCACGGCAATTTTTCTGGCACTGTGGATCATTCCCGTCGCCGCAATTCTCATGGCGCTGGGCCTCAAACCCTGGGCCGGCATCGTGCAACTCTTTACCACCGCGGCCTTCGTCACTTTCGGCGGCGCCTATGCGGTGCTGCCCTACATAGCCAATGCCGCTGTCGAAACGCATGGCTGGCTGAGCCCCGCCCAGATGATCGACGGTCTGGCCCTCGCCGAATCGACGCCGGGTCCATTGATTCTGGTCACCGTCTATGTCGGTTTCTTTGCCGGACTCGTCGGCAGCGGCGTCCTGTCGCCGCTCCTGGCCGGCCTGATCGGCGGGCTGCTCACCGCCTACGTCACCTTCCTCCCGTGCTTCTGGTTCATTCTGGCAGCCGCCCCATTCGTCGACCGCATCCAGGAACAACCGAAAGCGCACGCGGCGTTGTCGGCGATCACCGCCGCCGTGGCCGGTGTGGTTCTAAATCTGGCGGTGTTTTTCGGCGAGGCGGTTTTCGTTAAGACCGATGCGGCCGGCGGCTTCGCCGGCGTCGATCCGCTTTCGATCGCGCTGGCCCTGATCGCCCTATTGGCGCTGGTGAAGTTCAAATTCACCGTGCCGCCGCTGATCGCCGCCGGGGCGGCGTTCGGGCTCGCCTACATCTCATTCGTTTGATTTTGATCGAAAGGAGAAACCCATGAGCGATTCGACCGCAGGCATCACCCAAGCCGACTTCAGAAAACTATTCGACGGCGACGACGAAATCGTGCTGCTCGATGTGCGGCGCCGCCCGGCCTACCAAGCGGACACGGTCGTGATCCCGGGTGCCACGTGGCACGATCCCGACGACATCGCCAACAGCGCCGGCGCGATACCCAAGACCGCGCCGGTTATCGCCTACTGCGTGCATGGCCATGAAGTAAGCCAGGGTGTTGCGGGATACCTGCAGTCGCAGGGGTACGACGCCCGGTATCTCGAGGGTGGGATCGACGCCTGGCGCGCGCCGGCCGGACCGACCGCGCCAAAACCCGACTGACCGGCGTCGCGTCAGGCGGCGTTTGCCTTTGGCGCATTCATCGTCGTCGGCACCTCGCGGCGAACCTCCTCGTCGTAATCCTGAAGCAGGTTGCGCGTGATATCCCCCGGCGTGAACCGGCGATCGCCGATCTCGCTCACCGGCGTCACTTCGACGGCGGTGCCGCAGAGGAATACTTCGCTGGCTTTGTCGAGCTCATCGGGCTGGACGTGGCGTTCCACGATTTCGATGCCGCGCGCCTTGGCGAGCTGTATCACGGTGCGCCGGGTAATTCCGTCGAGGAAACAGTCGGGCAGCGGCGTGTGGATTTTACCGTCGATGACCAGGAATATGTTGGCACCCGTGGCCTCGGCGATATAGCCGCGATAGTCGAGCATCAACGCGTCGTTATACCCGTCCTTTTCCGCCGCGTGTTTTGACAGCGTGCAGATCATGTAAAGCCCGGCCGCCTTGGTCTTGCATGGGATCGTCGCCGGATCGGGCCGGCGCCATTTCGACCACATCATGCGAATGCCCTCCATCCGGGCCTCCGGCGTGAAATAGGCACCCCAATGCCATGCCGCGATCGCCAGGTGAATCTGCGCATCCTGCGCCGAGACGCCCATCATTTCGGACCCGCGCCATGCGATCGGTCGAATATAGGCCTCGCTCAGGCCTTGCGACGCGAGGACTTCTTTACAGGCAGCGTCGATTTGCTCGACCGAATAGGGAATTTCGAAGTCCATCGTCCGGGCGCCATCGACCAGCCGCTGCGTGTGCTCGGTCAATTTGAAGATCCGGCCATTGTACGCGCGCTCGCCCTCGAACACGCAGGACGCGTAATGCAGCCCATGGCTCAGAACATGGAGATTTGCATCACCCCACGGGACTAGCTTACCGTCATACCAGATTTGTCCCGGGCGATCATGATAGGGGGCTTCTTCCATGGCGTCGAACTCCGATGACCCAAAAATTTAATCGTTCCGGCAGACTATTAATCTTACCCACATCCGGCAAAATTTGTCACATTATGTCGAAAACCGGTTGCTGTTTGTATCATTCAGGAGCATTTATGTCAACATGACTGACATATCTTCCCCAGCCTCCACCGGCCGACCCGGTGTGAACCCCTTGTTTCTCCGGGATGAGGAGTTGCGCCAGGGGATCGAGTTGCTGTTTTACGCGTATCGGGATTTTACAACCGAGCCCGACGCTATTCTCGCCGAATACGGATTCGGGCGGGCGCATCACCGGGTCATCTATTTTGTCGGCCGCTACCCGGGCATGGCGGTTTCGGACCTCCTGGACATCCTGAGGATAACCAAGCAAAGCCTCAGCCGGGTGCTTAGCCAACTGGTGCGGGAGGAATTCATCGTCCAGAGCAAAGGCACGCAGGATCGCCGCCAGCGCCTGTTGAAGCTCACCGAAAAGGGGCTTGAACTCGAACGGCTGCTGACCGAAAACCAGCGCGCCCGGATCGCCCGGGCGTATCGCGACGCAGGCGCAGAGGCGGTTGAAGGGTTCCGCAAGGTGATGCTCGGCATCATGTCTCAACCGGAAGATCGCGCCCGTTTCGAGCGGGACTGGATACCGCGCCGCTGACCCGGCCGCCGGAAATCGATCACAACCTGTCGGCGACACCGATAGCGGTGGTATAGTCGCCCCATGGATAACGAGCTGCCGCACATCCTCGTCGTCGATGACGACACTAGGCTGCGCGACCTTCTTCGCAAATATCTCATGGACAACGGGTTCCGGGTCACCGTTGCCGCCGATTCCAGCCAGGCGCGTCATCAGCTCGGGTCCCTCGAATTCGATCTGATCGTGCTCGATCGGATGATGCCGGGCGAGGACGGTCTCTCGCTCGCCCGCTTCCTTCGTGCCGGAAACGATGTTCCCATCCTCATGCTGACGGCCATGGGCGAGGTGGAAGCCCGCATTGACGGCCTGGAAGCCGGGGTCGACGACTATCTGGCCAAACCGTTCGAGCCCCGCGAGTTGCTGTTGCGCATTCGCATGGTTTTGCGCCGCACTCCGGCCGCCGACGAGATAACCGTGGTGGCGGGCGAAATCACGCTCGGTCATTGCCGGTTCCTGACCGAACGCGAATTGCTGGTAAACGACGACGGGCCGATTCGCCTGACGACCACCGAGGCCAGCCTGCTGCGCGCATTGGCGGAGAATGCGGGCCGGGTGTTGAGCCGCTCCGATCTGGCGCGGCGCTGCAGCATCAAAGGCAGCGAGCGTACGATCGACGTGCAGGTTACACGCCTGCGGCGCAAGATCGAGCCCAACCCGAAACTGCCGCGATACCTTCAAACTGTGCGCGGCCGCGGCTACGTGTTGCGGCCGGACGAATAGAGCCGCGCGATGCACCCGTTCGACCTCTTCAAACGCATTTTGCCCAAGACGCTGTTCGGGCGCGCCTTGATGATCTTGGTGACGCCGCTGATTCTGCTGCAACTGGTCGCGACGCACATCTTTATCGACCGGCATTGGGAAACGATAACCCGGCGGCTTACCGGCGCGATTGCCGGCGAGATCGCCGTCATCATCAACGAGTCGCTGCACGACCAAGCGCCGGAAACCCGCGCCCGCCTGTTCCGAGAAGCCCAACATAAACTGCAACTGCGGATGGCCTTTACGAAGGGCGCCGTTCTGCCCGACGAAAAGCAGGAATACAGTGGCATTCTCGACCGTTTTCTCGCCAGAGATCTGAAGCAGCGCATTCAACGTCCCTTCGTGATCGATACCACGGTCTTTAAGGAAAAGGTCATCATCGACGTACAGCTGCCCGATGGCGTGCTCACGATTATCGCGCCCGGCGAGCGGCTGTTCAGCTCGACGACCTATATCCTGCTGTTCTGGATGGTTGGGACGTCGCTGATCCTGATTGCCGTTGCGGTGGTTTTTTTGCGCAACCAGATTCGGCCAATTCGCCGGCTCGCCGCGGCCGCGGACCGTTTCGGCAAGGGCCGCGGCCTGGATCAGGAATTCCACATTTCGGGCGCCCGGGAAGTGCGTCAAGCGGGCTCGGCCTTCAACCTCATGCGGGCGCGGATCAGCCGGCAAATCCGGCAACGCACCGATATGCTATCCGGCGTCAGCCACGACCTGCGCACGCCGCTTACGCGCATGAAGCTGCAATTGGCGATGCTCGGCGACGACGAGGCGATCAGTGAGCTCAACGCCGATGTGGTCGAAATGGAAACGATGATCGAAGGCTATCTGACATTTGCGCGGGGCGAAGGCGACGAACCGGCGGTCGAATCCGACCTGTCCGAGCTGGTCGAATCCGCGGTTGCCGGCTGGCGGCGCAATGGTTCGGAGATCGACTGCCACGTCGAGGGAATGCTTAAGCTACCGGTTCAAAAGGACGGCCTGCGACGCTGTATCGACAACCTCATTTCCAACGCCAATCGCTACGGCAATCATATCTGGGTTCGCGCGGGCATCCGTGACGAGGCGATCGAGCTTACCGTCGATGACGACGGTCCGGGCATTCCGGAGGACAATCGCCAGGACGTCTTCCGGCCGTTTCATCGGCTGGACGAATCACGCAACCCGGAAACCGGCGGCACCGGTCTCGGCCTGGCCATCGCACGCGATATTGCGCGCAGCCATGGCGGCGATATCAGCCTTGAAGACTCCCCGCATGGCGGTCTGCGCGCTCGCGTGCGGCTGCCGATTTAGCGGCGCAGCGCACGGCCGCCCGGCGCGAGACCATTTTTTGCGTACATTGACGCGAGTGAAATGATCTATCTCTTTGTTTTTGCGCAAATACGTCGTCGCTAACCGTTTCGGTTCGCTCCGGTTTTGCGCTAAAACAACTTTCCCCCGTTCGGGACTGCCCGGTCCGGCCGCAGCAAGACGACATCGCCATCGGCATCGGGAAATCCAAGCACCAGGATTTCCGACATGAATTTACCGATTTGCTTGGGCGGAAAATTGATCACGGCGGCCACCTGACGGCCGGGCAATGCATCGGGGTCGTAGTATTTGGTAAGCTGCGCCGAGGTTTTCCGCTCGCCGATCTCCGGTCCGAAATCGACCCATAACTTGATCGCGGGCCGCCGCGCCTCGGGAAAGATCTCCGCGCGCAACACGGTTCCCACCCGAATATCGACCTTCAGGAAATCATCGAAACTGATGGTCATGTCGTTCCTTTCGAGACTTGATCCCGCAAACAAGCCGCGGTCGCGCGCGTTTGGCCCGCCAGCCGCACGTCAACACGGCTACGGCGCCTCCGTCTCCGGCGCCCGGCGACCGGCAGGCGCGGCGTCGGGGAAACGCGCGGCCCATGGCTCGACCCGCCGCAAATAGCCGTCCAGCGCCGCCATGGTGCGCGCGTGATCGGGGCTGTCATCGGTGGCCCAGACACGCAGCGTGGCCAGCCAGATCAACGCCAGTCCCTTGCCGCGCAGCAAGCCGAACGGACCGCGCGCCGGCAGTCCCGCCGCCGTCAGAATACCCGCCATCAGGCGCAGGACCTCCGGCGCTACGGCAATCAATCCGACCGGATCGCGCGGCAGGTCGCGCAGGACCGCGGCAATCGCCGCCTGATGCGGCTTGAGCAAATCGATGCGTTGCATCAGCAGTTCGAAGAGCCGGTCGCGCGGCGAATCCTCCGCGTCGAAGGGCGGTTCCAACGAAACCGCCTGCCGCTCGATCGCCCGCGCATGGGCAAGCAGGATGGCCATCTTGCACGCATACCGCCGGCGCAGTTCGGCGCCGCCTATCTCGGAACCATCGGCTATATCGCCCAAGCTGAGCCCATGCCAGCCCCGCTCGGCGGCAAGCCGCAAGGCAGTGGCGACGACGGATTCGTCCATATCTTCGGATGTGTCGGTCATGCAGGGATATTAGCGGCCGAAGGCATCGGTCCGCCAGCGCCTATGGCAGCCGGGTGGCCAGGCCTATCCTGCCAGCTCGCGGCCGCGCCGCGCCGCCGCATCGATCGCCCGCGTCATCAGATCCTGCATCCCCGGTTCCGCCATCAGCACTTGCAGGGCCGCGAAGGTGGTGCCACCCGGGCTGGTGACGTTTTCGCGCAATTGCGCGGGCGCCTCATCGCTCTCCAGGGCGAGCTGACCGGAGCCTGCGACCGTGACCAGGGCAAGCCGTTCCGCCAGCGCCCGCGGCAGCCCGGCCGCCTCGCCCGCCTTGGCCATCGTCTCGATCAGCAAGAAGACATAGGCAGGGCCGCTGCCCGAGAGGGCGGTGACCGCATCCACCAAAGCCTCGTCATCGATGCTGACCGCTTCGCCGACCGCCGATAGCAATGCTTCGGCAAGGGCAAGCTGCGCCGTGCTCGCATTGGCGTTGGGGCACACCACCGTTATCCCCCGCCCGATCGCCGCCGGCGTGTTCGGCATCGCCCGCACCAGCGCCGCCGTCGCGCCGAGACGTTCCTCGAAAAACCGGATCGGTGTGCCCGCCGCGATCGACAGAAACAGGGTCGAGGATTGGCAAAACCGCGCATATGCCGGCGCGACCACGTCCATGAGCTGCGGTTTCACGGCGAAAACGACGACTTCGGGATCGAGATCGGACGGCAGCGACTCGGTATCCCCGACGACATGAACCGCCGAATGCCGGCTGAACTGCGCCGCGCCCTGCGGCTCGACCACCCAGACACCCGCCGCGGCGACACCGCTGTCGAGCCAGCCCGACAGCATGGCAGACCCCATCTTGCCGCATCCTGCGAGCAGAAGCGGCCGTTCCAGTCTTGTCGTCATGTGATGTACTCCGATCAGGCTTCGCCAACCGTCTCCATCATAGCAGAAGCCACCGCATCGGAGGGAGTGTGTCCAGCCCAAACGACGAACTGCAATGCCGGGTAAAAGCGTTCGCATTCGGCCAGGGCGATATCCACCATATCCTCGAGCAGCTCTACCGCGGGAATATTCCCGCCGCGAGTCAGGATCGTGTAGCGGTACATCGGCAACCGATCTTCCGAATTGACATCGAAATGCCCCAACCACAGCTTTTCGTTGACGAGGCAAACCAGCTCGGTCACCGGAGATCGCTTTTCTTCCGGAATCCGTGTATCGAACACGCAGGTGAAATAGAGCGCGTTGAGATCTTCGCGCCAGATGAAGAACATCCGGTAGTCGCACCACCGGCCGGTTGTTTCCACAATCAATTCATGATCACTCGATCGGTCGAACGCCCATTCGTTGGCGAGCACCACTTCCTCGAGCAGGTCGATCGGATTGAGCGCTTTCCCACCAATGTCCGCAGGCAAAAACCTCATAGGCGCGATCTCCCAAACACTGGCAATGGTGTGAAAATGTCGACGCCGATCTTGCGGGGCACGATGCCGTCCTGTTCAAGCGCCGATTGCATGAATAAATCGACATATAGTGGTGTTGCTGGGGTCTGAACCACAACACCTAGAGTGCCAGAAGAGAGTCCGCCGACGCAAGCAGAGTTTGCCGGCCACGGAAATTATTTTGCCGAGATGGTATTCGTGCGCTTCGGGGAAGGCCCTGGAGGCGGCTGGACACGACTTTCCGGCCGCCTAATCCGATAATCCGACTACTTTGGCTTGGCCGCCGATCCACGCGGGCGCCGGGGCTTCGACGCGGCGGGCTTCTTGTCCGCGGTATTTTTCTTTTCCGCGGCGGCCAGGGCGACTTCAAGCGCAACCACCCGCTTTTCGAGGGCTTCCTGCGCCATCCGCGCCTTTTCGGCCATCGCCTTGACCGTATCGAATTCATCGCGCGGCACCACGTCCAGATCGGACAGCACGCGTTCGAGCCGTTGCTTGAAGAGATTTTCGATTTCGACCCGCACATCGTTCAGCGTGCCGAAGGCACCGCCGGCCACACGGGCCAAATCATCGAGTATCCGGTTGTCGGTTTGCATTGAATCCTCGCATCGTCGGCGCCGATTGGCGTGCGCCTATGGATATAAGCAGCGGCACCGCCGGAAACAAGCGACGCGTTCGGCTTGCCCGTTCCCCGTAGCCTCGCCTATAAGGGGGCGGCTTTCCCACGGCGGATTCCAATGCCCATGATCCTGGTTACCGGCGGCGCCGGATTTATCGGCTCTAACCTCGTCGCCGCCCTTGCCGAGCGCGGACACGCCGATATCGTCGTGTGCGATGTGCTCGACGATCCCGCCAAGATTGCCAACCTCGCCAAACACCCGGTCGACGAGATAATTCCGCCGGACCGGTTGTTCGAGTGGCTCGACAGCGACGGCGAGGCGGTGGCAGCGATCTTCCATATGGGCGCGATCTCGTCGACCACCGAAACCGACATGGGCCGTCTGCTCGATAACAATCTCGGTGTC
>JAOTYV010000347.1 GCA_029861675.1 Alphaproteobacteria bacterium
TCCGCCTGGGGCCTCTGATCGTGTCGTCCTTCTGACTGTATTCGTCCTTATTTATGCAACCTGTGACCGATATCATAGGATATTTTTCTCTTTATGCGAATAATGCTAAATGCTTGATAATTCGAAATAAATGCAATTTAAGACGAATTTTAGATTTATGCCCGAGGTCCGGGCGGGCGTAGGGGAGATTGGCCGATGGACGGTTTGACAAAGTCGAATGCGAATATACTTCTCGCGGATGGCGATGCCTATATGCGGCAGAGTTTTCGCAATGCACTGACCAATGACGGATATCGCGAAATTCGCGCGATTAGCCGTCTGTCGCTCCTGACCGAAATTCTGAATACGACGGCGGCCGATCTGTTGATCCTCGACGTGGATATGCCCGATGGCGACGCGACCGCGTTGGTGCGCGACATCCGGAGCGGCAAGGTCGGGCGCAATCCGTTTATCGCAATTATCGTGACGAGCTGGCAGTCCGACCGATATCTGGTGCGGCGCGTTCTCGACAGCGGCGCCGATACCCTGCTGGTCAAGCCTTTGGCGCCAGCCCAGCTTTTCTCGCGTATCGAAAATATTGTCTGCGAACGAAACCAATTTGTCGTCACCGCGGATTATCTTGGACCGGACCGGCGGGATCGGCTGAACACGGCCGGACCGACGCGATATCAGGTCCCCAATACACTGAAGGATAAATTGGAAGGGCGCCAAATTGATCTTGAAGCCATGAACATGGAAATCGCGGCCCTGATGGCGGAAATGAACGAAACGCGACTGGTCAGAGCCTCGTATCAAATCGCGTTTCTGGTCGGTATGGTCATCAACGCCTTTGAGGCGGACACCATCACCGATGAGACGAAGGCACATCTTGGCCGCATACTGGCGATCGCCGGAGATGCCGTTCCACGCCTCGACGGGACCCGGTTTGCGGGCATTGTTGATGACTTTCGGGCGCTGGTCACCATCGTTGAAAAAATCCATATTCGCCCGCGCCGCGCCGCGCGCAATCTGGTTGCGCAGCTTAAGCCGCTTGCCAGCACGATCTTGACGAGCACGTATTCGGGCAGCGATGCAACATTCGCATTGATGGAGATCGCGACGGCGGTGGATGACCTGACGCAGCGGAAGGACGCGCATGCCGAATCGGCACTCCACGCGCCGGAGATATCCGGCGTCGTGCACTAGAGAAAATCCCGAGCGAACCGAAACGGTTCGCGACGACGTATTTGCGCATAAACAAAGAGAGTGACCATTTCACGTGCATCACATTGAACAAGAAATGGTCTAGCCGTCGGCGGCCGGCACCAAACTGTCATTGAAACGGACCGGGCGACCCGTCGGCGCGTCGCTTAGCGTATCCTCGCGCATCGCGAATTGGCCGCGCAGCAGGGTTGCAACCGGCCAACCGGTGATCTGCATGCCGTCATAGGGTGTCCAGCCGCATTTGCTTTCGATCCAGCTGTTCTCGATCGTCCGCTTCGCGGCCATGTCGACAATCGTGAAATCGGCGTCGTAGCCGACCGCGATCCGGCCTTTGCCGGCAATTCCGAACAAGCGTTGCGCGCCCGCGGCGGTCAAATCGACAAAGCGTTCCAGACTCAACCGTCCCGCGTTGACGTGATTGAGCATGATCGGCACCAGCGTCTGGACGCCCGGCATGCCGGAGGGACTGCGCGGATAGGGGCTGGATTTTTCTTCTAGCGAATGCGGCGCGTGATCCGATCCGATGACGTCGACAATTCCCGTTTGCACCCCGTGCCATAGGCCGGCCCTGTGCTGGCTGTCGCGGATCGGCGGGTTCATTTGCGCCAGCGCGCCCAAACGGTCGTAACAATCGGGCGCCTCCAACGTCAGGTGCTGCGGTGTCGCCTCGACCGTGGCGATGTCCTTGTTTTCGCCAAGAAACACAATTTCCTCGGCGGTCGAAATGTGCAGCACATGAACCGGATGTCCGGTCTTACGCGCCAGCCGGACGATCCGCTGCGTCGCCGTGAGGGCCGAGACAGGGTCGCGCCAATCGGGATGCGCCCGTGGATGGCCGCCCTTTTCGGCGATTTCAAACCGGTCGCGCAGCCGATATTCGTCCTCCGCATGGACCGAACACCGGCGGCGGCTGGCGGTCAGCACTTTCTCCAAGGTTGCGTCGTCTTCGACCAGCAAGTTACCGGTGGACGAACCCATGAAGATCTTGACGCCGCAACATCCGGGAAACAGTTCCAACTCGCGGAGCCGGGATGCGTTCTCGCCGGTAGCGCCGACGAAGAAGGCGTGATCGGTCCAGGCGCGTCCTGCGGCGCGGTCGAATTTTTCGGCGAGCGCGGCGGCGGAATCCGTGAGCGGGGACGTATTGGGCATTTCGAATACGGTCGTGACACCGCCCTTTACCGCCGCCCGCGTGCCGCTTTCCAAATCTTCCTTGTGTTCCATTCCCGGTTCACGGAAATGCACCTGCGTGTCGATGACGCCCGGCAGGACATGCAATCCTCGCGCGTCGAAGACCGTTTCCGCGGAAGCCCCCGACGGCACGCCAATCTTGACAATTTTGCCATTGCGAACGCCGATATCGGCTTCCACCGTGCCGCTTGGCGTTACGCAGAGCCCGTTGGTGATGAGTAGGTCGTAGGATTGCGTCATAGCGCGCCTCTCGTCTGTTTAGCGTCAACCGGTCAATGGTGCGCCAGCATATCGAAAACGTCACCCTCCGCCGTTATGCCCTCCATATGCCGCCGATGCCAGAGCGCATAGAACAGCAGTGTCCAGGCGGCGAAGCCCGCGCGCTTGTTCTTGGTGGCGAACAATCGCATGACCGCGTCGGGCTTGGCGATTTCTTCTATCGCCGGCATCGCGGTAACCAGCGGTGCGAGCCGATCCGCCTGACGATTGATCCATTCGCCCACGGGAACGGTAAAGCCGCGCTTCCGCTCGAATGGCTTTGCATCGGGCATCACACCGTTAAGCCAGCGCCGGAGCAGCCATTTGCCCTTTCCTTCGCGAATCTTGACCTGATCGGGCAGGTTGTAGGCGAAGGCGGCGACATGTTGGTCGAGAAAAGGCGTCCGGCCTTCCAAGCCATGCGCCATCAAGCAGCGATCCAGTTTGGTAAGCAGATCGTTCGGCAGCCAATCCGCGCAATCGGTAGCCTGGGCGATCTGTAACCGTGTTCGCCCGTCAACTTCCGCCATCGCCTCGGATGCGGTAAGGCCGTCCCGCCAACGGTTGCTTTCCTCGCGCAGCACGCCGAGACCGTCGAAAATACCCCGCGCCCGGATCGCCCGGCCACCGAGCCACCATGGCCGCAGCAGAGTCCGGTATCTGCCGTAACCGGCAAACAGTTCGTCGCCGCCTTCGCCGCACAGCACGACCTTCAGGTCTTGCGCCGCAGTCTGCGCGAGTTTCCACGTCGGCAGGATCGCGTAGTCCGCCGCCGGATCGTCCATGTCGGCCGCAATTCGCGGCAAAAGTGACCAGAAATCGGCCTCGTCGAATTCGACCTCGACATGGTCGGCGCCAACCGATTGTGCGAGCATTCGCGCATGTTCGCGTTCGTCGTGAACCTTGGTGCCGCTGAACCCCACGGTGAATGTGCGCACCGGACGATCGTTGAGCCGGCTCATCAGCGCCAGGATTGCGCTCGAATCGATCCCGCCCGAAAGAAACAGCCCGTAGGGGACGTCGGAACGCTGGTGGATTTCGACGCTATTCTCGAGAATCTGGTCAAGCTGGGTGAGCGGCTCGCCGGCTTTATCGGTATTGGCGCCGTCGTCGGGAAGGGCGGATCGGCGCAGCCGGTCGACGATACGGCCATTGCGCACGATCAGCGTTTCGCCGGGCAGGACGCGGTTGATCCCGCGATAGATCGTCTCGCGGCCACAGGTAAATTGGACTTGCAGCAATTCATCGCGCCGCTCGGGCGCCAGTTCGGCGCGAATCAATCCGGCATCGATCAGCGCGACGGGCTGGGAGGCGAAAGCGAAGTACTGTGCCGTTTCGACATAATAAAGCGGTTTGATGCCGAATGGATCGCGGCTCAGGATCAGTGCGTCTTCCACCGGATCGTGGATCGCGATCGCATACATGCCGCGCAGCGCATCGGTATAGCGATTGCCCATGCGGCGGTACAGATGGAGCGGCGGTTCGCAGTCGGATCGGGTCGAGAATTCGACATCCGAAAGTTCGTTGCGCAATTCTACATAGTTGTAGATCTCGCCGTTTGCGACGAGAGCGGCCCCCCGTGGTTCATAGAGCGGCTGGTCGCCGGTCTCAAGATCGATAATCGCAAGCCTTGTCTGGATCATCGCGAGGTTGCCCGAGCGATGGATACCGTCGCCGTCCGGGCCGCGGTGATGCACGGATTGCCGGAATTGCTCGATCGCCTTTGGATCCGGCGCCGAGCCGTCCCGCGTCATGATGCCCGCGATGCCGCACATCAGTGCTTTACCTTCTCAAAGAACTCACGGTACTGCGTGACGACCGCGGCTTCCGTGAAGCCGTTCTCGTAAGCGATGTGCCCGCCCGCTACCAAAGCTGCCGCCAAATCCGGTGCATGCGTTACCCGCGTTATGGCTTTCGCCA
>JAOTYV010000075.1 GCA_029861675.1 Alphaproteobacteria bacterium
GCCCGGGCGTCTCCTCCCCGGGTGTCTCCTCAATGTCCGGACGCTGCGGGCGCAGCGTTCGGGTTCCGTTGCACCACCGGTGCGGGGTGGCTTTCGATCGCGACATTGATGCAGGTCGCGGTGCTGCTCGCGGCGGCCCGGTCGAGCGCCGAGGCAACTTCTTCCGGTCGGGTGACATTTTCGCCGTGGCATCCCAGCGCGCTCGCCACCTGGTCGTAGCGGGTGGCGTTCAATTCGCAACTGTGCAGGCGTTGCGCACCGTAGTCGCGCAATTGGATCTGATACTCCGCATTCCACCGGGCGTCGTTGCCCACCAGCAACGTGAAGCGCGACCCGCTGCGCGCCGCGGAATCGAATTCGCTGAGATGGAACCCGGCCGAGCCGTCGCCCATCAGCGCGATCACCGGCGCGTCGGGTTTCGCCAGCCCCGCCGCCACCGCAAACGGGATGGCGCTGCCGATGGCGCCGGCCGGGCCGTTGATGATCCGGTTCGGCGCGGACAGGCAGGCCTGCGCCCATTGGCCGAATTCGCCGCCGTCGACGATCAGGACCGAGTCCGGCGAGGCGTCGAGCCTGGCCTGCACGGCGCGGCACAACTCGACCGCGTGGACCGGGCCATCGGGGGCCGAGCTCAGGGTCGACCACTCGGGCGGCCGGTACGTCGTCGTCTCCTTCACGGTCTTGATCCAGTCCGCAAAGCCGTCGGCCGGTTTATCGGCGAGTTCGGTCAGCCGTTCGGCGGCCGCAATCGCGCCTGCTTCCGCCGTGACGGCGAGGCGCCCGCCGAACACCGTGCGGCTGCGGGCGATCATTTCGGCATCCGGATCGATATGGATGACCTTGCAGTCCTCGTGCAGCACGCCGCCGAACTGAAAACTGAAATCGATAATCTTGCCGAGCGACAGGACGGCGTCCGCCTGCGCCATCGCTTCCGCAAACGCACCGAGACACGGGTCATTGGTGCCGCGCGGGCTTTCGGTGCACACCACCGGGATGCCGGTTGCCTGTTCGAGCCGGTCGGCTATCGCCGCGTTCCGGGTCAGGATGGGGCCAGCGATGATGAGCGGCCGTTGCGCGGCCGTCATCAGTCCGAGCGCATCCCGCGCGGTGCCTTCGTCGAGCGGCAGCGGCGGCGGCAGGAACGCGTCTTCGGCCAGATCGGGCGAGGCGTCGACGGTCGCGGCGAGAATGTCTTCCGGAATCGCCACATGAACCGGCCCGGGCCGCCCGGACGCGGCGATTTGAAAGGCGCGGACGATCGACGGAGCAATCTCGGCGGCGTCCTTGATCGTCCAGGAAGCCTTGGTGAGATGCTCGGCCATTTCCGCTTGGGGCATTTCCTGAAAGCCGCCCATGCCGATGCGCGTGGTCGGCGCATGACCGCTCAACAAGACGATCGGGCTTTCCGACATCTGGGCCGTATACAGCGCGGACAACGCGTTGACGAATCCCGGCCCAGCCGGGACCAGCGCCACGCCGACCGTATCGGTGAGCCGGGCCCAGGCATCCGCCATGTGCACGGCCGCAGCTTCCTGGCGGATGTGGACCGGCTTGATGTCCTCATCGAGAAACGCGTCGAACGCGATCATGATCTGGTTGCCCGACATGGCGAAAATCCGCTCCACACCGGCTTGGCTGAGGGTCTTGGCTAAGGCATCGGCGCCGCGCATTGGATTGGGTCTCCTTATATTTATTTCATTGCCGCAGCGGCCCCCGCCATGTGCCAAGGGGATTGCGATGTCGGTCTATCGTAGTGGAGGGACAATCGGAGGTCTATCGGGCAGTGCTCAAAGTATCTTCCCCCGGTTCATGATGCCGCCCGGGTCGATGGCGTCCTTGATCGCGTGCATCAGCTTGATCTCCACCGGCGCTTTGTAGCGCGCCAGTTCGCCCTTCTTCAGCACGCCGACGCCGTGTTCGGCGCTGAAGCTGCCGTCGAGTCCGTCGGCGATGTCGTGGATGACCTTTTCGATGTGCTCGGTGCGGGCGAGGAAGCTTTCGCGGTCTTCCGATGGCGGCTGCGACAGGTTGAAGTGAATGTTGCCGTCGCCGAGATGGCCGAAGGGCACGATGCGGACGCCGGGGATTTCGCGGGCCGCCGCGGCGGTCGCCGCATCCAGAAATTCCGGCACGCGGGAGACCGGCACCGAGACGTCGTGCTTGATGCATCCGCCCGCGTGCTTCTGCGATTCAGGGATCGTTTCCCGCAGCCGCCAGAGCGCTTGCGCCTGCCGGCCGCTTGCCGCGATCACCGCGTCCAGCACTGCGCCGGACTCGAAGGCGTCGGCGAGCGCCGATTCCACGGTTTCCTGAAGACGGCCATCCTCGCGGCCCGAAGACAGTTCGACCAGGGCGTAGTGGTCGTGCGCCGCTTCGAACGGGTCGGCAACATCGGTGATGTGTTCGAGCACCATGTTGAGACAGCGCCGGTGGAAGTATTCGAATGTCGTGACGCCGTCGCTCGAGGCCGCGCGCAGCTGCGCCAGTATTTCCGTTGCCGCCTCCGGGTCCCGCACGGCCAGCAGCGCGGTGCAGGTCTCGCGCGGGACGGGGAAGAGCTTGCAGACCGCGGCGGTGATGATGCCGAGCGTGCCTTCCGCGCCGAGGAACAATTGCTTGAGGTCGTAGCCCGTGTTGTCCTTCCGCAAACGGCGCAGCCCGTGCAAGATTTCGCCGTCCGGCAGCACGACCTCCAATCCGAGCACAAGGTCGCGGGCATTGCCGTAGCGCACCACCGCCGTGCCGCCCGCGTTGGTCGCCAGATTGCCGCCGATCTGGCAGGTGCCTTCCGCCGCGAGGCTGAGCGGAAACAGCCGCCCGGCCTCCGCCGCGGCTTTTTGCACATCCGCCAGAATACAGCCCGCTTCGACCGTGATCGTGTAATTCAGGGGGTCGATGTCGCGAATGCGCTTCATCCGGCCCAACGACAGGACGATTTCTTCATTGTTGCGGCCGGGAATCGAGCCGCCGCAATACCCGGTATTGCCGCCCTGGGGCACGATCCCGACGCCGGTCCCGGCGCAGATACGGACGATTTCCGCAACCGCCTCGGTGGAGTCCGGGCGCAGCACCAGCGGCGCGGTGCCGTGATACAGGTCGCGTTCGTCGGTCAGATACGCGGCCTTGTCCGCCTCGTCTTCGAGCCAGCCGCGCGGACCGGTCGCGTTTTTCAGTTGCTCGAGGATCGTTGGGTCCATGGGGGCGTCCAGGTCTGTTGCATTTACCGTGCGTCCGGCCGGTTCGGCTCGGGGCGGGCCGGATTTTAACGGGTATTGGCGCGGCTGCACCGATCAATTCTTGCCCGGGCGCGCTTGGTGAGTCGAATTTGGCGTCCCATATAATGTTTCGACAGTAAGTCGAGGGCGCGATTCCTGTTGCGATAGGATAGTATGTTGTATCAGTCTTGGAAGTCGGTGCCGCCCGGCGCCCCAAGGTTGCCAGAACCGAATATAGTTAGGCAGAGTTTTCCGTCATGTCGGACCCCGAAGATATTCGAATAGATCCCGCGCTGCGGCCGAAGCCCGCCGATGTAAGCTACGACCTCGATCGTGCGCTGAGTTCGGTGGTCGCGCTGCGATCGCGTATTGCCGATGATGCGATGACCGCCAACACGCTGGGGACGGAACGGGCCGGCCACGGCGTGGTGATCGGCGACAAGGGGCTGGTTCTGACCGTCGGCTATCTGGTGACCGAGGCCGAATCGATCTGGATGCTGGACAGCACCGGCAACGCCACACCCGGCCATGTCATGGGCTACGACCAGGAAACCGGGTTCGGCTTGGTGCAGGCGCTGGGTTCTTTCAACTTGCCGGCACTCGAATTCGGCGATTCATCCGATCTTGCGGTCGGGGATCCGGTTATCGTGGCCGGGCATGGCGGCCGGCAGAACGCGATCAAGGCGCGGATTGTGTCGAAACGCGAATTCGCCGGATATTGGGAATACGTCCTCGACGAAGGCATCTTCACGGCGCCGCCGCACCCGTTCTGGGGCGGCGCGGCGATGATCGACTCTTCGGGGAAGCTGTGCGGCATCGGCTCGCTGTTCGTTCAGCAGGCGGTTCCGTCGGAAGATCGTAACGATGGCAATCTGATCGTGCCGATCAATCTGTTGACGCCGATCCTGGATGATTTGCTGCAGTACGGCAGGCGCCAAAAGCCGGCCCGTCCCTGGCTCGGCATGATCACCACCGAAGTGAATGACGCGCTGGTTGTCGCGGGGCTGGTCGATGGCGGTCCGGCGGAGGATGCCGGCGTGAACATCGGCGATATCGTGCTCGGCGTGGACGGCGAGGCGGTTGTCGATCTTGCCACGCTGTTTCGCCGGATCTGGGCGGTCGGCGCCGCGGGAACGGAGATACCGCTGCATTTTCAGCGTGGCGGCGATCAAATCCAGATCAATGTCCAGTCGGTGAGCCGGCAGGACCTGCTGAAATCGCCGCAGCTTCACTAGGTAGTTTTCCGGTCATTGACAGGGTGAGACTGCGGCCAATAATGGCGTAGTATGTGCCGGCCGACCTGATTTGGGCCCAACAACCGCCGATTTGGGAGTGGACGCCATGACCGCCGATCAAAACCCGATGATCGAAGACGCCAGCGCCTGGAAAGGCGCGGATTTTACGCAAGCGCGCAGTTGGGTGCATCACCTCACGCCAGCCATGGTTGCCGAGGTAGAGAGCGCCATGCTGGCGGTAAAGGCCAAGGGCACGCCGTTTCGCGAGATCACCCGGGAGGATTTCCCGCTCGATGAGACCGCGGCGCTGCTGGCCAAGGCCTACCGTGACCTGAACGAAGGGCAGGGCTTCACCGTGGTCGCCGGTTTCCCGGTAGCGCGTTACGATTATGACGACAATCTGCTCGCCTATAGCGGGATGGCGTCGTATTTCGGCAAAATCTCGGTGCAGAATTACGAGGGCGATTTCGCGGTCGACGTGATCGACAAGGGCGTTCCATACGATCATCAATCGCGCGGCTACAGCAGCAACAAGCTGCTGCCGTTCCATACCGACGGGGCGGACTACGCGGGGCTGCTGTGCCTCGAGACCGCCGCCAGTGGCGGACTCAGCCTGATCACCAGCGCACCCGAGGTCTACAACGAAATTCTCCGGACCAAGCCCGAATACATGGAGACGCTGCGGCGCGGTTTCTATCACCATCGGCGCGGGCAGCATGACGCGGGCGAACCGCCGCTCTCGCCCGAGGCGATCCCGGTTTTCGACTTCCACAACGATCTGCTGCATTGCTGTTACAACCGCAACCCCATCGTCTGGGCCGAGAAGGAAGGGGTGACCCTGAGCGAGCATGAGATCGCGGTGCTGGATTATTTCGATTCGATCACGGCGCGCGCCGATATGCAGCTCTCGATGGATTTGCAGAAGGGCGACATGCAGTTCATCAACAACTACGTCATTCTGCATTCCCGGACCGAATATCAGGATGATGCGGATCACCGGCGGCATCTCGTGCGGTTGTGGCTCGACGATCCCGATGGGCAGCGCAACGGCATGAGCCTGCTCGACCTCTATGTCCCGAAAGCCTCCCGGTTTCAGAAGGCGTCGTGAGGGCGGGGGCTGTTTCGTGCGGTCCCCTTGGCTCCCGCGAGTACCTTGATGTTGCAAACCAATGAAGCGGAAACGCGCCGCGCGCTGCCGTGGAAGGATTTGATCGACGCGATCCGCGACGGCTTCCGTGCCGACTGGTCGATGCCGGTCAAGCATCAGCATTTCGTGGCCGTGCCGGGGGAGCCGGATGCAAAGCTCATGATGATGCCGGCCTGGGCGGAGGGCGAGCACATCGCCGTCAAGGTCGTGAACCTGGTTCCGGGCAACAGCGCGCGCGGGCTGCCTGCCGTGAATGCAATGGTGATGTTGATGGACGGCCGGACCGGCGAATGCCTCGCGCTGATCGATGGCGGCGAGGTGACGGCGCGCCGCACGGCGGCGACCTCCGCGCTCGCCGCCGGCTATCTGGCGCGGAAGGATAGCCGGCACCTGGTCGTGGTCGGCACCGGCCGGGTCGCCGGCGATAATCTGGTCGAGGCGCATGCGGTGCTTCGGCCGATCGACCGGATCACCGTTTGGGGCCGCGACGTGAAGAAAGCGGCGGCCGTGGCCGCGCGGGTGTCGGCCGGCGGGATCGCCGCATCGGCGACCGAGGATCTGGCGACCGCGGTGGCGGACGCCGATATCGTCACCTGCGCAACCCTGTCGCAGACTCCGCTGATCCAGGGAGAATGGCTGAAGCCCGGCGCCCATGTGGATCTGGTTGGCGCCTATTCGCCGACCAGCCGCGAGGCGGATGACGAAACGATCCGCCGCGCCACGGTGTTCGTCGACACCCGCGCGGGCGCGCTGCATGCGACCGGCGATATTGCCGAGCCGATAAAAACCGGGGTGCTCAAGGAAGAAGACGTGGCGGCCGATCTGTTCGACCTGACGCGCGGCGATCATGCAGGCCGGCGCGACGCGGAAGAAATCACGCTCTTCAAATCGGTCGGCGCGGCGATCGAGGATCTCGCGGCGGCCCGGTTGGTTTATGCCCGCTGTGCGGGCGAGGTGGAATGACGCCACCCCGCCGGGAGGCCGCACAGACAAACCGCCCGATGTTCGTCCTGACCCTGGCCATGCTGACGGCGCTGTCGGCGACCACGGTGGATATAAGTCTACCCGCCCAGCCGATGATCGCCGAAGCCTTTGGCGCCCGCGCGGAGGCGGGCGGCATCATCGTTTCCGCTTATTTCCTGGGGTATGGCCCCGGGCAGATCGTTTGGGGTCCGCTGGCCGATCGCTTCGGCCGTATGTTGCCGCTGATGATTGGACTGGCGGGGTTTGTCGTTGCCACACTCGCCTGTCTGATCGCCGACAGTCTCGAAACATTGGCGGCGTTTCGCCTCGTGCAGGGCGTCTTCGGCGGCAGCGCCCCGGTAATTGCGCGTGCTATCGCGCGCGACCAGGGCGGCGGTGCGCGCACCGCGCGGTTGCTTGCCACCATCGCGATAATCTTCGGCGCGGCGCCGCTGCTCGCGCCGCTGCTGGGGTCGGCAATTCTGTATTTCGCCGACTGGACGATGCAGTTTTGGTTTCTTGCCGCGCTCGGCCTGGTTCTCATGGCGGCGGCACCAGTGTTCGTTGGCCCGGCCGCCGGCAAGAGGCAGACCCACGTGTTCTCCGTCGGCGGTTACTGCTCGACCGTGACCGCACTTTTCCTGCAGCGTGATTTCCTCATCGGGTGCGGCGCAATTTCCAGCGCGATGTTCGGCTACGCCACCCTGCTGAGCGCCGGCGCGGCCATGGCGTCAACGCAATACGGCATCGCACCGCGTGAATTCGGCCCGCTCTTTGCGGTTGCCGCGTCCGCGGTCATCTTCGGCGCCTGGTTCGGCGGCCGATTGATTCGCAGTCGACCGCCGATCGCCGCGTTACGCATCGGCGCCTTGATATGTGCCCTTGCCGCGATGATTCTTTTGATATTTGCCTGGATCGAAGTGCCGCTCCTTGTCTTGTGGACCACGATATTTGCCTACGTGTTCGGATTCGGCATGATACTCCCGATGGCGAACGCAATCGCGCTTGAACCGGCCGGCAATTCCGCCGGGGTCGCGTCCTCGCTGCTTGGGGCGTTGTCGACGGCCGCCGGTGCCGTGAGTGCGGGGCTCGCCGCGAGTCCGGTGTTCGTGTCGGCCTATCAGGCGATCTGCCTGATTATGGCGGTTGCCGGGATTTGCTGCTTCGCCATCGTGACCGCGGGCGTGAACGCTATCAAACGGGGAGACGCATGATCTACGACTATCTGATTGTCGGGGGCGGATCGGCGGGGTCCGTGCTGGCGAACCGGCTGTCCGCGCGCAGTTCGAACACGGTGCTGCTGTGCGAAGCCGGGCAGGACACGCCGCACGGCAAGGTTCCGAAGGAGATTCTCGACAGCTATCCCGGCGTCGCTTATTTCGACAATCGCTTCCACTGGACCGACCTCAAGGTCACCACGCGCGCGATTTCGCACAACGATCCCGAAGAAGACCGGCCGCCGCTGCGCAAATACGAGCAGGCCCGGGTGCTGGGCGGCGGCTCGTCGATCAACGGCCAGCTCGCCAACCGGGGCGCACCGACAGATTACGCGGACTGGGAGGCGCGCGGCGCCAAGGGGTGGAACTGGGAATCGGTGCTGCCCTACTTCAAGAAAGTCGAGCGCGACATGGATTTCGAGGGTCCGCTGCACGGCAATGCCGGCCGTATCCCGGTCCGCCGCATCATGCCGGACCTGTGGAACGGGCATGCGACGGCGGTGGGCGAAACCTTCAAGCAGGCCGGTTACGAATACCTGCCCGACCAGAACGGCGAATTCAGGGACGGCTATTTTCCGATCACCATCTCAAACGCCTATGAAAATCGCGTATCGGCGGCGATCGGCTACCTCGATCCGGGCACGCGGCTGCGTGAAAACCTGACCATTTCGACGGAGACCCGCGTCAAGGAGCTGCTGTTCGACGGCGCGCGCTGTGTCGGCGTCACCGCAATGGTGCAGGGCAAGGAGACCGAATTCCGAGCCAATGAGGTCATCCTTTCATCCGGCGCGATTCATTCGCCGGCCCACCTTCTGCGCGCGGGCATCGGCCCGGCGATGCAGCTCCGCGACCTCGGGATCGAGGTGCGGGCCAACCTCGCCGGAGTCGGCCGGCGGCTGATGGATCATCCTTCGGTCGCGGTTGCCTCCTATCTCCGGCCGGAAGCGCGGCTCAACGAATACACGCGCCGGCATCTGCTGGTCGGGTTGCGCTATTCGTCCGGGATCGGCGATGCGCCCGATGGCGACATGTTCGTCGCCGCGGTCAGCAAATCCGCCTGGCATGCGGTCGGCGAGCAGATCGCCTCGATGCTGATTTTCGTCAACAAGACCTATTCCGAGGACGGGCAGGTACGGCTCGCCACCCGCGACTGGCAGGACGAACCGATGGTCGATTTCAACCTGCTGTCGGATCGGCGCGATCTCGACCGCCTGGTGCACGGGTTCCGGCACATGGTGGCGTTGCACGGCATGGCGGCGTTGCAGGCGGTCACCGCGGATCCATTCCCCGCGAGTTATACCGACAAGGTCCGGGCCATCGGCGTGGTCAACAACAAGAACCGCTTGCTGACCGGCTTCATGGCGAAACTGCTCGACGGTCCCGCCGTGCTGCGCCGCTATTTGATCGAGAACTTCATCGTCGAAGGCGCGAACCTGGACGATTTGATGCAGGACGACGATCAATTGGAAGGTTTCGTGCGCGAGGCCGCGATCGGCGTCTGGCATGCGTCGTGCACCTGCCGGATGGGCGCGGATGACGACCCGATGGCGGTTACGAATACGGAGGGAAAGGTCCGCGAGGTGCAGGGATTGCGGGTTGTCGATGCCTCGATCTTCCCGGTTGTGCCCTGCGCCAACACCAATTTCCCGACCCTGATGACCGCGGAAAAGATCGCCGACGCGATCCTTGACGGCCGATAGGCGGAGCCGCCTGGGAATCCCTGTTCCCGCGGAATTTTGTTCCCCGGCACAAAGTTGATAATTTGGAGGTCAGGGAGTTCAGGGAGGCAGGGACGTGCAACCGCTTAACGATATCCGCGTACTGGCGGTCACGGTGTTTCTCGCCGGGCCGTTTCTCAGCATGACGCTGGCCCGGTTCGGCGCCGAGGTGATCAAGGTCGAGGTTCCGGGTCTCGGCGATTCGATGCGCGGCATCGGGCCGTTCGCCGGTCCCGAAGGCGTGCATCCGACGCCGCAGACCGACCAGGACGTCGCCACGCGGTTCATGAAACGGACCCAGGGCGTCAAGAGCATCACGCTCAACCTGAAGGACCCGGAGGGCGTGCGCTTGTTTCTCGAGCTGGCGAAGCAGTCGGACGTGGTGATCGAAAACCTGTCGCCCGGCTCGATGAAGCGGCTCGGCCTGGACTATGAAGCAGTCGCAGCGGTCAATCCCGGCATCGTCTACTGCTCGATTTCCGGTTACGGGCAGACCGGCCCCTATGCCACCAACCCGGCGCATGATCATCAGATCCAGGCGATGGGCGGCATGATGGATATCAACGGCGATCCGGACGGCCCGCCGACGCGGGTGGGCGTTTTCGTCAGCGATCTGGTGACGCCGCTGTACTCGGCCTATTCGATCCTGGCGGCGTTGCGCCACAAGGAGAAGACCGGCGAGGGGCAATATCTCGATGCCTCGATGATGGATACGCTGGCGACCCTGATGTTCATGGAGCCGTTGGAGGAGGCGCTGGCGGAAGGGCAGCCGATCCGGGCCGGCAACAACAGCCGGACCAACCCGACCGGCCTCTATCGGGTGAAGGATGCGGACGTCATCATCACGGTGACCAATGACGATCGCTGGGAGAAACTATGCCAGGGTATGGACGCGCCCGAGTTGCTCGCCGATGCGCGCTTTACCACCGTGCCGAGCCGGGCGGAAAACCTCGAGGCGTTGCGGCAGGAAATTCAAGAGCGCCTGGGGAAAATGACCTGCGACGAGGCCGTCTCTCGCCTGGAAGCCGCCGATGTGCCGATCGCGCCGGTGCGGACGCTGGGCGAAGTCCTGCACGACGATCACTTCTATCAACGCGGCACATTGCAGCCGATGCGTCACTTTGCGAGCGACGAGCCGGCCGGCAACAACGTCGTCGTCGGCTTCCCCATCACGTTTTCGGGCAAGGCGCTGCCCAACCTGCCGGGCGCGCCGACGCTCGGCATGCATAATGAAGACGTGCTGGGCCGGCTCCTCGATTTGGGTGCGGACCAATTGCGCGACCTGAAGGACCGGGGAGTGATTTAGAGTAAATCCCGAGCGAACCGAAAGGGTTCGCGACGACGTATTTGCGTACAAACAAAGCGATGCGCACGCTCATCCTTCGTCAGGCTCAGGATGAGGTAGGTGTATGAATTAGCACAGCCTCACGCTGAGCTTGTCGAAGTGTGCGGCTGTGCTTTGGCGCTTTGCCAACAGCGAGTTGGATTTTTTATCACCCCTCGATCCGCTTCGCCACGGCATCGCCGAACGCGTCGGTGCCGAGCGGACCGCCGAGATCCGGGGTGCGACCGTCATCGTCGGTCATCTGCGTGTCGATCGCGGAATCGATCCGCTTCGCCGCTTCCTGCAATTCGGGCCGCTCATGGCGCCGGCCGAGCCAGTCGAGCAGCATGCCGCAGGACAGGATCATCGCGGTCGGGTTGGCGATGTTCTGGCCGCTGATGTCCGGCGCGGAGCCGTGCGCGGCTTGCGCGATGCAGCGGTTGGCGCCCGCATTGATCGACGGGCCGAGCCCGAGCCCGCCGGAGAGTTCGGCCGCGAGATCGGAAATGATGTCGCCATACATGTTGGTGGTGACGACCACGTCGAAATATTCGGGCTTGCGCACCAGCAGCGCGGCCATGGCGTCGATGAAGTATTCATCGACCTCCAGCTTGTAGCCGGACGCGACGTCTTTCACCGTGTCGACGAACAGCCCGTCGGTGACTTTCAGCACGTTGCCCTTATGGACGATGGAGAGCCGTCCGCGCCGCTCCACGGCGAGCTGGCAGGCCGCTTCCGCGATGCGGGCCGAGCTTTGCCGCGTGATCTTGCGCATCGAGATGGCGAGATCCGGCGTCGGCATGAATTCGCCCGATCCCTGGAACATGTTCCGGTCGGCGTAGAAGCCTTCCGTGTTCTCGCGCGCGATCACCAGATCCATTTCCTTTACATGCGCGGGCACGCCCGGGCGCAGCCGGGACGGCCGCATATTGGCGTACAGGTCGAGTTCCTTGCGCGAGTAGCCGGACGGGTTGATGCCGCCCTCCGCCGGCGCGGGATAGACCGCCGTATGACAAGGCCCGAGGATAATACCGTCGCACTCCAACATCATGGCCTTGGTTTCGTCGGGAATCGTGGTGCCGTGCGAGTCCAAAGCGGCGAGACCGACCGGCGCCTCGATCAGTTCGAGGCCGAGATTGAACCGCCGGCTGGCCGCGCGCACCACGGATTCCGCGGCGGCGACGATTTCCGGTCCGATGCCATCGCCCTGGAGCAGGAGAATTTTCATGTTAAGGCTCTCTTCTTGTTGAAATGTCTCGGAGGGTCGTCGGCCAAATCCCGTTTAGCGGATGGCGACGATAAACAGCCGGCGGAAGGGGAATAACGTAACGCCGTCCTCGCGGCGTGGATATGCGTCGACGATCCGGGCCCGGTAGGCGGCCTCGAATTCGCTGCGCAGCGGTTCGTCCAGCGCATCGAGGAAGCGCCGCAGCCAGGTGCCCTTGGTGAATTCCGCCACCGGGTTTTCGCCGGTCAGCGCCTGCAGATATTCCACGGTCCAGATATCGATCTCCGCGGTCACCGGCGACAGGATGTCGTAGTAATCCGCCATCGGCGCGGTTGGCGGATCGACGATCAGCGGCTCCAGCGTGGGGCGCCAGGGACCGTCCAGCGCCACGTCATACATCAGTTGATGCGAGGGTGCGGTAAAATTGGCCGGCATCTGAATGGCGAGGCAACCGCCCTTGGTGAGATGGCCGGCGAGTTTCGGAAAGAGCCCCGGGTGGCCATCGAGCCAATGCAGCGCCGCGTTCGAATAGAGGAGGTCGACCGGGGCGCCGGGCGCCCAGACGCCGATATCGGCCTCGATCCAGGTTGCGTCCGGCAGGTCGGCGCGCGCGCGGTCCAGCATGTCCGGCGATCCGTCGACGCCGACGAGGTCGGCGTCGGGCCAGCGCCGGCGCATTGCCCGGGTCGCGCTGCCGGTACCGCAGCCGAGATCGACCACATGTTGCGGTGCGTCCAGTGGAACCCGCGTCAGCAATTCGAGCGCCGGGCGTTGCCGGTGATCGGCGAAGGCGAGGTATTGCGTGGGATCCCAGCTCATCGCGCGTTATTCCGCGGCCGCGTTGCCGGGCTCCAGCGCGAGCGCCTCGGCCAGAAGCTCGTAGGATCGCTTGCGGGCGTTGAAATCAAAGACATTGGTGATGACGACGATCTCATCGACGCTATAGCGTTCCGCGAGGTCGAGCAGGGTCGATTTCACCTGGTCGGGATCGCCGAGCACGGTGCGTTCCCGATTATAACGGATGCGCTCTTTCTCGGCGTCGGAATAATCCTTGGCCAGCGCCTCTTCGACCGAGGGCATCGGCCCGTGATAGCCCTGATCGGCGCGCAGCCGCTGTAGATCGCGGGTCGCGGTGATCCGTTCGGCCTCTTCCTCGGTGTCGGCGCACACCACGAAGACGCCGATATTGGCCGTCGGCGCCTCGACGCCGCGGGACGGCTCGAACTTTTCGAAATAGGACCGCATGACCGTTTCGCCGCCGACCGGGTTGATGAAATGGGCGAAGGAAAAGGCGAGCCCGAAATGCGCCGCATAGGCGCCGCTGTAGTCGCTTGATCCCAGCAGCCAGATCGGCGGCGCGGCGGCGGTCGTGGGTGTGGCGCGCACTTTGGCGAAGGGGTGATCGACCGGCAGCAGATCGTGCAGGAAGGCGTCCAGATCCTGGATCATATTTGGAAAATACTCTGCGCCCACCGGTGAGCCGTAGGCCAGTGCGCGCGATGTCGGAAAGTCGCTGCCGGGCGCACGACCGATGCCGAGATCGATCCGGCCGGGATAGAGGGTTTCCAGGACTCGAAAGGTCTCGGCCACCTTGTAGGGACTGTAATGCGGCAGCATCACGCCGCCGGTACCGACGCGGATTTCCGAGGTTTCCGCCGCCACGCGGGTCACCATGATTTCGGGCGAGGGGCCTGCGAGCCCGTCGCTGCTGTGATGTTCGGCCAGCCAGTACCGATGATATCCCAGCTTCTCGACAAACTGAGCGAGCTGGATGGTCTCGTGCAACGCGTCGGACGGCGTGCCGCCGGCGCGGATCGGCGACTGGTCGAGCACGCTCAAGCGCAATTTACCCGTTTGGCCCATGGATGACTTTCGTTTGGGTTGGTGGCAATGTCGGACGCTGTAGATATAGCGCGGATCGGCGCGGGGGTCATGGTGATGTTGAAGCATAACGAGCAGGCGGAAACGGTCGCGTTGCAGGCATTGGCGTATCTTGCCGGTGATGAGGAGCGGCTGCAGCGGTTTTTGCTGCTGACCGGTTTGACGATCGACGATGTGAAAGCGCGGGCCCAGGATACGGGTTTTCTATCGGGTGTGCTGGATCATTTGTTGTCCGATGAACCGCTGTTGCTGGAGTTCGCGGCGGACGCCGCCATCGACCCGGAATCCATCATGATCGCGCGCCGCCGGTTCCCCGGCGTGTCCGAATACTAGGCACCCGTGATTCAGAAACGCACATCGTGAGCATTCCATCCCCGTCACTCCTTGAACGGGCGCGGACCGCGTTACGCGGCGGCGATCACGGCGAGGCCGAAGCCCTGGCGAAACGCGCGCTCGCGGAAGACGCGAATTCGGCCGCGCACGCGCTGCTGGTTCCGCTCCTGCGCCGGCGGGGGGCAATGGAGGAAGCGGAGCAGCACGCACTTCAAGCTTTGGGAGCGGCGCCGGACGACGCGGTGACATGGGCGCAGCTCGGCGCGATCCTCATGGCCCGGGACGAGGTGGCGGATGCGCTCGACGCTTATGCTACGGCCGTAGCGGCGCGACCGGAAAATGCGATCCTGCAGAACGAATATGGCAATGCCCTGTCGCGTGCGGGTCAGTTCGACACGGCGATAGAGCGATTCGAGTGCGCTGTTAGCTTGCGGCCGGATATCCCTGAAATTCATAACAATATGGGCAATGCGCTGCGCGGGGCAGGGCGGCTCCGAGATGCCGCGGAGTCTTACGGGAAAGCGCTCGCGCTCCGGGCCGATTATCCGGAGGCGCTGGGAAATCTCGGCGTTCTGTTGCAGTCGACCGGCAACCAGGAGACGGCAATCGCGATCTTCGACCGGGCGATTGCGCTGCGGCCGGACGATGCGCTGGCGCACACCCATCGCGGCGCGGCGCTGGGGGCGCTGGGACGGCTGACCGAGGCGGCGGCCGCGCATCGCGCGGCGCTCGCCATCGCGCCGCAGCTCGCGGCGGCGCATAACAATCTGGGCATCGTCCTGAAGGATCAAGGGCTGTTGGTTGCGGCCCGCGAGGCGTATCAGGCCGCGCTGACGGCGAAGCCGAACGATGCCGGGGCGCATTCCAACTTCCTGATGTGTCTCTCGTATGATCCGGCGGTCGAAGGGGAGAGCCTGCTGGCGCAGCATCGCGCCTGGGCGGCGCGGCACGAAACCTCGCCGGTTTCATCGGTGCCCGGTCTCGGGCCGCGCGACGGTCCGATCCGGATCGGCTATATCTCGCCGGATTTCTGGACCCATTCGGTGGCCTATTTCATCGAGCCGGTGCTCGCGGCGCATGATCCCGAAACGGTGCATGTGACCTGCTATTCGGACGTCACCGATCCGGATGAAACCACCGAGCGGTTGCGGGGCCTGGCGGCGCAATGGCGCGACGTCGCCGCAATGGGGAACACCGCGTTGTGCCGGCAAATCCGGGACGACGGCATCCAAATCCTGGTTGATCTGAGCGGTCATACGGGAAACAACCGGCTGCGCCTGTTCGGTCACCGGGCCGCGCCGGTGCAGGTCACCTGGATCGGCTATCCCGCGACGACGGGATTGGCGTCGATGGATTACCGGGTGACCGACGCCTGGGCCGATCCGCCGGGCGAAACCGAGCAATTCCATAGCGAAACGCTGTTGCGGCTGCCGGGCGGCTTCCTGTGTTACCGCCCGCCGCCGGATGCGCCCGATCCGGCCGTGCGGCCGGCGGACCGTCCGCTGACCTTCGGGTCCTTCAACAATCTGTCGAAAGTGACGGACGAGGCGATTGCGCTCTGGTGCGCGATCCTCTTGCGGGCGCCCGGGTCGCGCCTGCTGCTGAAATCGCGTCAGCTCGCCGATGATGGCGTGCGGCGGCGGATTCTCGGCGTGTTCGGGCAACACGGCATCGGTGCGGATCGGCTGATCCTGCACGCCCGGTTACCGGACCGGCGGGATCATCTCTCGCTCTATGACGACGTGGATGTGGCGCTCGATACATTCCCCTACAACGGCACCACGACGACGGTCGAGGCATTGTGGATGGGGGTGCCGGTGGTCGCCCTGGCCGGGCGGCTGCACGCGGGCCGGGTGGGGGTCAGCCTGCTACAGCAAATCGGTTGCGAGAATTGGATCGGCGCGACGCCGGCGGACTATGTGGAGATTGCGCTGCGCTTGGCCGAGGTTCGTCCCCCTCGAAGGAATTTGCGCGCCTGGCTTACCGCTTCCCGCCTCACGGATGCGGACGCCTTCACGCGGGAGTGGGAGACGGCGCTGGCGGGGATGGTCGCGTCCGCCGCTTCGGCGCTATAGTGGTGGCGTCAACGGCGTAGGGAGGAGCGGGGAGATGCAGACCGCGGATGTCATTGTCGTAGGCGGCGGGATGTTCGGATCGGCCATCGGCTACGGTTTGGTGGCGCAGGGGCTGGATGTTGTCATGCTGGACGAGGGCGACACCGCGCTCCGCGCGGCCCGCGGCAATTTCGGGCTGGTTTGGACTCAGGGCAAAGGGCTGGGCGTTCAGTGCTACCAGGAATGGAGCCGGGAATCCGCGCATCTGTGGCCCGATTTCGCCGCCGAGCTGCGGTCCGAAACCGGCGTCGACGTGGCCCATCGCGGCGGCGGCGGGATGGAACTCCAACTGGGCGAAAGCGAGGTCGAGGAGCGCAAGCGCTTCATCGAAAAGATGCGCAATCAGGCGGGTCCCGAAGGTTTCGACTGTGAAATCATCGACCGCGCCGAGATTCAGAAAATGCTGCCGGGCGTGCGGCTGGGCGACCAACTCGCCGGTGCCTCCTTCTGTCCCCATGACGGAGACGTCAATCCGCTGTTGATGCTGCGCGCGCTGCATGCCGCGTTCACCAAGCAGGGCGGGCGCTATCATACCGAAGCGCGGGTCGAG
>JAOTYV010000076.1 GCA_029861675.1 Alphaproteobacteria bacterium
CCGATACCAGCCGCCGGCGCTCTTGGCCGGATTGATCCCCGCGGCCCGCCATAGGCCCAGTTCCTTCTTGTGCGTGCCGCTGTCGTCGCCGCGCGACGCGAACGGAATTTTCCCCCCGGCGATACGCGCCAGCGCGGCCGAGACGTCGCCTGTGTCCGCAATCCCGGCAGGATCGCCGGCGGGGCCGAGCAGCACGAAATCGTTGTACATCACGTCGTGCCGCGCCACGCCGAAGCCATCCGCAACGAATTTTTCCTCGGACGGCTTGTGGTGTACGAACAGCACATCGGCGTCCCCGTTCCGCGCCAGCCGGATCGCCTGACCGGTGCCGACCGCCACCACGCGCACCTGAATGCCAGTTTTCTCTGTGAAAATTGGCAGCAAATGCGCGAACAGGCCCGAATTCTCGGTCGACGTGGTCGAGGCGACCGTGATGAAACGGTCCGCCCCGGCACTCACCCCCGGCAACACCATTGCCGCTATCGCCAGGATGGCAACGGCGGTTCGGCGCGTGAGACATCCTGGCGAACGCCTCAACGGACGTGCCGCCGGATCTGGATGCCATTGAGATACATCGGTGGAAATTCTCTTATTCAAGAAACGAAACACCACGATAGAAAACGAAGACCGGCATAGTGTCCAGCACTCGAATTCCTGGGGGCGTGCTGCGAGTTTTCTATTTCGGACCGGGTGCGGCTACAGTGCGGCTGCGGTCCTTGCATATCGCAATCTCCCGCTATCTCTGCAGAGAACGGTCAGGGGTTGAGCGCCGGTGTGGCCGCACCGTAGCATGACGGAACAAGACGGACCGCAATCGAGGAAGACAAAAAATGACGCAACGCCCTGTCGCCATCGTTCTCGGTGCCGGAGATGGAATCGGATCGGCGGTCGGCCGGCGATTTGCCCGCGAAGGCTACGCCACCCTGCTGATCCGGCGCGATCCGGCAAAATCGGCGCAGGTGCTCGAGGAAATTGCCGCATCCGGCGGCACCGCCGTGGCCTTGGGTATCGATGTGCGACAGGAAGAAGCCGTGCAGGATCTGTTCGCCCGCGCCGAACGGGACTATGGGCCGGTTGAGGTTTGCGTCTACAACGCCGCCTCCAACGTTAAAATGCCGCTGCGGGAGACCGACGCCGGGCTGTTCCACAAGGTTTGGGAACTGGCGTGCTTCGGCGGTTTCCTCGCCGCCCGCGAAGCCGCACGCTGCATGGTGCCACGCGGAAAAGGTACCATCCTGTTCACCGGCGCCACCGCGAGCATGCGCGGCGGTGCCGGCTTCGCCGCTTTCGCCAGCGCCAAGGCCGCGCTGCGCATCGTCGCACAGTCGGCGGCACGCGAACTCGGCAAGGACGGCGTGCATGTCGCCCATGTTGTGATCGACGCCGGCGTCGATTCCGCGGTCACCCACGAACGCTACCGCAGGCTGCGCGGTATCGATCCGGACACCCTGCCTCCGGATTCGTTGACCCGGCCCGACAGTATCGCCGATACCTACTGGGCGCTGCATGCACAACCGCGCGACGCCTGGACCCATGAGCTCGATCTGCGGCCCTATGTGGAACCCTGGTAGACCGCGCTATGACAAGGAAATATGCCAATGAGCGATAGTTCCATCACGGTCTGGGGCGTCGGTACGTCACGAACGCTGCGCGTGCATTGGGCGCTGCACGAACTCGGCCTCAAGTACATGACCGAAGCGATCCAGGCGCGTACCGGGGAAACCAAGACCGATGCCTATACGCGACTCACCCCAAAGCAGAAAGTGCCGTTCGTGCAGGACGGCGCGCTGGGCCTGTCGGAAAGCGCGGCAATCGCACACTATCTATTCGAAACCTACGGCGCCGATGCCGGCGTCTGGCGGCCCGAAACACCGGCGGCCCGGGCCGCCTCCGACGAATGGTGCTATTTCATCATGACCGAGCTCGACGCCCATTCGCTCTATGTCATTCGGCGGCACGACGACCTGCGCGCCATCTACGGCGCCGCGCCCGAGGCGGTCGCTTCGGCCCGCGAATACTTCCTGAAACAGATCGGCGCGGTGCAAGCGCGCATCGCGGACGTGGATAGCTGCCTGTTCGGCGACCGCATCGCCGTCGCCGACATCCTGCTGACCACCGTGCTGATCTGGGCCAACCGCTACGGAATACCGCTCAGCGACGAGGCGATGGCCTATTGCCGCCGCACTATCGCGCGCGACGGGTTTCAGAAGGCGTTCGAGCACAACTACGCGCACCTTCCCGCCGCGGAATGGCCGGTTCTGCCTAACGCCGCTTCGTGACCAAGAGTAAACGGAGGCATCCATGCCCGGACCTTTAGCGGGTATCCGCGTCGTCGACCTGACCAGCATGGTGTCCGGTCCGGTCGCGACCGTGTTGCTCGCCGATCAGGGCGCGGAAGTCGTCAAGATCGAGCCGCTGGCGGGCGAGCAGATGCGCCACCGCCACAAGAGCGATATCGGCGTCCCACCCGCCTTCTTCTCCTGTAATCGGGGCAAGAAATCCTTGCCGCTCGATCTCAAGCAAACCGCCGGCGCGGACGTATTGCGGAAACTGATAAAAACCGCGGACGTCTTCGTACAAAACTTCCGGCCCGGCACGATCGAACGCATCGGCTTCGGCGAGGATATGGTGCGCACGTTGCAGCCCAATATCGTCTATGTCTCGATCAGCGGTTTTGGCGAGATCGGCCCGCACGTCAAACAACGCGTCTACGATCCGGTGGTGCAGGCGATGAGCGGGTTGGCGGAAATCCAGACCGACCGCGCGACCGGCCGGCCCCACATGGTGCGCACGATAATTACCGACAAGATCACCTCGGTGACCGCGGCGCAGGCGATCAGCAGCGCCCTGTTCGCGCGCGAACGCACCGGCGAGGGCCAACATGTGCGCCTGTCGATGCTCGACACGATGGTCGCCTTCCTGTGGCCGGAGGCAATGGCCGGGTTGACCTACCTGCACGAAGAAACCGACCCGGCGCACACGCAGCAGGCGCAGGACCTGATCTTCAAGACCCAGGACGGCTATATTACCACCGGCGCGGTTTCCGATTCCGAATGGTCCGGTATGTGCCGCGCATTGGACCGGACGGACTTGATCGACGATCCGCGTTTCCTGACCTCCGCCGACCGGACGGAAAACATCGCCGAACGGCGCGCGATCATGGCCGAGGAAATCGCCAAATGGACGCGCGCCGAAATTCTCGAACGCCTGCTCGCCGCGGACGTTCCCAGCGCGCCGGTGCTGAGCCGACGCGAAATCATCGACAACGACCAAATCGTCGCCAGCGGGCTGATCGAAGAGCATGACTTTCCGGGCATCGGCCGGGTGCGCCAGCCGCGCCCGGCGGCCCGTTTCGACAAGACACCGGCCGGCATTCAGGGCCCGGCACCGCGCCTCGGCGAACACTCCCGCGAAGTGCTGGCCGAACTCAATTACGGCGACGGCGAGATCGAAGCGATGATCGATGCGGGCGCCGTCGGCATCGTTGGGGAAACCTAAGCCAGCCCCTGCCCGTTACCACCCCGCGACGCCGGTTGGTCGTCGCGGATCGGACCCGCCCTCCATTACGCCGGTTTCCCGGTCGGCGACGATGGTGCAGACCGCGCCGGCCGGATATTCCCAATCGGACCAGGGCTTCATCACATGACCGCGCGCCGCAAGGTCGTCGGCCACCGACGCATCGATCCGGCTTTCCACGCGCAGTTCGCCCGGGCTGTAGGAAAACGGCGCGCTCGACCGCGGATAGCTGTAACTGGCGAAGCGCGGCGCTTCGACCGCGTCCTGCGGCGTCATGCCGAACACCAGCATGTTCATCAGCACCTGCGTCATCGCCTGGATCTGGACGTCGTTGCCGGGCGAGCCGAACGGCATCATCCAGCGGCCGTCGCGGATCGCCATCGCCGGGTTCGGCGTCAGGCGCGGCCGCTTGCCGGGCGCCAGGCATGCCGGGTGGTTCGGGTCCGTATTGTTCTGCGAGCCCCGGGTCGACGGCACGATGCCCAGCCCGGGAATGACCGGCGCCGCGCCCGATCCGTCGCTCGGCGTCCCGGAAAACGCGTTACCGTCTTTGTCGACCACGCAGATATAAGAGGTGTCGAGCTCTTCCCGCCCAGCCGGCCTTGGCGCCGGGGCGGCGCCCGCCGCGCGCGGCAGTCCCGCAATCTCGATCTCGCCCGCCGGCGGCATTTCCGGACAGGCTTCATTCGCCTTTACCAGACCGCGCCGCTCGGCGGCATAGGCCTTGTCGAGCAGCCGGTCGAGCGGCACGTCGATGAAATTCGGATCGCCGTAATAGGCGTGCCGGTCGGCGAAGGCGAGCTTCAAGCATTCGGTGACGGTATGGATGTAGTCGGCCGTATTATGGCCGAGCGCTCCAAGGTCGATCCCTTCGAGCAGGTTCAGCGTCTGCGCCAGCATCGGCCCCTGGCACCAGGGGCCGCAGGCAAAGACCTGTGTGTCGCCGAACTCGGTGGTGAGCGGCGGCAGCACCGGCGAGCGGTAGGCATCGAGATCTTCCAACGTCATCCAACCGCCGTTTTCCGCATGATAGCGGGCGATGGTCAGGCCGATGTCGCCCCGGTAGAAGGCGTCCCGCGCGGCGGCAAGCCCCGCCTCGCGACCGGCGCTCCGGGCGGCGCTTTCCTGATCGGCCATGTATTGGATCGTTCGGCCGAGATCGGCCTGCACGAACAACTCGCCGGGGCGCGGCAGGCGGCCGCCTGGCATGTAAATCGCCTCGCTCGACGGCCAACGGCGGAACTGATCCTCGTAGCCCGCCAGGATATCGCACATCAGCCGGGGCGCCGGGAAACCGTCGCGGGCGAAACGGATGGCGAACTGCGCGACCTCGCCGAACGACATCGTACCGAACCGTTCCAGCGCGGTGATCCAGGCATCCGGCCCCGCCGGCACGACGGTGCGCATGATCCCCGGTGGAATGGCCCCGTCATGTTCCCGGTGGAAATAGTCGAGCGATGCCGCTTTCGGCCACGGCCCCAGCCCGGCAATGGTCACCACCTCGTCCCGCTCCGCCAGATAGATCATCATCGGCGCAACCCCGGCGAAGCCGACATATTCCGACTGCAGCACCGTCAGCGCCATGCCCCCGGCGCAACCGGCATCCACCGCGTTGCCGCCCGCTTCCAGCACCTGCAGCGCCGACTGCGCGGCGAGGTAATGCCCGGCCGCCGCCATGTGGCGCGTCCCCATGACGCGCGCGCGATAGGGTGAAGTCGATGATGTCATCCGTTGCTCCCAACGCCGCTGGCCGCACATCCGAGCAAGCGAGCGGCGGATTTCTTGACCGTCACCTCGGGCGGTGCAAAGATTTTCAAGGATATTCTCTGAGGAGACAACCGCGATGTTTGAGCTTGATACCTTTACCGCCGACTGCCGCGCTGCTTTGAAGGAAGATTCCAGCCACAAGGCGGTGCGCGAGGTGGTTGCTCGAGCGGTCGCCGATCCGGCGGCAATGCTCAAGGGTCTCGGCGAGCCGGCGCGCGCCGAGGTGCAGAAGCTTTATCATTCCGACGACCTGACGATCATCAACGTCATCTGGGGGCCGCACATGACGATCATGCCGCACAATCACGAAATGTGGGCGGTGATCGGCGTCTATACCGGCCGCGAGGACAACATCTTCTGGCGCCGCCTCAAGGACGCCGACGACGGCCGCATCGAAGCGGCCGGCGCGGAAGCGCTTTGCGTCACGGACGCGGCACCGCTGGGTCCCAACATCATTCACTCGGTCACCAATCCGATCCCCCGGCTGACCGGGGCGATCCATGTTTATGGCGGCGACTTCTTCGAGACGCCGCGCAGCGAGTGGGATCCCGAAACGTTGGGCGAAACGACCTATGACGTGGCCAAGACCATGCGGCTTTTCGAAGAATCGAACGCGCGGCCGGTGACAGGGTAAACCGCCATGTGCATGCCCGAGCATTACTATGTCGACTGCATCCGCCCGACGGCGCCGGCATTTGTTCGAGCCCCCGACGATGCGCGCCAATCCTCCATCGCGCGTTTTGTCCATTGGGCTGCCAAGCGGATTGGCCGCTTAATCGCCACTCAGGCGGCCCCCGGCCCGTCCCCAAACCCGCAAAATTCGCCACTTCGTTAACCATTTCTTCGGTTGCGCCTGCGACGCTGACGCGGCATTCGCATTGCCATGCCGCCAACCCAGCCGCCGGAGGCCCCGCCGTGATCCGATCCGTCGCCGCCAATACCGCCATTCTGATCGCCACGCTGCTGTTAAGCGCCTGCGTCGCCTCGGAGAGCAACCTGGTCGTAGCACCCCAGCCGCTGCATCTCTCCCGCCCGGCCACCTATCAGCTCCAGGGGCATCTGGGACTGGATCTCAGGGCCTTGCACGACGGTGTCGTGGTCCGGCAGAAATCCAGTTTCTCCGGCGCGGAATACCAACTGGCCGAGGCGAGCCGCCGAATGATGGGCGACGCCGCGAAGCACGTTTTCACCCAAACCACCGAAATTTTGCCGGAATCGAAAGAGAAGTATCCGCGCGGCTATTTCGACCTCGTCATTCAGCCCAAGGCGAAGGAAATCGCGGTCACCAAAACGGATGGCAACACCGTCAACGTCTTCATGGTTTTCGTGCTGACCTACCGCTCCGGACGCGGCAAATATCTCGGTTTCGAGACGCTGCTCGGCGAGGGCAGCACCCAAGGCTCGATCATCGCGCAGCCGGCCGACACCAAACGCGCCATCGCCGCCGCCCTGGAAGACATGGGCCGCCGCTTCGTCGAGGAAGTGCCGAATTCCAAATTCCTCGGAGGCTAAAGCAAATCCCGAGCGAACCGAAACGGTTCGCTCGGGATTTGCGTAAAAACATAGAGAGAGACCATTTCAATTGAGTAAACTTGAACAAGAAGACAAGAAATGGTCTAGCCGCGCGGCGCGCCCTACGACGAGCATTTGAAACAACCGCAAGCATTCCTGTGCTATGCCTAGGGCGTCATGAATGCGGATCACACGCACGACCATGCGCACCATCATGGCGGGGCGCACATCCATAGCGGCGTAAACGAACGGCGCATCGGCTGGGCGGCGCTGCTCACGGGTGTTTTCATGCTGGTCGAGGTGGCCGGCGGCCTGATTGCCGGCTCGCTGGCGCTGCTCGCCGATGCGGGTCACATGCTGACCGATTTCGCCGCGCTCGGCCTCGCCTGGGCGGCGTTCCGGGTGGCGCGCCGGCCGGCCGACTGGAAGCGCACCTACGGTTTCAACCGCTTCTCCGTCCTGGTCGCCTTCGTCAACGGGTGCAGCCTGTTCGTCATCGCAGGCTTCATCATCGTCGAGGCGGTGCAGCGCCTGAACGCGCCGGTCGACGTGCTGGGCGGCCCCATGCTGATCGTGGCCAGCGCCGGGCTGATCGTCAACATCGCCGCCTTCGTCATCCTGCATGGCGCCGACCGCAACAATCTGAATGTGCGCGGCGCGGCGTTGCATGTGCTGGGGGATTTGCTGGGATCGGTCGCGGCCATCGTCGCCGCGCTGATCATCCTGACAACCGGCTGGACGGCGGCCGATCCGATCCTGTCGGTACTGGTCGCCCTGCTGATCCTGCGCAGCGCCTGGATGGTGGTGAAGGACTCTAGCCACATCCTGCTGGAAGGCGCACCGGCCGAACTGGACAGCCGCGCGATCGCCGAGGATTTGACTTCACATATTCCGGAAGTCGTGGACATCCACCACATTCATGCCTGGTCGATTACCCAGGAGCGCCCGATGATGACCCTGCACGCCCGCGTCTCGGACGAGGCGCGGCCGGAGGTCGTCAGCGCCGCGATCAAGGCCCGTCTCGCCGAGCATTTCCGGGTCGAACACGCGACCGTCGAGATCGAACACGACGACTGTGCCGATGAAGAGAATGGGGCCGTGACAAAGCCATAACGCACTGCCGCCAATCCCGCTGCGGCAAACCGTCGACCATCCCTTGTCGACGCAGTACATCACCATACCTACATAGTGAGTGGCCGGTCTGGCCGGTTCGAAAACCGGCCTGCTCAAAATGCGGTTGCACCACGGAGTAGCGGTATGCACGGCACGACCCACGACCTCAACCAACACCACGAGCCACGCTCGATGAGCGACCATATCGCCTATGGCTTCGTGAAGTTCCTGCGCTTCTTCGCCGATACATTGTTCGCGAAACGCTACGGCCACCGCGCGGTCGTGCTGGAGACCGTGGCGGCGGTGCCGGGCATGGTCGGCGGCCTGCTGGTGCACCTGAAGTGCCTGCGCCATATCCGCGGCGACGACGGCTGGATCCGCACCTTGCTGGACGAGGCGGAAAACGAGCGCATGCATCTGATGACCTTCATCGAGATCGCGCACCCGACGGCGTTCGAACGCTTCGTCATCATGCTAACTCAGGCGATCTTCTATAACGCCTATTTCTGGCTCTACCTGTTCTCCTCGAAAACCGCGCACCGCGTGGTCGGCTATTTCGAAGAGGAAGCGGTGATCAGCTACACCCAATACCTGGAAGAAATCGACGCCGGCCGGCACACCAACGTCGCCGCGCCGCCGATCGCCCGGGAGTATTGGAAGCTGGACGCCAACGCCACGCTGCGCGACGTGGTCCTCGCCGTGCGCGACGACGAAGCCGGCCACCGCGACGTCAACCACGCCTTTGCGGATTCGCTGACGACCACGCCGAAAGCGCTGGCGGCGGGCTAATTCGTCGGGCTATTCACCGACGATCCAGGGGATCTCCTGCTTCAACCCCGCCTCGTGCGCGGCGATCTGGTCCTCGTACTGCATGGTGAGCTCGATGTCGTCGAGGCCGTTCAGCAGCACGTGTTTGCGGAAGCCATCGATTTCGAACGAATAGGCGGTACCGTCCGGCCCGGTATAGCTCTGTTCGGCGAGGTCGATGCTCATTGTGGCGCCGGGGTCGGCATGCAGTTGTTCGCGCAGCTTTGCACAAACGGCCGCATCCTGCATGAAGGCGAGCAAGCCGTTCTTGCTCGAATTGCCGAAGAAGATGTCGCCAAAGCTCGGCGCGATGATCGCGCGGAAGCCGTAGGCGACCAGCGCATGCACCGCGCTTTCGCGCGACGAGCCGCAGGCGAAGTTGGTATTGCAGACCAGGATTTTTGCGTCTCGGAACGGCTTCTGATTCAAAATAAAATCGGCTTTCTCCCGCCCCTTCGCGGTGAAGCGCAGATCGTGGAACAGCACATTTTCCCAATCCGCGTCCCACTTCTTCAGAAAGCGTCCCGGCGTAATTTGATCGGTGTCCGTGTTCAGCCGGTCGAACGGCGCGGCAACCGCCGTCAATGTGGTGAAGGCTTCCATCAGGCGTTCTCCTCCAGCTCGCGGACATCGGTGAACCTGCCCGTGACGGCGGCGGCCGCCGCCATTGCCGCGCTCATCAGATGGGTACGCACGCCCGGCCCCTGCCGTCCGACGAAGTTGCGGTTCGAGGTGGAGGCCCAGCGTTGCTGCGGCTTGCCGATATCGCCGTTGAACCCGCAGCACATGGAGCAGCCGGCTTCGCGCCATTCCATGCCCGCCTCGACAAATATTTCGTCGAGCCCTTCGGCCTCCGCCTGCGCCTTCACCTGGCCCGAACCCGGCACGACGATCGTGGGGGTCTTGGCCTTGCGGCCCTTGGCCACCGCCGCCGCCGCGCGCAGATCGGACAGCCGCCCATTGGTGCAGGACCCGATGAACACGCCGTCGACGGTCAGGTCGGTAAGCGGCGCGCCCGGTGTCAGCCCCATATAGTCAATGGCGTTTTCCAGTGCCGTGCGCTTCCCCGCATCCGCTTCCGCCGACGGATCGGGAATCTTAGCCGTGACCGGCAGAGCGTTCTCCGGACTGGTGCCCCAGGTCACGGTCGGCGCGATCCTGGCCGCATCGATGGTCACCTCGCGGTCGAATACCGCGCCCGCATCGGTCGGCAGCGTCTTCCAAAGCGCGACCGCCGTCTTCCAGTCGGCGTCATGCGGCGCGAAGGGCCGGCCCTTGAGGTAGTCGAACGTGGTCTCGTCAGGCGCAATCATCCCGGCGCGGCCGCCCGCCTCGATCGACATGTTGCACACGGTCAGCCGCTCGTCGATCGTCATGGCGCGGATCGTCGAGCCGGCATATTCGATGACATGGCCGGTCGCGCCCTGCGCGCCGATCTCGCCGATGATGTGCAGGATCACGTCCTTCGCGGTGACGCCGAAGCCCCGCTCGCCCTCCACGTTGATGCGCATGGTCTTGGGCTTGCGCTGCCACAGGCATTGCGTCGCCATCACGTGGTAGTGCTCGGTCGAACCGATGCCGAAGGCGAACGCGCCGAGCGCGCCATGGGTGGACGTGTGTGAGTCGCCGCAGACCATCAGCAGTCCCGGCTGGGTCAGCCCCTGCTCGGGCCCGACCACATGTACGATGCCCCGGCGCGGATCGCCGAGCGTGAAGAAGGTGACGCCGAACTCCTCCGCATTGGGACCGCAGCCGGCGACACGCTCGCGCATGTCGGGATCGGTGATGTCGTCCAGCTTCGACCCCTTGGTCGAGACGTAATGGTCGGCGGTGCCGAAGGTCAGGTCCGGCCGTCGCAGCTTGCGCCCCTCGGCGCGCAGCCGGGCGAAGCCCCGTCCCGATCCTTCATGCGCCAGATGCCGGTCGACAAAGAGCAGCGACTGCCCGTCGTCGTGGGTCAGGATGCACGCCCGATCCCAGATCTTCTCGACCATGGTGCGCGGCTCTGCCATGGCGTCCTCCCCGGATGCGGATATCAAAATATTTTACCACGCATTCGATGCTATGCAGAGTCGGGCCGGCCTTCTGTTTCCCATTGTGCCAGCGTGCTGTGATCCCCTTAGTCCCAGCACGTCACCGACACCGTATAGTCATAAGCCGCCTTGGCGAGCACCGCCATCCGCATGGCCGTGCCGGGGCCGACCGAATTGTAGCGGACCGATTTGGCGTCCAGAAACGCCCGTATGGTGCGGACACCGACCGCGAAGTTTTCGGAAAACGGAACTTTCCGTTTGAGGCCAAGCACGGTCATTGCAGCACGCTTCTCAACGATCATGCCAACGGTATTGCCTGCATGGTCGAGCAACGGTCCGGGCCCGCTTAGCGATGGGCCGGATGTCGTCACCCGCAGCAGCCGCCCACCGTCGCCCGGCAGCGTTTCGACACCGGCTGTGCCGATGACACTGTCGATCTTGTAGACGCCGCCCATCCTCGGCAACCCAACCCCGACCACGGTCTCACCGGCGCCGACGCCGACGCCGGCGCGAAAGGCGGCGCTCGTCTTCGACAGATACGATATTTGCGCGACCCGCAGCAGGACGAGGCCGCTCGACTTATCCCGCGCCACCAAAGTCGCGGGATGGCCCAACGAGGACGTGCCAATGCGCGCAACGCGGATCGTGACGCAGTTGCTCGTCGCCGGAACCGCCGCATAGTTGGTCAGAACGAACCCGTCAGCGCCCGAAATACCTGCCACGATTCCGGCAGCCCGGCCCACCAGATGCGGGCTATGGCCATGTGGCGGTTGAGGTTTCGGTTTAGCCGTCTCGGCGAACGCCGGGATTTGGGCGGCCGCGATTGCGGTGGGCGCCGAAATTGCAAGAACGGCGAGTATCGTACGGACCTGTTGCCAGGTAGCGGCAAACAAGGTGCGGGGCTGTGCTATGGCAGACTCTCCGGTTTGATTGCAAAAAGACCGCCACTTTGCGCTGGAAGTCGCCACAAGCTAGCACGAAAAATTACGGGCTCGAATTCATCGCAGACCGGCGTGCACAACACACGATGGATTCACGGGCGCACCGGGGCTAAGCTCCGTCGCCTTGAAGCGCCCTTTTCCGAACACCGCAATGGACACCGTCGATGAACAACGCAGACCTGATCGTGCAAATCCTCAAGGAGGCCGGAATCAAGCACGGCTTCGGCATTCCCAGCGGCAATGTGCTGCCGCTGATCGAGGCGATGCGCACCGGCGGCATCGAGTTCGTGCTGACCGCGCATGAAGGCTCCGCCGCGTTCAGCGCGGACGTGACCGGGCGGTTGACCGGCGCGCCCGGGCTCTGCATCGCGACGCTCGGGCCGGGCGCGACCAACCTGACCACCGGGGTCGGCGACGCCTATCTCGACCGCTCGCCGATGATCGCGCTCACCTGCACGCTGAACACCGACCAGATCGGCCGGCGCATTCAGATGATGATCGACCACCATGCGCTGTTCAAGCCGATCACCAAGGCGACGCTGCCGCTCCGCCCCGGCTCGATCCGCGAGACCGTCGAAGAGGCGATCCGGATCGCAATGACCGAACCGCAGGGGCCGGTGCATCTCGATCTGCCGGAGGATGTCTCGCTCGCCCCGGTTTCGGAAGACCCGCCCGCGCAAAGCCCCGGTGTGCCCGCCATGGCGGCGCCGACCAAAACCATGTTCGATGCGGCGCACCGGCTGCTCCAGGCCGCGCGCAAGCCGGTCGCGATCGTTGGCACCACGGCGATGCGCCTGAACAATCCCGAATTGCTGCGCGACTTCGTCAACCGCAACGCCATGCCCTTCGCCTCGACCACCATGGCGAAAGGCATGATCGACGAACAGCATCCACTATCGATCGGTTGTATCGAGCGTGGACGGCGGCAGGTGCAGCGTAAATTTTTGCGCGGCGCCGACCTGATCGTCGGGCTGGGCTACGACACGGTGGAGTGCGAGTACGAGGTCTTTGCCGGCGATGTTCCCGTATTGCATATCGGTATCGAAGAAGCGGATGTGGACGCAACGGTCACCGTCGCGGGCGAGGTCGTCGGCAATCTGGATGCCGCGCTCGACGGCCTGAACGCGCTGGCCCCAGCGGAGAACGACTGGACCGAAGCGGTCGTCGGCGCGCACCGGCAAAAATTTCAGGCCTCGTTGCGGCCGGAGAGCCCCAACTTCACGCCGCATCAGGCCATCGACATCGTCCGGGCCGCCCTGCCCCGCGACGGCATCCTGTCCTTCGACGTGGGCGCGCACACCCATCAGATCGCCAGCCAATGGACGGTGCACGCACCGCGCAGCTTCCTGATCACCAATGGCTGGTCCTCGATGGGGTTCGGATTGCCCGGCGCCATCGCCGCGAAGATCGCGCGGCCCGACCAGCCGGTCGTCTGCATCCTCGGCGACGGGTGTTTCCAGATGACCTGCGGCGAGTTGGCGACCGCGAAGCGGCTCGGCCTCGCCCTTCCCGTCGTGGTGCTCGACGACCGCTGGCTCAGCCTCATCCAGATCAAACAGGAACACCGGCAATTCGGGCTGTACGGCTCCGAGTTGCAACGCGAGGAATACGCCACGCCGCCGGCCCACTATTTCGGCGTGCCCGCGGTCGGCGTCACCACGCCGGAAGACCTCGAACGCGCGCTGCAAGCGGCGTTTGCGGCGACCGGCCCGACCGTGATCGAAGCCATCGTCGATCCGACGCACTACATGGACACGGTGTTCGACTGAGGCGGCGGCCCGGTCTATGGCGAAGCCAGGTGCCGCCGGATAACGGATGCAACTTCCGCCGGATGAGTGAGCGGCGACATATGTTCGGCACCCGGGATTATCTCGTAGTCGCAGCCGGGAATTTGGGAGCGCAGGATCTCGCACACGCGGCGCTCCGGCATTGTGGTCGCCGCGCCACGGATCACCATTGTGGGCTGGGTGATGCCGCGCACTTCCTCTAACGTCGTTGGGTTGTTGAGGTTGGATCGCCAATGATGGAGCGCCTGTCCGGTTGTCGAGAGAAAACCGGCGCGCGCCTTTTCCGGTAACCCTGCCCAGGTGCCGGCACCGTTGCGCAAATCGAGGAACGTCCGCCACGCCTCCTCTTCCTTGCCGGCCACGGCATGGGCGATGAAGCCCTCGGCCAACGCCCGGTATTCGGCGAATAAGTCGTTCTCGCCTGCTTGCGGCAGTAGCACGGTAACGATCGGCTCGATCAGCACCAGCCGCCGCACCTTCTCCGGCGCCGCCAGAGCCAGCCGGATCGCGGTCGAGCCGCCATAGGAATGCCCGACGACATCGATCGGCGCATCGCTCACGCGCTCGACCAACGCACGGATCAGCTGCGCCTGCACATCGTGCGTCAGGTCTTTCGTACCGGGCCAATGGCCGGTCTCACCGAAACCAATCGAGTCCGGCGCGATCAGCCGAAAGTCCGCTTCCAGATGCCCGGTGATTTTGCGCCATTGCCGCCCGGAGCTTCCACCCGCATGCAACAGGAACACCGGATCGCCGGCGCCGCCATCCGTGTAATGCGCAACTATGGTCTCGTACTTGAAATTCGGCATGTCTACATCCTCTATGCTGCGCGATTGCCTCATCGCGTGTCTATAGAAGTAGCGCGTACCGCAATCGTGAGCTTGAAGACGACCCGAAGAATTCATGAGGAATGTTTGAGTTATTCCCCCATTCGGCGCATCGACCTTTTACCGCTCCAAATCTTCCTTGGCGATATCCGGCTTCTCGGTCTTGTTGAACCGGCCGTCATAGATCGGCCGCGCGCCGGTGGTCGGGCCGGGGTATTGCACGAACAGGATCTTGCAGCCGCCTTCCGTGTGCATGTCGTACTCGAAATGCGGATCGGCCAGGTGCACCATGTCGCCGGTGCGCAGGACCTCGTCGCCGAACCGGCATTCGCCTTCCAGCACGTACCAGACCTGGGCGAAATCGTGCTTGTGCAGGGGAAACGCCGCGCCCGGCAGATAGGTCAGAACGCCCGCATTCGGCTCGGTTGGATGATCCTCGGTCGGGTGAAACACCATCTGCGTCATATTGGCGAAGCGGCCCATCTCCGGCGGATAGTCGTCCGGCCGGCGGATCACCGGGGCATGGTGGGTCTTGCGCGCTTCCTCCGGCGTCACCGGTTTTTTTGCGGCTTTCGGCATGGTTTCTCTCCTTCGGCGCAATTCTTCAGCTCGTGGGCAGCGTACAGCGATGCCAGACCTGCATCGCGTCCTTTGCGTCGCCCATCGTCAGGTGGAGCGTGTCGTCGTCGATCAGGATCATCGCCACGGCGGTACCGGCATCGCGCTCGCCCGTGGGCACGACATAGTCGAAGGCATGGCGGTCGTAGCGACCGGTCATCTGTTTGCCCGACGGTATGACGATCGCAGGCCCCTCGATCGACATGTGCCGGCCATCCGCGTGACACCAACTGCCATCAATGGCATCGGCCCGCGCGGCGGGCGCCGCCATCAAAATCACGGCCGCAAATCCCGCCAGGATGGAAAGGGTCCTTGCATTCATCGTGTCCGTGTCCTCAAATTCGCAGTGGCTCAGCATACGCCTCCCCGCCCGTCGACGCACGCGGGCCGTAGGTCGGAGACGGATGCGGGATGCACGCCCGGAACGGCCGGGCGAACGAAACCCGATGGAGAACTTGGCTATGGCCGAAGCGAAAAAGGCGCGCGCCGTGGGATTCAATCACGTGGCCCTGGAGGTCGGCGATATCGAAGAGGCGCTCGCCTTCTACGGCAAGCTGTTCGACTTCACGCTGCGCCGCAAGACCGACAGCCAGGCTTTCATCGACCTCGGCGACCAGTTCATCAATTTCGCCCGCGGCCGCCGTCAGGCGCCGGACGAAAAACGCCATGTGGGACTGGTGGTCGACGACAAGGAAGCGGTGCGCCGCGCGCTCGAGGAAAACGGCGTCAAGCTGGTGCCCGGCCGCTTCCTCGACTTCCTCGATCCCTGGGGCAACCGCATCGAGATCATCGGCTACGACAACATCCAGTTCACCAAGGCCCCCCACGTGCTGCGCGGCATGGGCATGGAAGATTTGCGAAAAAACGAAAAGGCGATCCGCGAGCTGAGCGACAAGGGCATGACGCCGGAGTGAGCCCTTAGGCGTATTGCTGCGCGCGCAGCGCTTCCTGTTCGTAATAGGTCTCGCGATACAGTGCTACCGCGTTTTCATGCGCCGCGACCGCGTCCGCGTCGAGTTCGGCCTTGGGCGGGTCGATCAGTTCGAAATGGCCCCAGCGATCCTCGCCGCGCACCAGCATCGCCGCCGTCCGAAGCGCGCCGGTGGGGCGCGCATGGGCGGGGATGAAATTGAGGCCGAGGCCGATGCGGCGATGATCGGCGGTGTTCGGACCGGACCGGTGCAGGCACAACCCGTGATGGATCGAAAACTGCCCGGCGTCGAGCTCCATGGCGACCGGATGGCTGTCGTCGACCGGCTCGGTGATTTCCTGTCCCGCGCGGTTGACGCTGTGCTCGATCACATGGGCGGCATGGCGCATCTGTTTGGGCGCGCCGTCGAACGACAGCACCTCCATGCAGCCCGCCGCGCGGCTGGCGTCGGACAGCGCGATCCAGGCGGCGGCTTCCTCGCGCGGCTCCAACCCGTAATCGGTCGAATCCTGATGCCATGCGGCGATGGTCGGCGTGTGAGGGTCCTTGATGAAGAAGGTGCTGGTCCAGACCAGGATATCAGGCCCGATCAACGCCTCGATCCGGTCGAGGATCCGCGGATCCCGCGCCAGCCGCGTCACCCACGGCAGGGTGATGTGCGGCATGGTCCGCCATTTCAGATCCTTGGACGCGTTGACCGGCGCGCCCAGCCAACGCTCGAACCGGGCAAGCCCGTCCAGGCAGTCCTGCCGCTCGGCCTCGTCCATCAGCGGGAACGGAAACAGAAACCCGTCGCGCCGCCATGCGGCGAACTGTTCCTCACTGAGGGATGTCATTCATTCGCCTCCCGCCCACACATCGCTCGATCGCAGATTACGCATTTTTGACAGGCGCCGCTACGGAACGAACCGCCGCTCGCGCACCTCATCGAACAGCCTCAAAAACATCGCGTCGCTGGCCACGCAATCCGCGAATCCCGCCTGCCGCGCCTTCAGCGTGTCCGACATGATGTCCCAGTCCTGGTTGAAGATATAGTCGCCGAACGGCCAATTCG
>JAOTYV010000077.1 GCA_029861675.1 Alphaproteobacteria bacterium
ATTCGACAGCGAGGCCGACGAACAAAGCAGCGGGCCGGCCAGTTTCATGCTGACCGACCCGGATAAAAATCCCGTCCTGGTCGACCAGCATGTCTGAAATCCGTTATTGACGGACGGATTAGTAGTTCGCACAGCACGCGCCGAATGTGTCAAATATTCCAATATTTCAAATGAATTGACCACGTGCTAGACGGGATATGCGTGTGCCGATAACAGTATTTGCGCGCACAAATGTCGGCACAGCCAAATGTGCCGATATTTTGAGCGCGTGTTCCAGAAGCAATGTCCGCTTTGCCGCCTATTCCCACCGCTATTCCCCTAAGAGCCGACGTGTCGTCGGCCACACCCGACTTCCGCCTTTGACCCGGAATGGACATGCAGGCTTTGTGTTCTGGCCATGCTGAATCGCACATACATCTACGGATAGATTGGCCGCAAGACCGGTCTGCCCGCGTGAGTTTTGGGCGCCATGGCTCGCGGACGGGCCAAAAGCGACTTCGCGGCGCGAATCGATGCTAATTTCCGCGTCGTCAGTCTGGCACACCTGCCCGGCGCAAGCCTTCAGCCAAGCGCCCGCGCGCCTCCATATCGCGGTACGGGTGCCTTCTTGCTGCATACTGCACGGTGTAATGTGGCCAGCGCAGCAATGTCTCCTCCAGTACCGGGGCCGCTTCCTCGGTGCGACCGAGCTGCCCCAGGCTGGCCAGCACGAAGGTGCAGGCCTCGTGCCATTCGGGCAATTGCCGGGCCACGCGACTGGCTGATTCCAAACTCTCCTCGTAGTGGCCGAGCGCAAAGCTGGCAATGGACAGCGCCTGATAACGAGAGTACATCCCTGGGTCCCTGGGGTTGAGCCGCACGGCATGGCGAAGCCGCTCGACCGCCAGCTCGTGTGGGCCGGTGTAGGCGAGCACGAAGCCGTTCCACGTGAGGATTTCTGCCGATCCCGGTTCAAGCTCGACCGCTCGCTCGCTTTCGGCTAACGCTTCGTCGTAGCGAAACTGGGTGATCAGTGTGATTCCCATGGCCGCATGAGCCCGCGCCGATCGTTCGTTGAGAGCGATCGCCTGTTCCGCGGCGTTCGTTGCTTCGGCCATCACCTCGCGACCGGGTCTGACGAAACCAGCAACGGCTTGCGCCCACTGCACAATAGCGAGGAGCGCGTACCCTTCGGCGTTTTGATCGTCGAGCGCGATGGCCTTGTGCGCCATTTCCTCGCATTTCGCGAAACTCGCTTTGGTAAACTGATAGAAATGCGCCGAGCCTTGTATTACGCATTGCCAGGACATCAAGTCTTTCGGTGGATGGGATGTCAGGCGTTCGGTTTCAGCCAACGTCAACTCGGCTCCAATCGAGTTGACGATCTTATGGGTAACTTCGTCCTGAACCGCGAACACGTCCTCCAAGTCGCCATCGAACGTCTCGGCCCAAACGTGATTGCTGGTTGAGGCGTCGATCAGCTGGGCGGTGATGCGCACCTTACCGCCGGAGGTTCGAACGCTGCCCTCGACCACATAGCGGACGCCGAGCTCGTCAGCGACCCGCTGCACCTCAATCCTCTTGCCCTTGTAAATGAAGGTTGAGTTGCGGGCGATGACCAGGAAACCGGGCAACCGCGCGAGCGCGGGGATGATTTCTTCGGTGATGCCGTCGGCGAAATACTCCTGCTCCGGGTCGCCACTTAAATTGGCGAAAGGAAGGACCGCGATCGAGGGTTTGTCGGGCAGGGGTGGGGGCGTTTCAGTAGGCGGGATTACCGGCGCGGGGCGTGGCGTTTTCAGTGCATTCGATAACGAAGTGTCGTTTTTGATTTCCTCGTACAGCGCCTTGGTCGCAGCGTCGGGCTCAACCTGCAGCTCCTTCTTCAGGATATCCGCGCAGGTCTGGTACTGGCGTAGCGCGGCGGCGCGGTCGCCCGTATCATGCAACCGGCCCATCAGCCGCCGGTGGGCGTCCTCGCGCAGCGGGTCGAGGGCAATCAGCCGGCGCATGAACTCGATGGCATTGGCCGCGTCACCGGCATCGGCTGCACGCGCCAGGGCGTCGCAGGCGAGGCCGTGAAGTTCGGCGCGTGCCGTTACCAGCCAATCCTCGAAGGATGGGTCCGGGATCGCCAGCCCATCCAGAAACGGCCCGTCATATAGCGCAGCGGCCTGCGCGGGTTCCTCGTCGAGTAATGCGCGAAATCGGGCGAGATCGATATCGATCGCCTCGCCGCGCAACACGACCCGCTCCCCGTCGCCGTCGAGAAGCGTAATACCCGCTTCATTCCCCAGTTTCCGGATCGACAGCAGTGTTTGGCTCAGGTTGTGCCGCGCCTGTTTCTCGCCGAAGCTGCTCCAAAGCAGCACCATCAGCCGGTCGCGCTGCTGCGGCCGGTCTGCATGGACCGCGAGATAGCCGAGCAGGGCCCGCGTCTTCCGCGTCGGCAGCGACAGTGCCGCGCCCGACCCGTCGTGGACCGCAAATTCACCCAGCAGTTTTAGCGACAGACCCATCGCGACCGCGTCCTCTCAGCACGGAATTCTTCCATTCAAAACGGATCAAAAGCGCAAAGCAGGTCGATTTGATTGATTTTTGAGTGCTGGTCGTTATCGCCTCTGATCGCCCATTGACTGCGCCCCGGTAGCTTATCCCCACGAAAGACCGAAACCAACAGTCGTGGATCAAGGAGAATCATCATGTGGAGTTATTACGATCTCGCCGCCGCTCAGGACCAGGCGAACCGCATCCAGTTAGCCGAATACCGGGTTTCCCCAGGCGCTTGGCGCGAGGTAACGCAAGAAGCGATTGCGCGCCATCTCAATCAGAAACACCAAAGCGAGAGGGAAGAAAAGGAAGCAGCACGCCGCATGGCCCTCGCCACCTTTGCGAACACCGTCAAGGCAATCTTCCGAAATCGCGCCGCCCTCGCCCGGTAGACAGTCAAACGAAATCACCGCGGGTAGCTTTTCCGCACGTCAAGACGAAACCAACAACGGCCAACCAATGGAGGATTGTTATGTTCAGATTTTACGATCTTGTTGTTGCAGCCCAACAGGCCGAGCGCTTCCAATCTGCAGGCTATCAATTCTCGCAATCGGTGAGCGCCGAAATCCGGCGGGAAACCATCGCCCAGGCGATCACAGAACAACGGCGTATAGACAAAGAAGACAAACAACGCGCTCGGCGCATCAGCTTGGCCGTCTTGTGGAACCGCGTGCAATCCGTGTTTCAGTATCGCACCACGATTGCTGAGTAGAGAATGACTGGTGAAACTCGATTCTTAGACAAATCTTTAAACATTGGGGGGCGTTTCAAGAATGGTGCGTCCCTCATTCTCAGGTCTGCTTATGGCTAGTTTGAGAAGTCTGACAGCGTAGCTCGCACGTCAGCTTGTGCCTCAACTTCGGACATTCAGCCGATAACTTCCGTAATTGGGGGCGAAGCGGACGCACCTGACAGGGTGCGTTTACGACCGGTTTTGACCCGTTCCGGGATTCGACAATCTTATCGATCATCAACGATAGGATGGCGGTGCTTCCAGAACGCCGTCACTTTAGCCCACCAGAATTTACTCTCCGGCAGTAGAAATCGGACAAATTCGTCCGGTGTCGTAGTCTTGTGAAGACCTTCGTTCTGAAGATCTTCCAACAAACCAATTGTCGCCGCTTCCGACACGTACGGGTCTCCATTCAAGTGCCATTGCTCGACTATTTCAAAAACCGCCTTGAGCCCAGAATCTTCTCCGTCCTCGAGCATTCTGATCAAATGCCGGGCGAGGTCGGCGAGAGCCAAATATATTGGGAGTTCGCCCTCATCTTCCCATTCCTGGCAAAACGCCCGCCATGTAGGCACGAACGAAGGGCATGCTTTCAAGATATCTTCCAACATTTCGTCACGCGTAATCATTGCGATATCTTGGACAGCACACAGAAATCTTACAATACCCGGAACATCTGTAGTCTGGTTACGGCAAATTACCGACATGCAACCAATACTCAGCAGTATCCGCTCTACCCTTGATTCTGTTGCAAAACTATTTGGCGGGCGTTGAAACGCAACAATCGAATCGAAACATCGGGTGCCTTGCTGATATCGGACAAGTGGCGGCCCGAATCCACGCCGTTACGCCACAATCCCGTTAACGGCCCTGGTAGCGCGGCTCCCGTTTTTCGACGAAAGCGCGGGGTCCCTCTTTGGCATCGTCGGTTTGCCCGACGACCCAGCGCAAGGCACCGCCCAACCGCATCGCCTGATCGAATGTCTCGTCCATCGCCGCCTGCGCCACTTCTTTTGCCGCCCGAACCGCAAGCGGCGCGTGACCGGCAATCCGCGTCGCGATTTGCATCGCCGTCGGCATCAACTCTTCGGTCGGCACCACCCGGCTCACGATACCCGCGCGCAACGCGGTCTCCGCATCGATACGGTCGCCGGTGAGGATCAGCTCCATCGCGATCGATTGCGGGATGGTCCGGGCCAAGCGTTGCGGTCCGCCGCCGCCCGGGAAGAATCCGCGCGTAATTTCCGGAAGACCGAACTGGGCGTCGGGCGAACACACCCTGATATCGCCGACGAGCGCCAGTTCCATACCCCCCGCCAGACAGTAGCCGTCGATCGCGGCGATGAGCGGTTTTTCGAATTTCATCGTCGACCACCGGGCCGACAGGTCCGCTTCGATCACCGCGGCCGGCAAATTGTCCAACTGCCGCGCGCCCCCGCCGGATGCCCGCTCCTTGAGATCCGCGCCCACGCTGAACGTCCCCCCTGCCCCCGTAAGGACGACGGCGCGAATATCGCCATCTTCCCGGGCGCGCCGCAGGTAGCCCATGAGCGTTTCGCCCATCTCCTGGTTTATGGCATTGCGCTGCGCCGGACGATTCAACGTGATGACGGCAACATGGTCGACGAGTTCGAACAACGCGGTATCGCTACTCACACACTTTCTCCTTTTTCAAGATCCCGGGGCCGTGGACACGTTTTGTGCGCGCAGCTCCCCCTACCGTATCGAATTCATTCGCCCGCTGTCTAATTGCGCGCAGCAGCGACCGGATCGGTTGCGCGTCTTGGGGGCCGATGCCATCATCGGCTCCATTCGGTGCGCGTCCGAACGATCGCGTCTTTTCAACATAGTTCCCCAAACCGGCCGGAGAGGTGTTGAGCGTGTCATTGCTGGCGGGATTCCGCGTGGTGCAAATCGGCCCTGGCAAGGCGGCCGCCGTCTGTGGCCGGCTGTTCGCCGATATTGGCGCCACCGTCACGACGATTCACGCGTCCACATCAACGCCCGTCGAACACTATCTCAACATCGACAAATCCGCTGTTACCGATGCGGCGGCGATACAAGCGGCCCTGTCGTCCGCCGAGCTGATCATTTGCCAGGGTGCGCCGGCCGAACTCCGCGCAAGACAGCACGATGCCGGTAGCCTGCGCCGCCTCAACACGTCGGCGGCGATCGTCTTCATTTCGAACTTCGGACAGACGGGACCCAGGGCGGACGATCCAGCGACCGACCTGACGCTGTTCTGCGCCGGCGGCCTCGCGCGGCTGCTGACCGGACAGGTGGACGACCTTGCGGAGCCGCCGATCCGTCCGGTCGGCGAACAGTCGGCCTTTCTCGGCGGGATTGCGGCGGCCTGTGCCGCCATGCACGCGGCGCTGTTCGCGGACGGCGGCGCGGACATAGATGTCTCGATCCAGGAGGCGATTGCGACCCTGGCCGTCGGCGAATTGGCGCGGGGCGGATTAACGGGAAAGAGCTGGTCTCGGAAACGCCTGAAAGACGGCAATGGCGCGACCGTGACGATCCTGCCTGCGGCGGATGGTTATGCCGCAATCTCCCCACGCGAGGAGCGCCAATGGACCGCCTGGCTCGACGCGATGGAATCGCCGGATTGGGGAGCCGATCCGCGTTTCACCCACAAGGCGGACAGGGTCGAGAATTGGGACGCGTTGCACGCGCTGATGTCCGACTGGAGCCGCGATCACGACAAGCAGTGGATCGCCGACACCGCGCAAGCCGCCCATGTACCGAGCTTTCCGTTGCGCGAGCTGGCCGAGCAACTCACGTCGCCGCAACTCGAGCACCGTAAATTCTACCGGCCACTCGACATCGGCGGGCGTAGGGTAAAGGCTCCGGGCGCGCCCTTTGGGCTGACAGTCACCGGCAAGAAATTTAGACCGGATGATCGCCGCGCCGACTTCGATTCATCCGGCCCGCTACCGCTATCCGGTATCCGCGTGCTCGATTTCAGTTGGGTGATCGCCGGCCCCACCGCAACGCGCTATCTCGCCGCCATGGGGGCCGAGGTCATCAAGGTCGAAGCGCCGGGGCGCGGCGATCCGGGACGGGCCACCGAATTGCACACGGTACTCGGTCAGGCAAAGAAGGGCATCGTCCTCGATCTCAAGAAGGCGGAAGCGGTCGACATTGCCAGGGCGCTTGCGGCGAAATCGGACATCCTGATCGAAAACTTCGCGACCGGCGTCATGGAGCGGCTCGGCCTCGGCGTCGCCGAACTCCAGGCGCTGAATCCGAATTTGATTTATCTCTCCGCATCCGGGCTCGGCCGGACAGGCCCCGAATCCGGCGCCGTCGCCTATGGCACGCTGTTGCAGAGTTACGCCGGATTCGCCGGCCTCAACCGGCATCCGGAAAAGCCGCCGAGAGTTGGCTTCGCCTGGCTCGACCCGATGTGTGGCCTGTTGCTGCCCTTCGTCGCCGCCGCGGCGCTCTGGCGGCAACGCAACGCCGATGGCGGCGGCGTTCGTGTCGATTTTTCCATGATCGAGGCGATGCTCTGGACCCTGGCCGAACCGCTTCTGGCGGCGCAGCTTGGCGCCCCCCCGAAACCGGCCGGCAATACCTCCCCCGAATACACGCCGCACGGACTGTATCGATGCGACGGCGAGGACACTTGGATCGGGATTGCCGTGACGAGCGACGCGGAATGGCAAAGCCTCTGCGCCAGTGTCCCGTCGCTGTCATCGCTGGCGCCGCTCGGCCTTCGTGAGCGCAGCGGTTTACGCGGCAAGATCGACACCGAATTGGCCGATTGGGCACGCAAGCGGCGCGCGCCAACAGCGGCAGCGGATTTGATAAAAAGCGGCATTCCAGCGGCCGCGTTGGCCACTTCGTGTGACCTCGCCGCCGATGCGCACCTGCAAGCGCGGGATTTTTGGGAATCGCACGACGCGGGCGTCCTACCCGGCCTGCCGTGGCGCGCAAGCTTCGGCCGACATACGGGCGATGCGCCGGAATTGGGCGCGGACACCCACGCGGTTCTTCAGGAGGTGCTCGGCCTTTCCGGCGAACAGCTTGCCGCGCTGCGCAAGTCCGGCGCGCTGGGCTAAAAGGGACGGCTCGCGGCCGCTCAGTAATCGCCGCTGCGATAGGCCTCGTCGAGACGCTTCGCCTCTTCCTCCGACAAACTCTCCCACCCTTCGCCCCGGCGGCGCAGAGTGCCGGTGAAGTTGGGCGCGCGTTTTTCATTGAATGCCTCGCGGCCCTCCTCGCCATCGGTGGTCGTCTGGATCAAGAGCGAGTTGATCAGGTTCTGGACGTGCCATGCCTGATCGGTCGGCAGGTCGCCGAACCGCACGACGAACTCCTTCATCATGCGAACGGCGACGGGCGGCAGCGTGACGATGTGGCGCGCGATCTTTTCCGCCCGCTCCATCAACTCGGCATGGGGCACCACCTCGTTGATCAACCCGATATGCAGGGCCTCTTCCGCACCGAATGGCTCATCGGTCAGGAGGATCTTCATCGCATCGATGTATCGAAGCTGTTTGATCAAGAGACTCGCGCCCGGCCCGTTGCCGAGCCAGCCTTGCGTGAGCAGCGCGAACTTGAACCGTGCGTGCTCGGCGCTGGCGAGCCGGATGTCGGTGGACGCGAGCAGCATATAGAGACCCGCCCCCGCCGCCCAGCCGTTCACCGCCGCGATGACCGGTTTCCAGACGCGCGGATAATGGTCGCCCATCCGCCCGTCGACCCCCGTCTTCTGGCCGTGCACGGTCCCGGCAAGCGGCCAATATATCTTGTTGGTGCGCAGATATTCGCGGTCTTCGGCGGTAAGATCGGGACGCGGCGCAAGGTTGTGCCCGCCGCAGAAATGCCGATCGCCCTTTCCGGTCACGATGCCGCAGCGGATATCGCGATCCTCCCAGAGGTCGATCCAGGCTTCCGAGATTTCGTCCGATGTCGCCTTGTCGAGGATGTTCGCCTTATCGGGGTTGTTGAAGGTGATATAGGCGACGCCGTCGCGCTTTTCGTAGTCGATAGCCAAGTCGGAATCCTCCCCTAGAGAGATGTTCAGGCCGCGGCGGGACCGCGCCGATTGCCGGACGCTTATTCAACACCCGGCGCACCGGTTTGGCTATGCGACGGCGGACCGAAATATGCGCCGGGGAAATTTGCTAGTCATAGCATTCCTCGGCGCTGTTAAAGCCCGACCATTGCGCAAGGTCGTGGCCGAATACGACGGTTGTTCCGGATTTCTCGATCTGTTTGATCTTGGCGACCGATTTCGCGTGTAGTTCAGGGTTCCAGGTGTTTTTCGGAATCGTCTCCAATGCCAAATTTTCCCTGATCGCAACCGCGTCGGAGGCCAGAAGGTAGGCCCCGCTGTTGGGCAGGCTCGCGAGCAAGCCGGTGAGTCCGGGCGTATGACCGGGGAGCGGTAGCAGCACAATGCGGCCATCATCGAAGAGATCCACCTCTCCATCGATCTCGGTAATCGGCATCGGATGCTTCCAATCCGCTTGGAAATACCCCTTCCCTTCGCTATCCGCGTCCCGGGCAACGGCCAGTTCCGACGCATGAACGTAGATCGTCGCCGTGGAGAAAAACTCGTTGCAGCCGCAGTGATCACAATGCAAATGCGAGTTCACCACGATATCGATATCGGCGGGTGACAGATTCAACCGACGAAGCTCTCGAACAACATTGTCGTCCGCGCCCATCGTCGGAACCACCGCCCGCGCCATTTTTCCCCAACGTTTTTCCGGGTTCCCGGCAACGCTTGGGTGGCACCCGGTATCGAACAGCACAGTGCCGTGTGGATGACGAAACAGAAAACAGGAAACCGGCAATTCTATGATTTCCTCGCGCGCCGCGTGCGGGACATAGACGTGCTTTTTCATCTGCACACGGCCGCCGGAAAGAATGTGCATCTTCACGCGATGGGTTCCTTACCTTGGCTAGATATTAGCGAAAATCCGGCCCGAAAGTCGCCGGCACGTCTATTGTTGCCTTAGCGTCCGAAGGCGTAGCCCTGGGTAAAACGCGCGGTCGCCGCGGCCTTGAGCAAGTCGCCGTCGCGCGCGACGACACACATGCGTCCCTGCGACCAGTCATCGCCGACGGAAACATCGTGTCCCCGCTTGCGTAGGTCGTCGACCGTCGCGTCGGAGAACCGGCCCTCGACCGCAAGCGAGCGCAGCGCCGCCCGCTTGGGATAGAACGACCCCGGAAAATGCGACGTGTTGAAGGTCGGCGCGTCGACCGCCTGCTGCAGGTTCTGGCCGTGATGCACATGGCGCAGGAAGAATTGCAGTGCCCACTGGTCCTGCCGGTCCGCACCGGGAGTGCCGAACGCCATATACGGCTTGCCGTTGCGTGTCGCAAAGCCGGGACTCAAGGTCGTACGCGGCCGCTTGCCCGGCGCGATCCCGCCCGGCGTCCCCTCTTCCAGCGTGAAGATCTGACCCCGATTGGACAGCGCGAAACCGAGACCGGGAATCGTCGGCGAACTGCGCAGCCAACCGCCGCTCGGCGTGATAGACACCATATTGCCGAACCGGTCGGCGACGTCGAGATGGACCGTGTCGCCGGTCGCGATCGACACGGCGGCGTCGGGCGCGGATAGCGGCATCGGCGTGCCGTCGTCGGCGAGGGAAATGCGCTGCCCGTCCTCGAGACCGTAAACGACCGGCCCGCCAAAGCCGGCAATCGCACCGGGCCGTATCGCGTCCGATGCGGTGGAGCCGATCAGCGCGCGGCGGGCCGCGTTGTAATCTTCGGAAAGCAGCGCATCGATCGGCACATCGACGAAATCCGGATCGCCGTAGAACTTCTCCCGGTCGGCGAAGGCGAGCTTCGTGCATTCGGCGACAAGATGCACGAATTCCGCGCCATTCGGATCCATCGCATCGAGGTCGAAGCCGCGCAGCAGCGCAAGTTGCTGCAGGAAGACCGGCCCCTGGCTCCACGGCCCGCATTTGAAGACGGTGTAGTCGCCATACTCGAGCGACAGCGGCGCTTCGACACTCGCCGACCAGCGGGCCAGGTCGTCGCCGGACAGGAACCCGCGATGGCGTTCGCCGGAGGTGTCGAGAAATTCGTTGTCGCGGCAGAACCGATCGACGGACTCGGCAACAAAGCCCCGGTAGAAAGCCCCGCGCGCCGCTTCGATCTGTTGTTCGCGTCCCCCGCCCGCCGCTTCCGCCTCATCCAGAATCCGCTCGAACGTATCGGCCAACACCGGGTTGGAAAACAGCTGGTTTGGCGTCGGAATCTTGCCGCCGGGACAATACACCGCCGCCGAACTCGGCCAATGGTCGACAAACAGATCCTTCAGCGCATCGATCGTCGCCACCACCCGCGCACCGATGGGATAGCCGTTGCGCGCATGGCCGATGGCGGGTTCGAGCACATCCCGGACCCGCAGCGTTCCCCAATCCCGCAGCAGGACCATGAACGCATCGAACGCGCCGGGCACGACGAGCGGCAACAGCCCGGCACCCGGTACGATATCGAGCCCGAGATTGCGATACGCGCCGACCGTCGCCGCCGCGGGCGCGACACCCTGGCCGCAAATCGCCGATACACGCTCCGTCTTGGCGTCATAGAGAATGATCGGCGCGTCGCCCGCCGGGCCTGCCATGGTCGGCTCGACGACTTGCAGCGTGAAGCCGACGGCAATGGCCGCGTCGAAGGCGTTGCCGCCCTTCTCGAGGATCGCCATGCCCGCGGCCGTGCCGAACCAATGCGTAGACGCCACCATCCCGAATGTCCCGCACAGTTCCGGGCGCGTCGTAAAAGGCGGCTCGCCCGGCAGCACGCGGCTTGGCGGTGTCCCGCTGCCGCGAAACAGCTGTTCGATTTCCTTGGCGTCCATCATCCTGGCATCTCCGGTTGCAGACAGCGCCGCCGACGGCGTCATCGTCATCAGACACCGGCAAGTCGCGACACGACAAATGAAACGATCGCCCGGCGGCCATCACCGATGGGCGCACTCACCACGGGCGCGGGTGGAGTCCTACCGGATAAACCGTTTCACATAGTCCGCGCCGAGGCCGACCTCTTCATAATGATTCCGCGCCGCCTCGACCCGGGTGAACACGTCGGTCGAGCCGATGGTCTTGCCGTCCTCGTCGCAATACAGCAGCGCGCCGGAATTGTGGAACAGGGTGAGCATGGTGTCACCCTCGTCCACCACCAATGTGTGGACATCGCCCGGCGGCTCGAACAGGTAGCTGCCGGCCGTGGCCACCCAATCGCGTTCGAGATAGCGCCAGCGGCCTTCCAGGACGAAGCCATGCACCGGCGCCGGATGGCGATGACGCGAGATGATGCCCGGTTGGGTCACCTTGGTCAGGTGCACCCAATAGCCCTGGCTTACATTCAGGCAAAGCGGCCGCGACCAGCGGCCCGGTCCGTTCGGCACCCAAATCCGCTCGTCCTCCGGCTCCCGGCCATCCTTCCAGAAGATTTCGTCGAGCATGTCCTGCGGCGCGAGCGGGGAGTAACGGGTTTCGATCGTATCGGGCATCGGGTCCACCTCAAATCTGTCAATCTGCGGCCAACTATAATGAAACCGCGCCGCCGCCGACACCCTGCCCGCCCGCGAATATTTCCATGACGCCGAAACGGCGGAATGCACAGGCCCGATCCGCAGAATATCATCCGCTTTTTCCACCCTTGTTGATTTACCCAAAAGGGCTATGTTTACTCCTATATTGTAGCGTTGCGCGCAGGATGGTGCAGCGCATAGGCGTAGGCTCCGGCATGTCCCAAAACGCTGGAGAGTATCCGGATAAGCGTGCAATTCCATGCCTTGCAGGCACCACCACACCGTATTTTGGGCTTCCGGCGTTCCGGATGAATCGGACGGCTCAGCCATCTTCCCGGCATGGGGAAAATTGATGGCGATGGGGTCGGAAAAGCATCAGGCGCACACCTTATCGCGGTTTGACCGGCTGCCTGATCGCTTCCATAGCTGACGGAGGAACCGAATTATGACGATCGCAAGATTTGCATCCGCTCTCGTCGTGCTGATCGGCGTTGCGGGTTGTGAGAACTATGCCAACCGGGAACAGGCGGCCGGAGCGGCCGTCGGCCAACTGCTTGAATTGAAGATCGGCGATCACAAGCAGCCGATCCTCCCGACGGCGTCGGGCTCGCTATTGGGCGCCTATCGGGGAAGCGAGGTCGGCAAGTCATTGGACGACAGCGACCGGCGTCACGCCGAAGATGCCGCGAAGAAGAGCCTTGCAACCGCGCCGGCCAAGAACACCACGGGCTGGCGCAACCCCAATACCGGCCATACGGGCACCTTCACGCCGACCAATTCATATCGATCGGACGACCGTTTGCGCTGCCGCGACTACAAGCAGAGCATCACGGCGGAAGGACGATCGAAAGATGCCTACGGCACCGCCTGCCAGACCGCGGACGGTTCCTGGCGGATGCTTCAAACGCCGGTACGGCGCGCCCTCCGCCGCCGCCGCTAGACCATTTCTTGTTTAAATTGACTCAAGTGAAATGGTCTATCTCTTTGTTTATATGCAAATACGCCGCCGCGAACCGTTTCGATTCGCTCGGGATCTGCTTTAAGGATCATCGCCCGCTTCCGTAGCGGTTATGAGAGCTTCGGCCAAAAGGAGCCCACGCGGCTTAGTCGAGACCTCCGTCTCGATTCCAGCCAACCGCCAGACCGTCAGAAACTCGCGCCGGCGACGCCGATCGTCGATTGCGCGGTGCCATAGAGCTCGGTGAACGTGTACCGGCCGTTCGCGACCGCCAGAAATTCTTCGTAGATGCGTTGTCCGCCCTCTTCGATCGACATTTCGCCGGTCAGGATGTCGCTGACATCCACGTCCAGGTCGTCGAATCCCCGGGATGCGGTAAGCGGGTTGCCGCTGATTTTTATCGTCGGCGCGAAGGGGTGCGACGACGGCTGCCCCAGGCCGGTGTTAAAACCGATGATTTGCGCGCCGCCCGCGGCAAATCCCGTCATGGACTCGCAGGCGGGCGCCGGGGTGCTCATGAAGTAGAACCCCGGTGGCTCGGGGATAACCGGCTCGCAGTAGTCGACGACGCCCTGCAGCGGCTTGGTGCCCGCTTTCTTGACCGCACCCAGCGCCTTTTCGGCCAGGGTCGTAAGGCCGCCGTTGATGTTATCGGCGGACGGATTGGTTTTTCGGATATCGTCGACGCCGCCCATGCGGGACATTTCTTCCATATCGGCGATCGCCTGCACGATTTTCGCGGCCACATCCTTGTTCACCGACCGTTCGGCGAGCAGATGCTCGGCGCCCATGATTTCGGCGGTCTCCGAGAGAACCACGGAGCCGCCGGCATCCATCAGCAGATCCGCCGCATGACCGAGCGCCGGGTTGCCCGACAGACCGCTGCTGAAATCGGAACCGCCGCATTCGACGCCAAAAATGAGTTTGGAGAGCGGCTGCTCGCTGCGCTGCGTGGCGGAAAATTTCCGGACCATTTTGGCGGCAGCCACGATACCCTTCTCGATGGCGCGGAAGGTGCTGCCGACTTCCTGATAGGCAACGCATTCGACATCCTTTCCCGCCGCCGCGATGGGGCCGGCGAAGGCGTCGACCGACGGCTTGTGCAGGCTGACCAGGACGACGCCGGCTATATTCGGGTTCATCGCCATGCCATGGATCGCCCGCAAGCGCATATCATGGTTGCGCCCGATCATCTTGCGTCCGAACAGGTCGGTCACCAGATCGGTGCCGCGGACATTCTCGGTAATTTTCCGGGCGATGCCGTTGGTGTTATCCATCAGCGAGATGATGCCGACGCGGTTTCTGACGCCGACGCTGCCGTTGGGCCGCGGGTAGCCGAAGAACATTTGAGACACTCCTTGTTTATTTGTTTGGCCCTGCCGGATCAGTCCACGACGTTATGAACGTGCACATGGTTGCCCGTGCCGATGTTCTGCGAGGCCTTGCCAATGACCTCGCCGTATTTCAGGACGCTCTCACCTTCGGCAATGTCCCGTACGGCGAGTTTGTGGCCACGGGGTACGGGATTGGTGGCGGTCACCGCAAAGTTGTCCTTGCCCAGCCTGATCGAGGCCTCGGCACCCGATTCGATGTCGTGCAGGCAGACCGCGACGTTGTCGCCTTCGGTTATCACGATGGCGTCGAGGGCGCCGCCGAGATTGCTGTGCGTTGTCTTATCAGGCATTTCCATCTCCTGTTCATGCAAGCTTCGGTTCGCGTGGAGCGCAAACAATCCAATTTTGCCGCGCCCCGAACCCGGTAGCCGTCAGGGCGGCCTATATCGCGGGCGAAGACAGGCGGCTACAGCAACTCGACACCGGCGCGCGCACAATCCTCATCCTCCTGCGCCGTTCCGCCGCCGACACCACACGCGCCTTCGACGACGCCGTTCCGTATCACCGGCATGGCGCCCTGCCCCATGATCATATGGCCTCCTTCGCCCGCCACGATGCCACGGAACGTCGGATGGTCGGCGCGTTCGGTAAGATCGCCACTCGGGCGGCCGAACGCCGCCCAGGCGATCGCCTTGCCCTGGCTGCCGTAGACGCCGGCCCACTTTGCTTCGTCCATCCGTTGAAACGCCATCAACCGGCCGCCTCCATCGCAGACCGCCACATTGATCTTGATGTCGAGTTCCTCCGCCTTCGCCATCGCCCCCTGTGCGATGCGATTGGCTTCTTCCAACGTCAGCGTCATTGTTTTGCTCCTTGTTCCCGAGAACCTGATTCTGCGGCCAAGTACCATGAAGAGTGCGCACAGACCGCGACCGCGCCCGGCCGAATGAGTACAGTCTACAAGCTGGCGGTCGCTGTCACTATCCACGATCATTTTTGGCGGTGTTGCTCTTGCTGCATGCGGCGGACATCGTCGAGCGAGGCCTCGGCGTTTACAGCAGCCTGTACGCTTCTTTGATACCGCCGCCAATCGGCGAGGACCGGATGTTCCGGCTATCACTTAGTAAGGTCCGCTTATCCCCCAGTTGCGGGCATCCCAACCACCGCACTCAACGTCCGCGTCGGTGGTCTTGCCCGGTTTCAATGGACAGTTTCGAATGAACCGATTGACCGCTCTTCGCGTCGGAGCGGACATGGAACGTCAGCAGGGGAGAGCCGTCACCGCTCCTGATTAGCTTCGAGAAGTTCCAGCACGTGACGAGGAACAACCTGAACTTTCAACTCCGTCACAATCTCACAGTTCTTCTAAGACAGAAGGAACAGGAGAGCGGCGAAAACTGCCCCAGCTAGTATGAGTGGCCACAAGCTCATCCAATCGCGGGCACGGTTTTTGCCCTTCGCGCGGCGTTTGGACTTCATGTGCGTTACCTTCTTGCCAAATAGTCCGGCGGCAAAAGCGACAGATTTGCCGCTTTTACTGAACACAATAGAACCCTAGCGTAGTAACCAGCCTCGTTGGTTGCTTTGAACGAATCCTTCCGCTCGATCAAGGGCTATTCGACGATCCTCGCATTATGTAGGCGTCGCGCATCACCGCGTCCTTCAATTCCAAGTCTTCGAGCCGGTGTTTCACGATATCTCCGATGCTTACAATTCCACATAGCCTTCCTCGCTCGAGCACCGGCATGTGTCGTACCCGTTTCTGCGTCATCACCGCCATGACAGATTTAAGCTTGTCGCCCGGAGCGCAGGTGGAAACCGATTGCATCATTACATCGCTAACCCGCTCGTCTAGGAGATTCGCTCCGTGACGCGCCAAGGAACGAATAATTTCGGACTCGGAGATGATTCCTTGCAATCGCTCGCTGTCCTCGCTGACGACGAGACCACCTACCCTCTCGAGACTTAATCGCTGCACGGCTTCTCGCACCGACGCAGTGGGACGGATGGTGAAAACGTCATGCCCCTTTTTTGCAGGATTTCATCAACAAACATGTACCGTCCTCCTCCCGATAAATTTGTTGTTTGTATGTGATTTATCTCGGTCGCTCTGGAGCCGGGTCAAGGGATACGGCTTATCGGCGCGGCATGTCTGTCATGATCAAATAGAGGATTTGGACAGATAAATAGGGAAACAATTCCACTTGGCCTTGCATGTCTGTTTCTGGCTATGAAGCGAAGTGAGACGGACGCCGATCTTGGTCCGCTTATTCCGGAGCAGCGGACATTCAACCGGTCAGGGAACCTGGATCTGCATGAAGCGTCACCGCGGATTACAGGAGCCCGCGGCTCTTTTGCGCGAACAGCTCCGCCATCAGGGAATGATCGTCGTAGCGGCCAAGGGATAGAACGTCGGCATAGTCCGGCAGGTCGGCGCCGAGAAGCCATTTGGTGCAAAGCTCGCCCGCTGCGCAGGCCGCCATGGTCCCGAAGCCCGACATGGCGCCGACCACGAATGCCCCGTCCACGCCCATCGGCCCGATAAGCGGCCAGTTCTCCGCCGTCAACGTATAAAACCCGCCATAGTGGGTCATGTTGCGCGGCAAATGTCCGTAATAGGACTTGAGCGACGGGTTCAGCCTTGCCGCGCCGCGCAGGACGATTTCCGGGAAGTTGTCGTTCAAAACGGGTTCGAGACATTCCTGCGATGGCGTGTCGTTGAATGCCCAACCCAGCTTGATCCAGTTTCCGTGGTCGCCGCCATCGGGCCGGCAGTGAATCGATCCCGGCATTGCTTCGGTCAACCAACCAAGCTCGGGATCCT
>JAOTYV010000348.1 GCA_029861675.1 Alphaproteobacteria bacterium
ACAAGCTGCTGGACGCCCAGGAAGACAAGCAGGAAGGCGTCTTCACCTATGTCATCGAGTGCGTGAAATAGCGCAAACCCCGAGCGAACCGAAACGGTTCGCGACGACGTATTTGCGTAAAAACAAAGAGATAGAGCATTTCACTTGAGTCTGTTTAAACAAGAATTGGTCTAGGGCCGCGATTTTCTCAGGCGCTCTCCAGCGGCCCGCCCGCTTTCTCCCAGGCATCGATCCCGCCGACCAGATGGCACACGTTCTCCAGCCCCATAGCCTGCGAGGTTTCAACCGCCAGCGCCGACCGCTCACCATAGGCGCAGTAATAAATCAGCCGCTTGCCGGTGGCGGCCGCCATCTCGCGCAGCATCCCGCCTGACTTGATGAACCGGTCCAGCCGCGTATAGGGCGCATGCACCGAGCCCGGGATGTAGCCGTGTTCCTCGCGCTCCGAATCCTCGCGCAGATCGATCAGGGTACAGTCCGGCGAGGTGCACGAGGCGAGCACATCCTTGGCGTCGAGTGCCCAGGCCGCTTGATCCTGGGCGCCTTGCTCGATGCCGACCTTGAGGTTCGCCGGCACCGCGATATCCATCATCTTCGGGTTGGCAAGGTTGAGGTTGTCCATGATGTCGGCATATTCATCGACCGACGACACCTGAAGCCGCGGATTGAAGGCTTTCTCCTCGGCAATCGTGCTGACCGTATCGCCTTTGTAGTCGTGCGCCGGGTAGACCAGCGTGTCCTCCGGCAGCTTCAGGAGCTTGTTGAAGATGGAGTCGTACTGGTCGCGGGCGCTGCCGTTCTGGAAATCGGTGCGGCCGGTACCCCGGATCAGCAGCGTATCGCCGGTAAACACCCGGTCGTCCATCAGAAAACTGTATGAATCGTCCGTATGCCCCGGCGTGTAGAGCACGCGCAGGCTCAGCCCTTCGATATCGATGGTGTCGCCGTCATCGACCCGCATGGACACCACGTCCACCGGGCTCGCCGCCCCCATCACGGTGATGCATTTCTTGCGGTCGCGCAGTTCCCGCATGCCGGTGACATGATCCGCATGAACATGGGTATCGACGACCTTGACGAGGCTCAGATCCAGCTCCTGCAAAAGCTGGACGTAGCGGTCGACCCGTTCGAAGACGGAATCGATGAGCAGCGCCTCGCCGCCCGGACGGCTCGCCAGCAGGTAGGTATAGGTGCACGATTCCGGATCGAAGAGCTGTCGAAAGATCATGGGGGCGGCCTCCTCCAGGACGAGCGCGAATCTTAGCTATTATTGGACAAGAATGGCGCGAAAGTCATTCACATTGGTCAAGGTCGGGCCGGTAACCAGCAAATCGCCGATCGCGTCGAATACCGCGTAGCCGTCATTGTCCGCGAGCCGCGCCTTCGGATCGACGCCCGCCGCCGTCGCGCGCCGCAGCGTGTCGGGCGTGACATAGGCGCCGGCGTTGTCTTCGGTCCCATCGACCCCATCCGTATCGGCGGCCAGCGCGGTGATACCCGGATGACCATCGAGCGCCAGCGCCAGCGCCAGAAGGTACTCCGCGTTGCGGCCGCCGCGGCCATTGCCCCGCACCGTCACGGTGGTCTCTCCCCCGGATAGCAGGACCACCGGCGGCGCCGGTTCGCCGCCCTGCGCGGTCTGGCGGGCGGCCCCGGCCTGCGCCTCGGCGACGTCGCGCGCCTCGCCCTCGATCGCGTCGCCCAGGATCACCGGCGTCACGCCGGCGGCTTTCGCGACCGCCGCCGCCGCGTCCAACGCCATTTGCGGCGTCGCCACCAGAATATTCTCCGCGCCGGCGAGGCGCGGATCGCCCGGCTTCGGCGTCTCGTCCCGGCCGTCCCGCAGGTGGCCGAGCGCGGCCGCCGGATCGGCGATGCCGTATTTGTTCAAGATCGCCAAGGCATCCGCCGTGGTGGTCGGATCGGCGACCGTCGGCCCCGATGCGATCACCGACGGGTCGTCGCCGGGAACGTCCGAAATCAACAGCGTGACCAGCCGTGCCGGGGCGGCCGCCGCGGCGAGCCGCCCGCCCTTGATGGCGGAGAGGTGCTTGCGCACGCAATTCATCTCGCCGATATCCGCGCCCGATCGCAACAGCGCCCGGTTTACCGCCTGCTTGTCGTCCAGGCCGAGCCCCACCGCCGGCAGCGGCATCAGCGCCGATCCGCCGCCGGATATCAGGCACAGCACCAGATCGTCCGCACCCGCGCCGGCTGCAAGGTCGAGAATGCGCCCCGCCGCCGCCTCGCCGGCCGCATCGGGCACCGGATGGCTGGCCTCGACAATCTCAATCCGCTCGCACGCCACCCCATATCCGTGTTGGGTGACCACCAGTCCCTCCAACGGACCGTCCCATGCCGTCTCGACCGCGCGCGCCATCGCGGCCGACGCCTTGCCGGCACCGATCACGATGGTCCGGCCGACGGGCGGCGCGGGCAGATGCGGCGGCACGCACAGTGCAGGTTGGGCGGAGTCGATTGCCGCCTGCAGCATATTGCGAAGGAGGCAGCGCGCGTCGATCATGCTGCGGCTCTAACGGAAGTCGGCGGCGTAGCCCGGCGGCGGCGAATAGCCGAGGTCGCCCCGCGCGATCACCGCGTCCCGCCCGCCATGCTTTTCGAGCTGTTCCGATTGCCGGCGTTTGGCGCGGGCATCGACCTCTTCCGGATCGCAAATCGCGCGCAACAGCCGCTCGCACTCCGCCCGCACATCGGCGAAGGCCGGGTCCTCACCGAGATCGCGCAGTTCTTCGGGATCCGTTTCCAGATCATAGAGTTGCGGCGCGTATTTCGGATAGTACACGAACTTGTATCGCCCATGGCGGATCATGAACGCACCCGTCGTCGAGCCCATCGCATGGTACTCCGAGAAGACGTTCCGGCGCGGCGTCGCTCCGTCGATGATGTCGTAGAGCGAGACGCCGGGATAGGCCTGCTCCGCCTCGGTCACGGTGACGCCGTTGCATTCGAGAAAGGTCGGGTAGCAATCGACATGGCTGACCGGCGTGTCGCAGACTTGTCCTTTCGGAATGTCCGGTCCGGCCATGATCAGCGGCACCGCCGCCGTCTCCTCATACATGGTGGATTTACCCCACAGGCCGCGGCTGCCGAGATTATCGCCATGGTCGCTGGTGTAGAGGACGCGCGTGTCGTCGGCGAGACCGGCATCCGCCAGCGCGGCCAGCACCTGGCCGATATTGTCGTCGAGGAAACTGCACAGGCCGTAATAGGCGGCAATCGCGACGCGCACCGTCTCCTCGTCGAAATAATCATCGTAGGTAAGGCTGCCGGCGTAATCGCGCAGGTAGGGATGCGCCGGCCGGTCGGCTTTGCCGTATTGTTTCGGCCAGGGGACGCGGTCGAGGGGATAGAGGTCGAAGAATTCCTGCGGCGCAGTCAGCGGAAAATGCGGACAGACCCAGGACACGAACAGCGTCCAGGGCGCGTCGCCGCTCCGGGATGCTTCCTCGCGCAGCCATCGCACCGCTTCCGTCGTGATGTTGCGGTCGTATTCGGTGTATTCGCTTTCGCCCGGTTTTGCGGATTTCGCGATCTTGTACGAACCGCCGCGCACCGGCAGGTCTTCCCGCACCAGCCCCATCAGGTCGCCGAGCCCTTCGACCACGTGCAGCGGGATGCGTTCCTCGGTGAAGCCGTTGTCGTCATCCGTGCTGCGGAAGTGCAGCTTGCCGATCGACTCGACCCGGTGGCCTGCGCCGCGCAACCGGTGATGCCAGCTCGGCACCGACCCCTCATAGGGGTCGCCATTGTCCCAATAGCCGATCCGGTTGATGTATTGCCCGGTGGCGAAGGTCGCCCGGGCCGGGATGCAGATCGGCGAATTGCAATAGGCGGAAGAGAACCGGACGCCTCCCTCGGCCAGCCGGTCCAAATGCGGCGTCTGCGCCATCGGATGACCGTAACAGCCGAGGATCTTCGGATTGTGCTCGTCCGACATCAGGACAAGCGAATTCATAGGCTTCATTGGTATCCTTTCAAGGCCGTCGCGCCGGGCGACTATAACTTAGCCGCGACGGTTTGAAAGGTTCCCACTGTGTCCGATACTGTTTCAATACGTGGTTTTGCCGAAACAACGCCTGGAAGGGTGCAAAACCCTCAGTGCGGCAGGTCAAAATTCGCCGCGGACCACGCAAGTGCCAGGAGAATTGAGGATGACCGAACTCAGGATTCACCAGCTCGCCGCGGTCGCCATGATGGTGAGCGGATTGCTACTTGGACTTTCCTACATCTCTCATCCCCATCAAATGCCACCGGCGGTAATTGCGGGGAAGAGCTGGTTCTTCATTCACGCCGGGTTTCTTGCATCCCTGATTATCGGCCTGCTGGGTACGACGGGGTTTTATGCGCGCACCATGGCGCGGACCGGATACTTAGGTTTCACCGGGTACCTGCTCATCTTCATCGGCATGATCCTGATTGCGGGTCTGGACTACTACGAAACCCTGATCGCGCCGCATTTAGCAATCGAGTTTCCGATGGTCATCGAAAAATACGGTCCGG
>JAOTYV010000349.1 GCA_029861675.1 Alphaproteobacteria bacterium
CTGATCCGCCTGCTGCCGCAGGTCGACAAAACAAAGCTGAGCCAAAAAATTGCGCCGACTTATACGAGTCGACGCGCGACACGATGAAAAATCAATACGGGAAGCCGGATATCGCCGAGGAATTCGAGAAATTCGGCTCGAAAATAAAGCGATCCGTCTGGATGAATAAGACACGCCATTTGCGTGTCTCCAGTAGCTGGATGGTGTCGGCTAAGTTCTGCGCCGGTGTCGTGGTCGATTTCCGCGATAAGGCCTACCGCAAAGGCCGATGACGTTCACCGACGGCAGGACCGAATGACCGCAAGGTGCACGCCTCTGGCACGAACCACCCCGGGACGGTCTTCCCCAACGGCGGGCATTATGCGAACATTTCGGCGATCAACCCGTTCCAACAGGAAACCCCCATCATGTCCGTCACCGCGGTCGACCCCCAGAATGAGACGATCCCCGCCGGTATCTCTGATGCGGAATGGAAGGTCCGCTGCGATCTCGCCGCCGCGTACCGGCTGTGCGCGCTATGGGGCTGGACCGACCTCAACAACACGCACATCTCGGCGCGGGTACCCGGCACCGACGATACCTTCCTGCTCAACCCCTTCGGCCTGTTGTTCGACGAGATTACCGCATCGTCGCTGATCAAGGTCGATAGCGACGGCAACGTGCTGTCGGACAGCGAATACGGCGCCAACCTCGCCGGGTTCGTGATCCACAGCGCGATCCACATGGCGGTGCCGCATCTGCACTTCGTGATGCACAGCCACAGCCGCTACGGCACCGCGGTGTCGATGCAAAAGGACGGCCTGCTGCCGGTCAGTCAGAAGGCCCTGACCGTCATGGGCTGGCTCGCCTATCACGACTACGAGGGGGCGGCGACCGACACCGTCGAACGGCCCCGCATCGTCAACGATCTCGGCGACAAGCGGGTTCTGATCCTGCGCAACCACGGCCTGCTCACCGTCGGTGAAACCATGGGTGAGGCCTTCGTCTGGATGTACCGCATCGAGAACGCCTGCCGGCTGCAAATCACAGCGATGACCGGCGGCGCGGCCCTTCAACCGCTCTCCGACGCGGTGCAGCAGAAAACCATTCAGCAAGGGCTCGATATGTACCGCAAGGGCGGGCATGTCGAAGTCGGCGCGGAGTGGGATGCGCTTCTACGGCAACTCGAGAAAGCGGACGGCACCGGGTATCGGATCTGATGACCGGATAACGCGGCGAAAGGTCCGCGCCCTAGAGCAAATCCTGAGCGAACCGAAACGGTTCGCGACGACGTATTTGCGTAAAGTCAAAGAGATAGACCATTTCACTTGAGTCAATCTAAACAAGAAATGGTCTAGCTCGCGATCGCGACCAGGTGTTCCGCGGCGTTCTCCAGGAATTGGTCGTCCGAGCCGCTGGGCGCGGCCGCCATCGACGTGACGACGCCTCCCAAAATCATGTCAACCGCAACACCGTCGGACGACAGCGGCAGCAGCAGCCGCATGTAATTTATCTGCGAACCCGAATTCGACCGGGCCTGGCCGCAGGTAAAATGCGGCCGCATGTTGTTCACCGCGCACATATAGTCTGCGACGTTGTCAGGCTCGAAATACGCCGCCTCCGGATCGTCGATGTTGTATCCGGCATAACACCGGCCGAATGTCTCATGTATCTTCGCCCCAATTTCGCGAACGCTGAAACGAAACGGCGTCGGGCTGACATCGATCAGGAAAATATGGCCGAGCAAGGGCCCTAAAGCGGCGAGGTCAAGATCGGCACGTGACGGCAAATCCTTGCCGCCGGTGCTTCGCCGCCAATGCTCGACCAACGCGGCGAGCATCCGAAAATCCGGCCGCATGCTCACGGATTTGTATAAATCACGGATTTCCAACGTCCCTATCCCAAATCATTGGTTGTGAGCGCGCCGTTGCCGTCCACATGCGCCCTAACGCCATGCCGGGACGCCGCCTACAAAAGGGCGGACAGTGTTCCCGCTGGCGCTTCAACCGGAGTCGATATATCCATCGTGGCGAAACGCTTCCAACTCGGCAGCGTTTCGCCGGCCGCATTTTCCGCATCGAGGAAACGCACCCCGAGATAGTTCGCCGACCGGCGCACGACTTCACAAGTGTGGGTTCTGCCGAAATGAATCCTGAGCTCGAACCGCGCCGGCAGGCTGGACAGATCGGACGGGCGGATTTTCGCGCCGGTCTCGGAAATGTCGAGCACCGTGCAATCCATTTGGCAATTCCTGTCGTTGAATACCAACTGCGCCTTGATCAGGGTCCGTTTGCGCGTCGCGACGCGCCGTTCCTTCTTTCGGGACGCCGACTGCATCAGCATTTGCACCTGCCGGCGCTGCCACGCCGGCCGAATTCCCGCGGCAAAGACGTTCTGTCCCAGGGTGATCACACGCAGGGACTGGCAAAACGCATCCGCCGGCATGGAAAGCGGCAAGAATGCGTCGGCGCCCGCATCGATACAGGTCTGCTGCAACACCTTGGACGAGTCCGAAGTAACGATCGCCAAACGTGTTGTCGGGAAGACCTGCCGAAGTTCGCGCAGCAGCACGCGCGGATCGTTGGACCGATCCTCCGCCGACGTCTCCTGGGTCATCAGGATCAATACCAGATCCGGATCGCGCGTAGCCGCGGCCCAGCACGCGGAGGGATCGTCAAAGCCGCCCTCGACCTTGAAATTGGCCATGTTGAGCACGAGGCTGAGCTCTCCTCGCGTGGCCGTGGTACCTCCTACAAGGTAAACTGTAATTTCATCCATTTTCCGCACTACCTCGCCCGGGCTTGTCGCGCCGGAAATACGTTTGTTATTTCTTGTATTTTATTTTGTTTCTCGACAATGACCCGGTCTATTTTGGGTAGGTTTTAAGTAATACAGGTGGGTAGGTTAGTTTCGAGAAACATCCCAAAAGTACTACTCAATAAATAGGACAATGAATACTTCAATTAGCCCCGGCAGACCCAGAATCTTAACTGATTGATATTAATGCGTTTTATAATCCACCCGCCATAGCGGAGGTTTAGGCAATCAAACTCACCCACAGACAGGCAATGGCGCCGATGGCGATGGACGAGAACGTCAGGACCATGCCCGCGACCCGTGCCCGGAGATTGCGCGTCGTGAACAGGAAGCACCAGGCATGGCTGAGCCGCCCGGTCAGCAACAGGCCGCCGATGACATGCAGCACGAGCTCCTTGGTGCCTAGCAATTCCGCGAAAGCCATCAGTATCAAGGTAATGGGTACGTATTCCGCAAAATTGCCATGCGCCCGGATGATGCGCATGAAAGCCGCATCACCGCCATCGCCGACGGAGATGCCACGGCGGCGGCGTTGGCGAATGACCGATGCCGCTAGGAATAAATACAGCAGGGCGAGGATGCCGGCATAGATTGGTGTTATCGCTAGCGCCTGCATGCAGTGGCTCCTGGGGTTGATTAAGGGCGCCACATTTCGGTTTTCGTCCGCCCGCCTCCGTCATATCGCCGCGTGGGACAGACAAATCAAGGGACGCCCTTTTAGGCGCGCCCTTGCCGCACCAGGATTGCTAGAAACCGATCTGCGACCCGCCGCAGATGTTGAGGTGCTGACCGGTGATATAGCTCGCCGTATCGGTCAGCAGAAAACATACCGGCCCCGCCACTTCGTCCGGCGTGGCGATGCGGCCCATCGGAATTCGCGCCATCGTGCGTTCGATGAATTTTGGGCCCCGGACGACTTCGGTCATCGGCGTCTCGACCGTACCGAAACACACGCTGTTGACGTTGATGCCGTACTTCGCCCATTCGCGCGCCGCGCTCATGGTGATCCCGAGAACACCGGATTTGGCGGCGCCATAGTTGATCTGTCCGATTGTCCCGCGCCGTCCGGCCACGGACGACGTATTGACGATCCGGCCAGGGCTTTCGTCGCCCTCATTCATACGGTCGAGGAAATGCCGGCCCACGGCTTGCAGGACGTAGAAAACACCGCTGAGATTGACGTCGATCACCGCCTGCCAGTCCGCCAGGGACATCTTGTGCGCCATCGCCGTGCGGATGATGCCCGCATTGTTGTAGAGCCCGTTGACCCGGCCGAACTTAGACACCACCGCATCGACCGTCTCCTGCACGAAAGCCGGCTCGGCCACGCTGCCGATATAGACCGCATTTTGCCCATCGATCATCGAGGCGGTTTCACCCACGCCGCTCTCGTTCAGATCGACCAGAGCCACTGTCGCGCCGAGCCCGGCGGCCTTGAGCGCAACGGCACGGCCGATTCCCTGCGCCGCGCCGGTTACAATGACGACACGGTCTTCTAGACTCATTGGGTTTTCCATGGAACGATTCTCCCGCGTTGGATTGATGGGAACGATTCTGGCGCTACCATAGCGGAGGAGCGCGGACCCGGGAAACGGTGCCTGCGAAATACATTGATGCTGGTTGGCCGGCGCGTTTTTCCGCCCGCCGAACGACCGCGGAGGACACTGTCATGCAACTGTTGAGTCGCCGACACCGTTTAATCGTTTCGTTGTTGGCCTGCC
>JAOTYV010000350.1 GCA_029861675.1 Alphaproteobacteria bacterium
GATAAGCTGATCTATCACGTGAACATGCCGAATCAACTGTTTGATCTCGCGGCCGATCCAACAGAAACGCGCGACAGGATTTTATCGGGCGAGGGCGGTGAAACCGCAACGGCGCTCGAAGCGAAACTGCGCGACGTGGTCGATCCGGAAGCGGTCGATGCGCGCGCCAAGGCGGAACAGTTGGCGCATGCGGAACGTCATGGCGGCGTCGACGCGGTGCGCGATCGCGGCGCGTTCTCCTACACCCCGGTGCCGGGCGATCCGCTCGACATGGAGAAGGTCGGGTAAGGGGAATGTAGGACCACCTAGGCGTGTCCAAAATATCAGGTCATTCCCGCGTAGGCGGGAATCCATGGCGTCGGTACCGCCTGGATTCCGGATCGCCGCTTCGCGCCGTCCGGAATGACACTTGGTATATTTTACTGCGCCGCCTCCCTCAGCATATGCCGCGCGATGACGTTGCGGTGGATTTCCGACGTGCCCTCGAAAATGCGGAACAGGCGGACGTCGCGGTAGAGGCGTTCCACGTCGAAGGCGGCCATGTAGCCGGCGCCGCCGTGCACCTGCACCGCGCGGTCGGCGACGCGGCAGACCATTTCGGACGCGAACAGCTTGCACGCCGACATGTCGGCGAGCGGCCGTTCGCCCGCGTCGATACGCCGCGCCGTTTCCATCACCATGGAACGGGCGGCCAGCGATTCGGTATGGCTTTCCGCCAGCATATGCTGGACCGCCTGAAATTCGGCGATCGGGTGGCCGAACTGCTCCCGCTGCACCGCGTAGCCGACCGAGAGCTCGATCAGCCGAACCGCCTGGCCGACGCAGGTGGCGGCGACGTGCATGCGGGCGGTGTTGATGCCCGCCATGGCGTTCTTGAAGCCCTGGCCTTCCTCGCCGCCGAGCAACGCCGATCCCGCGACCCGGCAGTCGTCGAAGAAGATTTGCGCGGTGTGCGACCCGTGCTGGCCGAGCTTGCGGTCATGCGGCGCGACCTCGATGCCGGGCGTGTCGGCCGGCACGATGAAGGCGGAGATGCCCTTGGCCCCGGTGCTCGCCGGGTCGGTCCGCGCCATGACGATGAAGACGTCCGCCTCGGGCGCGTTGGTGATGTAGCATTTCTGGCCGTTGATGACGTAGCCGTTGCCGTCGCGCGCGGCGCGCGTCTTCAGCGCGCCCGCATCCGATCCGGCCTCCGGCTCGGTCAGCGCGAAGGAGGCGGTGGCCTCGCCCGAAGCCAGTTTGGGCAACCAGGCGTCGCACTGTTCCTTGGTGCCGTTATGCAGGATCGCCTGCGACGACAGGCCGAGCGTGGTGGAAAACCGCGCGCGAAAGACGCTGGACGCCTGGGTGAACTCGATCGTCGCCCGGCATTGCTGCTCCATCGTCAGGCCGAGCCCGCCGTATTCCTGCGGGATCGTCATGCCGAACAGGCCGAGCCGGCGCATCTCCGCGACGATGTCTTCGGGCACCACGTCTTCCGCTTCCACTTGGCGCTCCGCGGGGATCAGTTTTTCGCGGGTGAAGCGGCGCACGGAATCGAGAAACTGGCGAAAATCGTCGTCGCTGACGGGAGTGTTCATGGGCGTGACCTTCTTCAAGCGGAAAATCAAATCGTTTGTAGCCTCAATGGCGCCGCCATGAGGGTGAAGTCCCTATCACTGTGCAGGAGCCGGTGGCCGCCCGCGATGCAGAATGTCGCGATAAGCACGTCGATTGTCTTGCGCACGGTAATGCCTCTCTCACGAAGCTTCCGGTAGTTCCGGGCGCTGGCGACCGCGATATCGTGGCCGACCATCGGCTCGAAGATCAGCGTTTCAAGCGCTGCCTTGGCGCTGCGGAAATCCCGATCGCTGCGGAAACCTTGCAAGACCTCGGTCAGGATCAGGTCGCCTGTCAGCAACGGCTCCGTTCCGAGATGGCTGTCCAGCAGTTCCGATTCGCGTGTCGAGACGCCGTTGAAGTAGTCGATCCAGACCGATGAATCGACAAGGATCATCGATCCCGCCGCATATCGTCGAGCGAGCCATCCCATTCGAGTGCGCCGCGCAAGCGCCGGATTTTCGATTGCTGGCGTGTCCGTACCAGCAGGCGGAGGCCTTCCTCGATCGCCTGGCGCTTGGTTTTCAGGCCGGAAACTTTCAGGGCCTTATCCATCAAGGCATCGTCGATCACGACGTTCGTTCTCATGTGAAACCCCTTAATGTGTATAAATTACCATATTATACACATTAAGGGGTCGGCGCAACGTTGGCGCTGCATTTCCGCCCGTTGGGCTTGCGCGGCCTTGCCTGTTGGGCCAATATCGCGCCGCCGGTGCGGGCCGGCACACCGGATTATTTGTCAACGACAATGACCCCCAGAGGGCGCCAATTTTTGGCCGCGCCGGGGCTGTCGAATAACAAGAATACAGGAGAGCATGCGTGTCCGTAGACGCCAGTAAGCAAGACCTTTTGATCGGCGTTGTCGGCGCCGGGGCGATGGGGCGCGGTATTGCCCAGGTAGCGGTGACCGGCGGTGTCAGCGTGCGCCTGTTCGACGTCAATGCCGACCAGATGGCGGAGGCGGCGGCGTTTATCGAGAACATGCTGGGCCGCGCCGCCGAAAAAGGCCGCATGACCGAGGATGAGGTCAAGGCGGCGATGGGCCGGCTGCAGACGGTGACCGATCAGAAAGAGCTTGCGCCCTGCGAGGTGGTGATCGAGGCGGCGACGGAAAATCTGGATCTGAAGAAGAAGATCTTCGGCCAGCTCGAAGACGTCGTTGCCGAAGATGCGATCATCGCCACCAACACGTCCTCGCTGTCGGTGACGACCATCGCCTCGGCCTGCAAGCGGCCGCAACGGGTCGCCGGCTTCCATTTCTTCAATCCGGTGCCGCTGATGCGCCTGGTCGAGGTGATCGACGGCGTGCTGACGGAGAGCTGGGTCGGCGATGCGCTGATGATCCTGGCCAAGCGGATGACCCGCGAGCCGGTGCGGCTGAACGATGTGCCGGGCTTCCTGGTCAATCAGGTGGGGCGCGGATACAACATCGAATCCCAGCATATCCAGGCGGAAGGTGTCGGCGATTATGTTGATTTCGACCGCATTCTCCGCGAGGGCGCGGGCTTTCGCATGGGACCGTTCGAATTGCTCGACCTGACGGCGCTGGACGTCACCCATCCGGCGACCGAGCTGATCTACAACCAGTATTACCAGGAGCCGCGGTTCCGCCCGTCCTACATCATGCGCGCGCGCTACGAAGCGGGCATTCTCGGCCGCAAGGTGGGCAAGGGCTATTACGAATACAAGGACGGCAAGCAGGTGACGCCGGACGAAGCGCCGGCGCCCGACTATGACGGCCGCAAGGTCTGGGTCAGCGCCGTCGAACCGGAAGGCCACCGGGCGCTCACCGATATCGTGCAGTCGGCGGGCGCGCCGCTCGACCGGGGCGACACGCCGGCTTCGGACTCGCTGATCCTGGTCACACCCATCGGCGACGACGTAACCACCGCGGCGGTGGCGCAGGGGCTGGATCCGGAACGGACGCTCGGCGTCGATACGCTGGTCGGGCTCAAGACCCGGCGCACGATCGCCACCAACCCGGCGACCAAAATGGAGTTTCGCGATGCGGCGCATGGGTTGCTGACCCGGGACGGCGTGCCCGCGACGGTCATCCGCGATTGCCCGGCGTTTGTCGGGCAGCGCGTCTTCTCGACGATCTGCAACATCGGCTGCCAGATCGCGCAATTCGGCACCGCCTCGCCGGAGGATATCGACAAGGCGGTGGTGCTCGGCCTCAACTTCCCGAATGGGCCGCTGCAATTCGGCGAAGTCCTGGGACCGCGGAATGTTCTCCGCATCCTGGATTCCCTCTACCGGTTCTATGGCGATCCGCGCTATCGTGCGAGCCCGTGGTTGCGCCGCCGCGCGATGCTGGGCATTTCTCTTTTAACGACTGAAATCTGAAGGAAATCATCATGCTTGATGCATATATGTATGAAGGTAAGCGTACCCCATTCGGCCGCTATGGCGGCGAGCTGGCCCCGGTCCGTCCCGACGATATGTTGGGCGGTGTTATTCGCAAGGTTGTCGAAGAGGCGCCCTTCAAGGCGGAAGACATCGACGACGTCATCGTCGGGTGCGCCAATCAGGGTGGCGAGGACGCGCGGTGCGTGGCGCGCCATGCGCTGCTGGTCGCCGGGGTGCCCGAGAGCGTTCCCGGCCAGGTGCTGCAGCGCAATTGCGCGAGCGGGCTGAGCGCGGTCGTTGCCGCGGCCCATTCGGTGACCGTTGGCGAAGGCGACCTGTTCATCGCGGGCGGCGTCGAAAGCATGAGCCGCGCGCCTTTCGTGGTCGGCAAGTCGGAAGCGCCGTTCGGGCGTAACTTCAACGTCTTCGACAGCACCATCGGGTCGCGCTTCCCGAACCCGAAGATCGAAAAGGACTTCGGCGACTGGGCGATGCCGAAAACCGCCGACAATGTGGCGCAGGACTTCCAGATTAGCCGCGAGCAGGCCGATGTCTTCGCCCTG
>JAOTYV010000351.1 GCA_029861675.1 Alphaproteobacteria bacterium
GGAATATCGTCGGTCTCCCCGAAGTGGAAAGCGCCGCACTGCTGCGGCAGCTCTGTGAGCATCTGGTGCAGCCCGCGTTTATCCACGCGCATAACTGGCGTCTCGGCGATCTGCTGATTTGGGACAATTGCGCGGTTCAGCACAAGGCGACATTCGATTACCAACCGCCGCTGCGCCGACTCATGCAGCGCTGCACCATTGAGGGCTCGGTTCCGTATTGAGCCGGCGACGGGAATGGGCCCGGCCAGACCATTTCGTGCTTAAAGTGACTCAAGTGAAATGGTCACTCTCTTTGTTTTTACGCAAATGCGTCGTCGCGAACCGTTTCGGTTCGCTCGGGATTTGTTCTAGTCCCGGTCGGTCACCTTGCCCCGTGTCTTCTTGATCGCACTCTTCTGCCGTTTGGCGGTGAGGCGCCGCCGCTTGGCGCCGGCCGGGGTCCGGGTGGCCCGGCGCGGCTTGGGCGGCGTCGCGGCCTCGCGGATCAGCGCGATCAATCGATTGCGCGCGTCCTGACGGTTGCGCTCCTGTTGGCGGAAGCGGCTCGCGCTGATCACGATCACGCCGTCCCGCGTCATGCGGCTGCCCGCCATTTCGGCAAGACGGCTTCGCAGCGCCGGCGACAGGGCCGGGCTGTTGACGGCGTCGAAGCGCAATTGCACCGCCGACGCCACCTTGTTGACGTTCTGCCCACCCGGGCCGGGTGCGCGGATGAACCGCTCCTCCAACTCGCTTTCGGACAGGACGATTGCCTCGGTAATCCGGATCATCGGTCGGGCCGCCGCCGCGCCGCCGCTTAAACCAACGGCCGCTTGTCGGCCCAGGGCCGCGCCGCCTCGAAGGCGGCCGCCGCGCGCAGCACGCCGAGATCGTCGAGCCGCCGGCCGACGACCTGCAAGCCGACCGGCAGGCCGTCCGTGGTGAATCCGCAGGGGATGCTGGCCGCCGGATTGTGGCTCATGTTGAAGGGATAGGAGAATTCCGCCCAGGACACCCAATCCCACGGATGTTCCGGCCAGTGTTCCGGCTGCAGCCGCCCGGCCGGGAAGGCGGCGACCGATGCCGCGGGCGTCAGCAGCAAATCCCAATCCTCGAACCAGTGGTGAATTGCGCGGACATAGTCGAGCTTGCGCTGGCGGTACTCCAGATAGGTCTGCACCGAATGGTTTTCGGCCGAACGGATGCAGGCGACCAGCCCCGGATCCATCTTGGCTCTCCATTCGTCGAGGAATTTCACATAAGCCAGCTCGTGCGCCGCCCAGAAGAAACGGATGAGGTCGGGCCCATCCGGTCCCCAAGCGGGGGTGACCTCCTCGACATCGGCGCCGAGGGTCTCGAATGCGGCGGCGGCGTTTTTGACCAGGTCGGCGATTTCGGGATCGACCCGTGCGTGCCCGAGATCGGGGCTGTAGGCCACGCGCAATCCCTTCATGCCGCCGGACAGCAGTGCCGGATAGTCCGCCGGTGGCGCTTCGAGGCTGTAGTGGTCGAGCGGCGCCGGTCCCGCCATCACCTTCAGCATGAGTGCGGAATCCGCGACCGTGCGTGTCATCGGCCCGTTATGCGATGTCTGGTCGTTGTTGCTGATCGGGCCGTTCGGAACCCGGCCGTAGGACGGTTTGATGCCGAACACGCCGCAGAAATGCGACGGCATGCGAATCGATCCGGCTCCGTCCGACCCCTGGTGCAGCGGCCCGTATCCCGCCGCCGCCCCGGCCCCGGCCCCGGCCGACGAAGCACCCGCGTTGAAGCCCCGCTTCCACGGATTGTGGGTGATACCGGTCAACGGGCTTTGGCTGACGCCCTTCCAACCGAACTCGGAGGTGGTGGTCTTGCCGAGCGGGATTGCGCCGGCGTCCTTAAGCCGTGCGACGAACGGCGTGTCGAAATCCGCGATCCTGCCCTTCTCGATGTGCGACCCGCGTTCCAGCGGCAAGCCCTCGGCGGCCGCGAGATCCTTGATCGTCACCGGCACGCCATGCAGCGGCCCAAGCGTACCGCCCGCCGACACCGCGGCATCCGCCGCTTTCGCGCCGTCCATTGCGGCGTCGGCGGCGAGCGTGGCGAAGGCGTTGAGTTCCGGTTCCAGTTTTTCGATTCGGCCGAGAACCGCCTGCATCAGCTCCACCGGCGACAATTGCTTGTCGCGGATCAGCCTGGCGGCGTCGGTTGCCGGGAGAAAACAGAGATCGGTGCTATCCATCATGTCCTCGTATTCGTTGCGCGCCGGCGATCGTGCCGGTGCCGCCGCCGGGACTCCTACAACGCGAACCGGCGCAGGCCGCCGTCGACATGGATGACCTCGCCATTGATGTAGCGGGCGAGCGGAGACGAGAGGAAGGCGATCAGGTTGCCCATATCCTCGGGCTCGCCGAAATAGCCGGCCGGAATGTTTTCTTTCGCGAAGGCCTCGCGCTCGACCGGATCGGGATGCACCTTGGTGAGGATCTGTTCGCTGTTGATGCGGCCCGGCGGCAGGCAATTGACGGTGATGCCGTCGCCGCCGACTTCCCGCGACAGGCCCTTCGACCACAGATGCACCGCGCCCTTCGCCGCGTTCGCGACATTGACGCCGCGCGGTTCGCTCGACCCGGTGATGTTGATGACGCGGCCCCATTTCTGCGCCCGCATGTCGTGCAGGAAAGCCATGGTGACCCGCCGCAGCATTTCGAAATTGAGCGTCATGCCTTCGTACCAGACATCGTCGGGCGAATCCCACGGGATCGGCCGCGAGCCGCCGGCGCTGTTGATCAGGATGTCGAGCCCGCCGAACGCATCGTAGACCTGCTCCCGGATAACCTGCGGCGCGCCTTGCGCCGTGATGTCCTCGGAGATCACGATGGGACGCTCGACACCCGTCGCCGCGATATCGTCCGCCAGATCGTTCAGCAGATCCGTCCGCCGCGCGAGTATCGCGACCTTGCAGCCTTCGGCCGCCATGATCCGCGCGGTGCCCTTGCCGATGCCCTGGCTCGCGCCGGTGATCAGGCAGCGTTTGCCGGTTAGCCGTAAATCCATGGGGTGTTCTCCCGTCCTCTGGTATCGTTCTTCTTATCGTATGATATTTTCCGGTCTGTGGAGAAAGCGCAAGGCGGCGCACCCGCACGCGATGGAATCCGGATCGTCACTTTGGAGAGAAACACCATCATGGTCGCAGCAACCAACATGATCTTCTTCCTGTCCGACAACCACACCCGCGACCTGCTCGGCGCGGCGGGGCACCCGGTGGTGCGGACGCCGACGCTCGACAGGATCGCGGCGCGCGGCGTGCGGTTCGCCAACGCCTATGCGACCAGCCCGCTCTGCTGCCCGTCGCGGGCGGCGCTCGCCTGCGGCCGCTTTCCGCATCAGACCGGCTATTGGGACAATGCGTTGGCCTATGACGGCACGGTCCCGACCTGGCACGGGCGGGTGCGCGATCAGGGGCACACGGTGACGGCTGTCGGCAAGCTGCATTTCCAGTCGGGCGAAAACGACAACGGCTTCAGCGAAGAAATCGTGCCGATGCACATCATCGAGGGCAAGGGCGCGCTCGTCGGCTTGCTGCGCGCGACGGAGGACGGTGTGCCGCCGCGCCAGGGGCCGCGCGCGATGTACGACAAGTCCGGAGTCGGCGAAGCGGATTACCAGCGTTATGACGAGACAGTGACGACCAACGCCATCGCCTGGCTGCGCGATCATGGCGCGAAGCAGGACAAGCCGTGGATCCTGCTGGTGTCCTACGCCAGCCCGCATCCGCCCTTCGCCATTCCGAAGCGGCTCTACGATCTTTATCCGCCGGAACACATGCCCCTGCCGGTGCAATTCTCGGCGCAGGAACGGCCCGACCATCCGGCGGTCGCCCATATTCGCCGGGTCGACGGGTTCGAGGAACCGGTGGACGAGGAATATGTACGCCGCACGGTCGCCGGCTACTGCGGTCTGGTCACCCATACGGACGAGCATATCGGCCGGGTGATGGCGGAGGCGGAAGGGCTCGGACTGCTCGACAGCACGCGCATTCTGTACACCAGCGACCATGGCGAGGCGGCGGGCAATCACGGCCTGTTCGGCAAGTCGATACTGTACGAGCATTCGATCGGCGTGCCGCTCCTGATGGCGGGACCGGAGGTGCCGAAGGCGCATGTGGTCGACCAAATCGCGATGCATGTGGATTTGTTCCCGACCATCGTCGAGGCGATGGGCTGCGCGTTGGCGGGGGAGGATGCGGACCTGCCCGGCCGCTCGTTATGGCCGGCCATCAACGGCAACGAGGAGCGGCGCATCGCCTTCGCCGAATTCCATGCGCAGTCGTCGAAGACCGGCAGCTACCTGCTGCGCGACGGGTCGGATAAGCTGATCTATCACGTGAACATGCCGAATCAACTGTTTGATCTCGCGGCCGATCCAACAGAAACGCGCGACAGGATTTTATCGGGCGAGGGCGGTGAAACCGCAACGGCGCTCGAAGCGAAAGTGCGCGACGTGGTCGATCCGGAAGCGGTCGATGC
>JAOTYV010000352.1 GCA_029861675.1 Alphaproteobacteria bacterium
GCTCATGATCGCGGCGATGGTCCCGAACGTTCCCTCCGAGGTCAGCCAGAGGTATGCCGCCATGCGCTCATGGCTAACGCCGCGATATGGATAAATCGACGGGTCCAGCAGCCCGCGTATATCCGGACTGATCAGCGAGAGGACCAGCACCGCGAACGCAGCAAGCGCGACCTTCGGCGATGCGAACCGCCGCAGCAATTCGAGCATCGAGCCGAGCGCCAGCAATACCAGAATAAGATCACCGAAATAGGCGTACACGATCACCACCAAGGCGATCAGGAATAACGCCCGTCCCACCGCGCGGCGCACCATTTCGAGCAACATGAACGGCCCGGCCGCGGCCATGATCAGGTCGAGCGTCGTCTCGGCACCGCTGCGATCCGCGAGCGCGTCTTCTTCAAGAATGAGGAACAGGCAGGTGACCAGCGCAATGCCGATCAGCAAGACGTCCCAGGTAATGGCCAGAATGCGTTTCGACCGGCCGAGTTGCGCGCGCTCCGGCCAATCCGCCGTCGGGAACAGGAGAAATACCAGAACGCTGGAGAACAGCAGAAGCGTGACCCGCTGGGCCATCGGCGACAAAATGCCAAATCCGATTGTGTAGAGTTCGAAGCCGCATACCGCCAGCGAAAGCAACAGGCAAACGCGCGCCCGAATTGTCAGATAGGTGTCCAAGGGTCAGACCTCGCGGCAGCCGGCCCACCGTCTCCGCAGAAACGCCGGGCCGGCCGACAGGATCGGGTGCCGGGAGATGCGAAACAGGCTAACCGCAATCGGCCTTGCCGATTTCCTTGAAATACCGCTTCGCCCCCTCATGCAGAGGGAAGGACAATCCGCCGCAGGCCGCTTTGAGCGTCACGTTCTTCGCCGCCTTCGCCGTACCGTGAAATTCCTTCAAATTCTCGAACAGCGTCTTGGTCACCTTGTAGACCACGTCGGCGGGAACGTCCGCGCTGGTGGAAAATCCGAAATAGATGAAGACGGTGTTCACGGCGTCGGAATTGACCTGGTTCTTGCCATAGGTACCCGCGGCGATTTTGACCGCGCTCAATCCGGGGCCATATTCCTTGACCACCGCTTTGACCGCGGACGCGTCCATATCCACAAGCCGTACCTTCTTCAAGGCAACCAGTTCCTGCACCGCGCTCATCGGCGGCAGGCCCATGGTCAGATGCGCATCCGCCGCCTTGTCCCGCAGCGACCCGAAACCGCCGCTGAATCCGGGCGTGAGTTCCTTGTAATCCCCCTTATTCAAACCGTGCGCCGGCAGGAAGAATCGCGCAAAGGTCTGTGTCGTGCTGGCCGCGGACCCAACGGAAACGCGTTTCCCTTTCAAGTCTTTCAATGACTTGATGCCGGAGTCGGCGAGCGTCAGCCACTGGAACATGCCGAAAGGATAGGACAGCACGGCACGAAGATTTTTCTTCGGCCCTTCCTTTTCGAAACGCCGCTGACCCTTATAGGCCCAGGCGCCGACCGGTCCGCCGAGCCCCCAGGCGAACTGCGCCTGCCCTTTCGCCAGGATACGCGCCTGCGCCACCATGCCCTTGGCGGATTGCGGCGTCGCGTTGATACCCGCTTTTTCCTTGAGGATTTTGCTGATCCCCACGGCAAATTGATACGGCTGCCCTTTCACGCCACCGCCCAGAATGGTGACGTTCTGTGCCGCGGCGGCACCGGCCAGGGAAACGCTGGAAACGACTAATCCGGCGATCAGTAAATGTCTCATAGTTATGTCCTCCCTTTTCTTTTTTAGTTGAGGGCGGATCCGCGATGGTCTGCCGACCGTCCTATTCAAATGCGCCGGCTGTTGGACCGCCGGTCGTACGTATTCTCGCTGCGTTTATTGCCCGAGGCATAAAGTCACGGTCGCGTAACCGTCCAAATTTCGTTGATTACGGTGCCCGACTGGCGAATTACCTTCGATATGGGACAAAACTTCGCAAGATCGGTTTTAACCTTTTCGATCGATGCGTCATCCGCATCGGTCGTGATGGCGATCTTCAAGGTAACCTCGGGGAAGGGCACGTCGATTTCCTCCTCCAGCGAAGAACCGCGCCGGTCGAACTTGCCGTCGACATCGACGGACATGGCCTCGATCTCGACGCCATTCGCATCCGCACATTTGTGGGTGATCCGGTTGGTGCACCCCGCCAAGGCCGCCATCAGCGTTTCGGTCGGCGACGGACCCGCATTGGTTCCGCCGCGTTCCAACCGCTCGTCAATGGGAAAGGCGAGGTTTCGAACCGAAATGTCCGTGCGCGTATCGGACGTGCAGGCGCCGTGCAGTTTCAGGTCGATGACAGTCTTGGGCCTTATCGTGACCATTTTTCGTTTCCTCCCATAGCCGACATATGCCGATCCGCAGCGTCGCCAAATATCTTGCGAGGTAAAGCAAGAGCTTGCAAACGATTGATGGCAAGAGCCGGTCCCGAATTCCTTAAAATTTGACCTGAATCAATGTATCGCTGCGCCAAAATCTCCGATAAATTCTTGATTAACCGACTTTTCGCAAAATCGGGTTCCCTTCCCCACTCCGCACTGGCATCATTGCAGCGCTTGGGGAAACGGCCGGTCGGATGCCGTGCCCGTGGATGGAACGAAACGCAAGGAATACTGCCGATGAGCTATACACTCGATGACTTTGCCGCCGACTGCCGTGCCGCCCTTAAGGCGGACCAGGGCCCCGACGGCCGTGAAAAAGTTCGCCAAGCTGTCGAACGCGCCTTGAAGGATAAGGATTTCGTCGCGGCCCATCTGGGTCCGGACGCAACCAAGGAACGCGATATTATCTACGAAGATCCGGAGATGAAATTCTGCATCTGCGCGCATGTGAACAAGGGCGCGAAGATGGGAACGCCGCACGATCACGGGCGGACCTGGGCGATCTACGGTCAAGCCGAGGGCGAAACGGAAATGACCGATTGGCGGATTGTCACCCCCGCCGACGGCAAGAAGCCGGCGATCGTCGAACTGGACCGGAAATACAGTCTCAAACCCGGTGACGCCCATCTCTACCAGCCGGGCGACGTTCACGCGCCGATGCGGGACGGACCGACGAAACTGATCCGGATCGAGGGCGAGAACACCGAAAAGCTGGAACGGACAATGATCCGTCAGGCTTCTTAGTCTCTGATACTTTCAACGGCGCGGAGCGGCTGGCAACGGCCGCTCCGCCTGCCGTTTGGGTCACGCAGGCAGCAGCGGCAGCTTGACCGCCTCGCCCCGGCGGAGCGACAGAGTAACCGCGTCGGTCCACTCCATATATTTCACGCCCGTGACGAAATCCGTGTGGGTGACCGGTTCGCGTCCGCGAATAACATTGATGAATTCTTCCTCCACCCGCCAGGCGCCGCGCTTCGCCGGGTCGATCTTGACGTCCTGCAAGCCATCCTCGCCCCGCTTGCCCGCCGAAAGCGACATGGTTCCCGAATTGTCTTCGCGCAGGCACAGCGTCCCTTCGGTCCCGAAGATATAGATTTCCGCATTCGCCTGGGCATGACCGAGGACGCTCGACAATTCGAACCGCATCTGGCCGCCCTGCTCCATTTTACCGATCACATCGATATGATCCGGGATGGTCATCGGCACCCGCCGGCCCGTGTCGTCCACCCGGTGGGAGACGACGCTTTGCCCGACCGCGTGCACCGTCGACATCGGCCCGACCCAGCGCATCATCGATTCGTACCAGATCCCCATGCTCATGATGTTGTTGCCGGAAAAATCCCGGTCGTGCCGCCAATGCAGGGGCGATCCGAATGCAGGAAAGCCGCTGCCGGGCGCCATGCGCGCATCGACGGTAATGAGATCGCCGATATAGCCCGCGCCGATCATCTCGACGATCGTCTGGTCGAACCCCAGCGTGCGCGGCGCCGGCACAATCTGCGCGACGCGGCTCGGATAGCGCCGGGACACTTTCAGCATCTCACGCGCCTCGGCGAGGTTCATCGCCATCCGGGCTTCGCACAACACATGCTTGCCCGCCTCCAGCGCGGCAATGGTCAGCGCCGAATGCATGTAAGGCCAGGTGCCGATGCAGACCGCATCGATGTCCTTGTCGCCGATGATCTCCGTCCAGTCGGCGGCAGCGTGCGGGATTTCCATTTCGCCCGCGACCTTCTGCGCGGACTCGATCGTCCGGTTCGCCACCGACGCCAATTCGACATTGGGCTGCGCCCGAAGGCCGGGGATGTGTTTATCGCGCGTGTTGCGCCCGGCGCCGATGATGCCGACGCGTATGACCTTATCCGCCATGAGGTGTGCTCTCCCTGATTTTCACTGTTGCCGCCGCGACTGTCTCGGGCCGCGAATAAGAGTATTGGAATTCAAACGTCCGGAGAAGCGCAACCGCACCCCGGAATATGGAGCCGGCCTTCAGGCCGCCCTGCTGTCCTCCAGAATCATCGCCGCGCCTTTTTCCGCAATCATGATGGTCGGCGCATTCGTGTTGCCGGTCGTCACCGT
>JAOTYV010000353.1 GCA_029861675.1 Alphaproteobacteria bacterium
ATTCCCAATTTTGCGCAGCGATCAGCTGCTCCGCCTCGTCCGGGCCGACGCCGGGAAAGAGGAAGGATCGTATCAGCCAGATCAGCAGCAGCACGGTTCCCCAAATGCATGCGACATTGCGGCCGGACGCGGCGCGATCGCCGCACCAATTGAGCGCGCGGTCGAGCGGTCTTTGGGTCTCCTTCCCGCAAGTGCGAGGGTCAGACATGGCAATGCGTCCCGGTTTGGGGGACGGCCGTGTGCCGGCCTTGAGGACTGTGCCTATTCCGTCGCATCGATTGTCGGCAACCGGGTCCGCCGTTTCAGCCACAGAACACCGGCGAGGTCGAAAATCCCCGACCACAATCGGTTGTGCATTCCGTATTTGGACTGGCCCTGCCTGCGTGGCCTATGGCCAACGGGCACGGTGAGGACCGTGCCTCCGTGACGCTGGATGAGGGCGGGGAGGAAACGATGCATGTGGTCGAAGTAGGGAAGCGCCAGGAAGGCGTCGCGCCGGAAAAGTTTGAGGGAGCAGCCGGAATCGCGGATGCCGTCCCGGAGCAGGCGCCCGCGAATGCCGTTTGCGAGCCAGGAGGTCAGGCGGCGAAACCGGCTATCGTGTCGTTTTGTCCGCTGGCCCGCCACCATGTGCAGGTTGGGACCGGTGGTGTTGTCGCGCGCGGCGATCAATCGGGCAATATCCGCCGGCGGGTTTTGCCCGTCTCCATCCATGGTGACGACCCATTCGGCGCGCGCCGCATGGACACCCGTCCATATCGCCGTGCTTTGGCCGCAGGATTGCCGGTGCCGCACGAGGCGCAGCCAGGCATGCTGTTGCTGGGCGGACCGAATTTTCTCGGCTGTGCCGTCCGTACTGCCGTCGTCGACGCAAATTACTTCTAGGACGGCGATTTCGGTCGACACAACGGCGATTTCATCGAGCAGTGCCTGGATGTTGCCGGCTTCGTCCTTAACCGGGATGACGACCGATAACGCCGGATCGTCTCGGTCGGAGTTCACACTACCCATCGCCGTCGGCTCGATCCCGTTTCGCAGTGATCAAAGAGACGCAACGGCTCATGCGCCGTTTGCTGCCGCAGTTCAATTGGATGCGCGGGTTTTAGAGTATCGCTGGGGATTTGGCGAATTAAAAGGCCTGAAGCGGTTTCCCCAAGATTAGAGCAAATCCCGAGCGAACCGGAACGGTTCGCGACGACGTATTTGCGTGAAAACAAAAATTATAAACCATTTCACTAGAGTCACTTTGAACAGGAATTGGTCTAACGCCGCCGCAAAACCATCATCCGGGAAAAATACACCCGCTCGACGGACATCACGTCGAAACCGCTGTCGCGGAACAGCCCGTCGAGATCGTCGTTCACGTAATCCGCGAAATAGGGTTCGTGCACGGATAGCGGGAACCGCTCGAGCAGGCGGTTGTACGGCGGGTGATCGTCGCGCTGGATCGAGTCCATCATGAGCAGCAGCCCGCCCGGCATCACGACGCGGGCCAATTCCCGGGCGACCCGCCGGCGCACCGCGTGGGGCAATTCATGAAACAGATAGATACATGTGACAAGATCGAATGCGCCGTCCCCATACGGCAGTGCTTCCGCGTTGCCGGCGGCTAGGCCGACCCTTGACCAGTGGCGCAGATGTTGCCGTGCCTGCGCCAGGTAGGGGTCGCTCAAATCGACACCGTCGACGGCGAGCCTCGGATGGTTGTCCTTCACGAATGTCAGGAAGCGGCCGGTGCCGCAGGCGACGTCCAGCAGCCGCGCCGCGCGCACGGGCTTGCGCAGGAAATGGTTGCGTATCGGCACCAGCAGCTGGCGGCGCATCGCGTCGGCGCCGCCATTGAACAGAACTTCGACCTGGTAGTCATAGAGTTGCGCCGATTCCAGGCTCAAATAGCCCTCGCTTTGATAGTGGAAGTTTTGCAGGTAGTACCGCGGATAGCGGCCGCGGTGGGACGGCGTGAAGATTTCGTGGGCGGCGCGGTCGCGCTTGCGCCGGTTGACCGCCCCGAGGTCCCGGAAGAAGCGCATCGATTGGCGCACCACACCGGCGGGGTTCGGCCACATATCGTGCGGCGCCCGGTAGTACCCGGCCTCGATATTCGCCCAATCCCGCTGAAACAGGGCGTCCAAATCGCGCCCGATGTCGCGCCAGGACGGCGGCGCGTCGCGTTGCACGGGCGCGGAGTCGATGGGCGGCGCGGTGCGGACCGCGAGCGCGTAGTGGCCGCCAAACCAGGCGGTTCGCACCTTCTGCGCGAGCGCGTAGGACAGATGATCGAGGGCGTTGGGTTTGGTCATCACCCAATTTAATCTGGCGAGGACGGGCTTCCGGTCAAGGGCATCGATAATCAAAATACCGCAGCCGGCACGCCGCCGAGCGGCATGCCCAACTATTGCTCTTGGTTGCTATCGGCCTGCTTTATTTTTTCCGCGTAGTGCGTCAAGAGCACAATCGCCGCCGTAAAGACGATGTTTGCGACGAATATCAATCCCATCCACTCAAAGACAGTGACGCGAATAATTTGCGATCTCAGCTCATCCTTGAACAGGAAAAGGACACCGGAAATACAGGCCAATATGAAAGCGACGGATACGTAGAGCGTCAGAAGTCTCACGACTTCACCGCGAATAGTTTGATGCCTCGGCGGAAATTGGGTTTGATTTCAATCCGATTGAAACCGTGACGGGCGAGAAGGCGCGACAGGTTCTCATCGGAGAAATATAACTTATGGTCGGGTGCCGCCAGTGCCGCGGTTCGTGGTTGCTGGTTCCACCGTATATATTCGCGAATATGCGGTGTCGTAAGATACAGCACGCCGCCGGATGCTAGCTGTGCGTGCAACGCGACGACAAAACGATTGACGTCGACAACGTGTTCAATGACTTCCGAGCAATAAACGGCGTCGTACGGGGTGTCGCTTGGGCCGACATCTTCGAGCACGGCACAGGTAAACCGGCGCCCTGGAAATTTTGCTTCCGCGAATTTCACCAATTCTGAGTTCGGTTCAATCCCCGACGCCTCCATACCGATTTCACTTGCGGCGCCAACAAGACAGCCAATGTTGCTGCCGACATCCAGCAGGCGATTGCCCGTCATGCGTTTCTTTATCGCCCGTGCCCGGCGCCTCGAACGGCGCATCTTGCTGTCGAATTTATGCCTGTAGCTATCGATATAGGCGTGGCCGACCTCGGAATTTTGCATTTTAGTCGCCTCGACGAGGCTCGGCATCGGCGTGAGAAAGACGAATCCGCACCCTGTACAGCGCACCCATTCGTGTTCGTCCTGCGTTGTGAAGTGGGCGATGTCCTCCGCGTCACATACTTGGCATCCGATCATTTTTCGATAAAACCACAATCCAATGAATGCGGCAAGCGAGACCGGCGGAGCCAATAAATTCCTCGGAATCCGTGATTTGATCCCTCGCGGCACGCCATTGCAGGGATTGCGCTAATCCTGTAGTGGAAGCCAATTCAAACCTCCCGAGCGGGAATTTGTTCATGTTCAAGACGCTCGACGATATCGATGTTTCCGGCCGCCGGGTTCTGGTGCGCGGCGACCTGAATCTGCCGATCCGGGACGGCCGGGTAACCGATGCGACGCGCATCGACCGGCTGCTGCCGACGCTGCGCGAGTTGTGCGGCAAGGGCGCGCGGGTCATCGTGATATCGCATTTCGGCAGGCCCAAGGGAAAGACGGTGCCTGACATGTCGTTGCGCCCGGTTGCGGATGCGCTGTCGTTGTCGCTGGACGGGACGCCGGTCGCCTTCGCGCCGGATTGCATCGGGCCGAAAGCGGCCGCAGTGGTCAATGCTATGGGCGATGGCGATATAGCGCTGCTGGAAAATCTGCGGTTTCATCCGGGCGAAGAGGCGAACGACCCGGCCTTTGCCGAAGCATTGGCGTCGCTCGCCGATGTGTATGTCAATGACGGCTTTTCGGTTTCGCACCGGGCGCATGCGTCGACCGCCGCGATTGCCGGCCTGCTGCCCGCGGTCGCGGGCCGCAACATGCAGGCGGAGCTGGAAGCCCTGCAAGCGGCCCTTGGCGAGCCCAAGCGGCCGGTGATGGCCGTCGTCGGCGGCGCCAAAGTGTCCACCAAACTGGCCGTGCTCGGACATCTCGTCGAAAAGGTCGATGCGCTGGTGATCGGCGGCGGCATGGCGAACACTTTTCTGCATGCGCTGGGCACCGATGTCGGCGCCAGCCTTTGCGAGCATGATCTCGCCGAAACGGCGCGCGAGATCATGTCGAAGGCGGATACCGCCGGATGTGAAATCGTGCTTCCGTCGGATGTGGTGATCGCCGCAAAGCTGGAAGCAGGGGCGGCGGCGGAAACCGTGCCGACCGACGCGGTGCCGCCCGGGCGCATGATCCTCGATATTGGTGTGGAAAGCGCCCAAGGGCTGGCGTCGCGGCTCGACTCGATCCGCACGCTGCTTTGGAA
>JAOTYV010000354.1 GCA_029861675.1 Alphaproteobacteria bacterium
GGCGGCCGATCCTTGGAACCGGCGCCCCATCGCCGGTCCGGGCCGGACTATCTGCGAATAGCCATCAGCGATTTCGTCAGACCTAAATAGCGCTCGCGCACGATCTCGCCATCCGGGAAGAGCGCTTCAATCTGCCGGCAACTCAAGAGGCGGCAGTTTTCGATTCTCCGAACCGCCGAATTGTAGTCAACGGCCTTTGCTTCGTACCCGCAATCGCGCGAAAGAAGAATGTGCGTACGGACTTGCTCCGGGAGCCAATGAAAAATCGGGAGTTGAAAATGCGGCTCGAACGGGAACCAAAAATTGGGCGTCTGCACAAAATATCGTTTTGCAACCCGCCGGATCTCCGATGCCATTCCAATCATGGAATCCCAGGTTCCGACATGTTCGATTACCGAATTCGAATGCGCGATGTCGTAGGTATCGGTCCCGATTTCCGGTACATGGCGGGCGTCTCCCTGAATATATCGAAACGGACCGTCGGCCGTTTCCTCCGGGTTTAGATTAAGCAGGTCGATGGTAATCGGGTTCGAAGAAATATAGTCGGCCGCGATTGTCCAATAACTCATTGTGCCGCCGAAATCGAGAATTCGGCATGACCCCTTCTCGGCCAGAACGCTATCGATCAAGTGGCGCATGTTATAAAAACGCCGTTTGCGGAATCGCGACACCCGCCAATTTGGATCGTCATATCGATCGACCACGACCATTTTCAAAACCTCAATTGAATTGGCACGAACCACGCTAGCATCGGCAAATACCAAATCTATTTTTTTTTATTCAGCAATAACAAAACACGGAAATCTTGTGCCTAACTAACTTCAGTACAACCCTAGACTTCGTGAATTGAGTAAAACCCAGAATATGAGTAATATAACGAGCAACAATTATACTAATTTAGTAAGCCATTCGTATTAGAGGGCGAATGTTCCCTCCCAAATACCGCACTTGTATCCTCCCGGAACCATATGTAATTCGGCGGTGTGCGTTAGCGAATGCTGATAGTGTTGAAACTGCAAATTCGCTCACGATGGCAATCTGGCAGCCCTCCACCCATATATCGGGCGAGGCGCACTATTCCTCATTCACGCGCGGAAGATCGATTTCAGCGAGCTGAAAACGTTTGATTAGAAAAGATAAAATTGATTTGAAACAAAAACTTCAGGCGGGGACGATCACCTTCAGGATGATCGATCAAGACCTTCGAATCCTCGTCGTATCGGCGAAACGGACACCCGATACCTGGATATTCCCAAAGGGACATATCGAATCCGGCGAGTCGGCCGATGCCGCGGCAATCCGGGAACTTCGCGAAGAAGCTGGTATTGACGCCGTCCCGATCGGGCATGTCGGATATTCGATACTCCAAACGAATGACACACGAATACTCGTGGAATACATTTTGGCGGAATACCGGTCAGACGTCGGCTCGGATGAAATGCGGGACGTCCGCTGGTGTTCCTACGAGGACGCCCTGAAACTGCTGTCGTATGACTATACCCGGCAGGTACTCAAAAAAGCCCGGCCGATGATTGCGAAGCGGTTGGATGACAGCGCCTGCTAGCACGCCGCGAAGGTCAGGATGCTGCTTGCAATGCCCAGTCCGCCTCGCTGCCGACGATTTCATCGATTGGCGCCCGTTGCGCGTGCCAGCCTAGAATCTCGGCCGCCCGCTGCGCATTCGCGACGGACTCAACCGGGTCCCCCGGGCGCGGCGCCCCTTCCTCCACGGGCACTGGGCGTTTCAGCGCGCGTTCCGCGGCGCCAATGACTTCACGAACCGAATGGCCACGTCCGGTGCCGAGATTGACCGTCACCGACTGACCACCCGACAGGAGATGCTCGACCGCCGCAGCGTGGGCGGTCGCCAGATCACAGACGTGGATGAAATCGCGAATCGCGGTTCCGTCGTTGGTTTTGAAATCGGTTCCGAAAATCGTGATCGGCGGCCCGTCGCCAAGTGCGGCCCGCAGCACCAGCGGTATCAGGTTCGTCGCTGTACCGCGGTGCGGCCCCAATTGGCCTTCCGGATCCGCGCCGGCCGCGTTGAAATAGCGCAGCGCCGCCCAGCCCATGTCATAGGCATGGCCGAAATCGGCAATCACTTGCTCCGCCATTCGTTTCGAGTGACCATACGGATTGATCGGATTGATCGGATGTTCCTCTGGAATCGGCAAATATTCGGGATTTCCATACACCGCCGCACTGCTGGAAAACACCAGATTGCGAATACCGCATTGCTGCATCGTGCCGAGAAGCGCGAGTGTTCCGGCGACATTGTTTCGATAGTATTTCCCTGGATTGGTAACCGACTCTGCCGCATCTATATAGGCGGCAAAATGCAATACGGCGTCGGGCCGGTACTTTTCCAGGACGCCCTTGAGCCGATCGTGATCGCAAATATTGCCAATTTCCAGAGGGCCCCACTTCACGTAGTCCGGATTGCCCCGTTCCATCGAATCATAGGTGATGGGCTCATGACCGGCCCGGGCCAATACCTGACAAGTATGGCTACCGATATAGCCGGCGCCGCCGGTCACTAGAAGGCGTGCCATTCCACATTCTCCGATTCGAGGTTCCCTCAGACGGGCGTATTACCCCGTCGGCGCGCTCATCTTACTGAAATTATAGGCCCCACGAAGGTCAAATTTGGCTTATCCGGCACTCACCTTTGGGGGGTGTTGCACAGGCATGGGGTGGATCGATGGCGGCGACGGAACCCGGTCGGAATTTGAACGGGATACCACTTAATTTTGGTGATCTAACACTCCTATGACCTTCGCCGCATCTCTCATATGGAAAATATATAAATATCAATATACTATTCAATTGTATTCTAAATCACGCAGCAACACTCACGGCACGTGGATCGCAAATTCATCAACGCCTTTCCTTGCATTTCCACCCCCAAAGGACGTGTTGCCAAACAAATACATGGTCGATATTGGTTGATTATAATTATAGAGCGCACACCAATACCGCGACTCGGACGACGTCGAAACGACATCGGAAATTCATCGGTCGGACAACCATTGGGATGAGTATTCCGGGCAGAGTGATTTAAGGGATTTTGGTTAATGAATTCGACGACGAAAACGTTCCAATTGCTGGCGCACGCCCTGCGCGTCGACTCAGATGGCGACTCGAATGACGAGTTTGCCGCCGCGATTGAGAGCGGCGACGTTGACTGGGATTGCCTCGTCAAATTAGCCGATGAGGAACGCATGACCGCGGCCTTGGCGGCCGCATTGAGCCGCCGGGGACTGCTCAAGAGTTTGCCCAAGGCGGTCCAAGGCGCCTTCCGTCGCCGTATGTTCATGGCCACCGAAGTCAATGCCCGGATCAAGCGGCAGGCCGAACAGGCGGTCGGCATACTGAATGACGCCGGCATTACGCCGATGTTGTTGAAGGGCAGCCTGCATCTTTTTGAAGCCGACGCCGACGAGCTCTGCGAGCGGCGCATGGCGGATCTCGACGTTATAGTGCCGGTAGACAAGCTCAATGACAGCATTCAGGCCCTTCGGGATGCGGGCTATATTCCGGACAAGGAAGACGAGGGATGGACGTATCAATACCGGCCGATGTACCACCCGGATCACATTATCGGTCTCGAACTCCACATTCGTCCCGGTGAGCAACGAAATTTTCTGGGTGTCGAGGAAGCGTGGCAAAAGGCCGTTCCGGTCGACGCCCCGGGACTAAAAATTGTCGCCCTCGAACCCGGCCATCGCATCGCGCACAACATTTTCCATTCGGAAGTGCAGGATCGAGGCTATACGCTCGGATTGGTGTGTCTGCGCCAGCTCTATGACCTTGCGAAAATCTGTACGCGGTTCGAGGGCAAAATCGATTGGCAGGAGATCCTGGATCGCATGGAACGGAACAATATGGGGCCGTTATTCCGTGCGCGGATGCATTTGGCGGTCAAGCTGCTCGGCGCAACACCGCCGACGATTGCGGTCAGCGACGCCCGTTCCAGCCGCTACCTCAAGCGTTGTCTCGCCCAGCTTCGTTGGGAACATCTTATGAATGGGGCCCGCTGGTTCGCCGGCATGTTTGGCCCGGTTAATCGCTACCATCTCGATCTGCTGTACAGCTGCGGCACCAGCGGCCTCAATATGCACATGCACCGGGCCAAGCATATCTGGAAAATTTTCTGGCGGCACCGCGACCATCTCGGCGATCGCATCTCGATGCATGGCAGAAACCTGCAGTGAACTGAGCCCATCACGATCGTCAAGCGATCCTGCCCGCTCCCTCCCACTGGGCCTTGAACCTACTTCAAGCTAGAAGCTTTGCAGCGCTCATCCTCAGGGGTGTGTATTGGCGATTGCGGTGACGCCGGTCATGTATTTGGAGTGCCTGCTGACGCGGATGGGGATTGTTTGCATGATGCGGTTGGCGCGGTCGCGGTCGTCGCGGGCGAACTTGA
>JAOTYV010000078.1 GCA_029861675.1 Alphaproteobacteria bacterium
TAAGCCGGGACATGATCAAGGAAATGCAGGGCCTTCTCGGTGCGCAAGGGTACCGGGTCGGAACACCCGATGGCGTTGTCGGACCGCTCACCCGGTCGGCGATTCGGGCGTTTCAGAAAACCAAGCGGCTGCCGGCCGACGGCTTTCCCAGCACCGACCTGCTGGACCAGTTGCGGGGTGGCTAACCTTCTCATTGCAGCATCGAAACTCAATGGATATAAACCGGACAGTGACCCAACATGAAGTGGTTATGACGAAAGAGACCCACAACAGAATGCGGTGCCAGCCCATCCACCGGCATGTCGGCTGCGCCGTGCTGCTCTCCGTTGCAATCGCGATCAGCGGCTGCGCGGAAACCGAGTTCCTGGCCGGCTCCGTCAAGCGCATCTCGGGCGACCCCTCGAAAGGCCGCTACAAAATTGGCTCGCCGTATCAAGTGGGCGGCGAATGGTACACGCCGAAAGTCGACTACCGTTACGATGAAACCGGCGTTGCGTCATGGTACGGCAAGGATTTTCACGGGAAGCCGACGGCCAACGGCGAAACCTTCGACATGAACGCCGTCAGCGCCGCCCATAAGACATTGCCGCTGCCGAGCATGGTGCGGGTGACCAATTTGGGCAATGGCCGTGTCATCAATGTACGCGTGAACGATCGCGGCCCTTTCAGCTCCGGCCGAATAATCGACCTGTCACGCAGCGCCGCTCAATTACTGGGATTCGAGCGTCAGGGAACCGCCCTCGTGCGGGTTGAGATATTGCCGCGGGAGAGCCAGCGCATTGCGATGGGACTTACCGGTGCGCCGACGCGCGTTGCCGATACGCATCCGGTGCCCAAAACCGCGCCCCGGGTGGCCGTGACCAGTAGGCAGCTTGAAGCCCCGCCGGGCGTTCGCGAGGCGTATCCACCGACGCCGAATCACGCGGTCGCAGCGATCGCAAAGCCGACGCCGCCGGTCCAACGCACGCCGGCGAGACTGGCGAAGGTCGATGGTCAGGTGATGACGGTACCGCTCGAGAAGGACCCGCAGGTATTCGTACAGGCCGGTGCATTTTCGGAATTTGCCAACGCCAACCGTGTCAAAGCGCTGTTGCAGACCATAGCGCCAACGACGATCCGCCAGATCGACACGGCGGAGGCCCGGCTGTTCCGCGTGCGGCTCGGTCCGGTCGCGTCCATTGGCGATGCCGACCATCTGCTGGCCCGGGTGGTGGCGTCGGGTATACCGCAGGCGCGCATCGTGGTTGATTGACCACGGCCGGAGGATTTCCCAAATTTTGGCCACAATCGACCGTCATGTAACGCCCGTGAGTGTCGTTGTCTTCGGATCGGACACACGGCCATCGAATTCATGGGTTGGTTGAGGAAAGGGTAGGGATGCGCTTCAGGATCAAGCACTTTTTGCTGATTATCGCCGCAATCATCGGGTTTGCGCCAGTCGCATTTACCGCGGCGGCGTTCGAGACCAAGGCCAAGCAAGTCATCATCGTCGACTACGATACCGGAACCGAATTGTTCGCCAAGGCCGCGGACGCGCCGATGGAACCGGCATCGATGACCAAGATGATGACCGTCTACCTCCTGTTCGAACAGTTGAAAAACGGCAACCTGTCCCTCGAGGACACGCTGCTTGTCAGCAAGAAGGCCTGGAAGAAACCCGGATCGAAAATGTTCATCGAAGTTGGCAAGCGGATCAAGGTCGAGGACCTGATCCGCGGCATCGTCGTCCAGTCGGGCAACGACGCGTCAATCACCGTCGCGGAAGGATTGGCGGGAAGCGAAGCGGCGTTCGCCGAGCTGATGACCAAGAAGGCGCGCGAATTGGGGATGGCCAATACGACGTTCCGCAATTCGTCCGGCTGGCCAGACAAGCAGCATGTTACCACCGCGCGTGATCTCGCCACTTTGGCGGTGGCGACCATCCGGGATTTTCCCGATTATTTTCATCATTATGCGGAAACGTCCTTTACCTATAACGGCATCAAGCAAGGCAACCGCAACCCGCTCTTATACAAAAACATCGGCGCCGACGGGCTCAAGACCGGTCATACGGAACGCAGCGGATACGGCGTCGCAGCATCGGTCAAACGGGGCAAGCGTCGCGTGGTGCTGGTGGCGCATGGCATGAAATCGGTTCGGGAACGCAGCCGTGAGGCCGAGCGCCTGATCGATTGGAGCTACCGCGAATTCAACAGCTATCCCTTGCTCGCGGCGGCGGAAAAGGTAACCAACGCCCGGGTCTGGCTCGGCAGCGCTGAAACAGTGCCACTGCAGATCTCACGGGATCTGGTGGTGGTGATGAAACGCAGCGCACGCCGGAAGCTCAAGGTCATCGCCAGGCTAGACGAGCCGGTGCCGGCGCCGATCAAAAAAGGCATGGAGATCGGTCGGCTCGTGGTCACCGCGCCGGATCTCCAACCCATCGAACGGCCCCTAATCGCGGGCGCCGATGTCGGCTCGCTGGGGGCATTCGGTCGGCTGCAGGCGGCGGTGGGATATCTCATATGGGGGCCGGGCGACTGACGCTCGAACACGGCGATGGTTGAAGGCGGACCGGGGCGCTTCATTACGTTCGAAGGCGGCGAGGGGGCCGGAAAGTCAACGCAGCTCAACCGTCTTGCGGATGCGATGACGTCCGCCGGCTATGCAGTGCTCAAGACCCGCGAACCGGGCGGCTCGCCGGGCGCCGAGTTAATCCGTGACCTGCTTGTGACGGGCGCGGTTGACCGGTGGGACGCGGAAAGCGAGCTGTTTCTGCATATCGCCGCACGCCGGGACCACGTGACATCAACCATCCGGCCGGCGCTTGAACAGGGGCACTGGGTGCTGTGCGACCGCTTCGCCGATTCGACCATGGCCTATCAAGGGTATGGTTTTAACCTTGGCCGGGAAACGGTGGCCACGGCGCACCGCTTGGCGCTGGGCGATTTCGATCCCGACCTGACATTGATCCTCGACCTGCCCGTTTCGGAGGGCCTCGCACGGGCGCGGGCGCGCGATGGCGACGGCCAGAACCGGTATGAGCGGATGGAAATCGATTTTCATGAGCGGTTGCGCCGGGGATTTCTGGAGATTGCCCAACACGATCCGGACCGGTGCGCGGTGATCGACGCCAAAAAGGACGCCGATGCGGTCCATGCGGCTATACTGGGTGAAGTTGCCCGGCGTTTAAGCATCGATACTCTGTAGAGCAGACGATCCCATGGCCCGAACCACCGACGACGAAGAAGACGATCCGCTCCATCCGCGGAACCGTTTCAGGTTGCGCGGCCATGCGGCGGCGGAATCGCGCCTGCTGGAGGCGGTACAATCCGGCCGGTTGCCGCATGCCTGGTTGATTTCCGGGCCGCGCGGCATCGGCAAGGCGACGCTCGCCTACCGATTCGCGCGATTCGTCCTGAACGGCGTCGGGAAACAGGACGACGGCCTGTTCGGCGACGCGTTGCCGCCGGTCGACTCGCTGGCGATACCGGCCGAGAACCCGGTGGCACAGCGCATTTCCGCGCGCGGCCACGCCGATTTGCGGGTCTTGGAGCCGGGCATGCCCCATCCCGATACCGGCCGCCCGACCCAGCAAATCGTGGTTTCGCAGGTGCGCAAGGCGATCCGGTTTACGAACATGACCTCGGCCGAGGGCGGGTGGCGCATCATCCTCGTCGATCCGGCGGACGCCCTGAACCCGAATGCGCAAAACGCCCTCCTGAAAAGCTTGGAAGAGCCGCCGCCGATGGCGCTGTTTCTCCTGACCTGCAACGCGCCGGGCCGGCTGCTGCCGACCATTCGCTCGCGCTGTAGCCAATTGTTTCTGGAGCCCTTGAAGGACTCGGTCGTCCTCGAGTTGCTCGAGGAATACCGCCCCGATTTGTCCGTCGAAGACCGCTCGGCGCTTGCCGCCTTGGGCGAAGGTAGTATCGGCGATGCGATCGCACTCGCCGAGGCCGGGGGACTCGACCTCTACGGCACCATGGTTCGGCTGATGGGCACGCTCGACCGGCCGGATATCCCCGGCATCCAGGCGCTCGGCGACTCCGTGGGGCGGCGCGGCGCGGCAACCGATAGCTTCGCGACGCTGCGCGACCTGATCGGGCGATGGCTGGCCCGGTTGATCGTCTCGGCCGCGCAGGCGACCCCGCAGGCCGAGGTGGTCGCCGACGAATCCCGCATCAAGGAGCGCCTGCTGAGCCTGGCGCCGCTTGAACAATGGCTTGAGGTATGGGAAAAGGTCACCCGCTTGCTCGAGCAGGCTGATAGCGCGAATCTCGACCGGAAACAGGCGGTTGTGAACGCCTTTCTGACAATTGCGGCAATCCTGGACGGTGGCCAAGCGCGGGCCCGCTGACGGACACCCGCTCGGAGACAACGACCATGGCTGGCGGAATTAGCTATTACGTCACGACGCCGATCTACTACGTCAATGACGAACCGCATATTGGTCACGCCTACACCACACTCGCTTGTGATGTGCTCGCGCGGTTCAAGCGGCTTGATGGCCACGACGTCCTGTTCCTGACCGGCACGGATGAGCACGGCCAAAAGGTCGAAAAGGCCGCTGCCGACGCTGGCGTCGATCCACAAAGCTTCACCGACAAAATATCAGGCAATTTCCGAAATCTTGCCGCGACCATGAATTTCAGCAACGACGACTTTATTCGCACGACCGAGGCTCGACACATTAACTCCAGCCAGGCGATTTGGCAGGCCATTGCGGCGAATAAGTCGCCAAAGGGTCAGGACAACATCTATCTCGGTAAGTACGCCGGCTGGTACGCGGTGCGCGACGAGGCGTTCTACGCCGAAGGTGAATTGGAGGAAGGTCCAGACGGACGCAAGTTGGCGCCATCCGGTGCAGAGGTCGAATGGGTAGAGGAACCGAGTTATTTCTTCCGCCTGTCGGACTGGCAGGATGCGTTGCTCGAGTTCTACGAGTCCAATCCAGACTCCGTCGCACCCAAGTCGCGCCACAATGAAGTAACCAGTTTCGTCAAAGGCGGCCTGAAGGACCTGTCGATTTCGCGCACGACCTTCAAATGGGGTATTCCGGTACCGGGAGATGAGGCACACATCATGTATGTGTGGCTTGATGCGCTCACCAACTACATCACCGCAGCGGGCTATCCGGACACGGGAAGCAAGAGCTTCGAGACATATTGGCCGGCCGATCTTCACATGGTGGGTAAGGATATCCTGCGCTTCCACGCGGTCTATTGGCCGGCGTTCCTCATGGCCGCGGGCATCGCGCCGCCGAAACGCGTGTTCGCGCATGGATGGTGGACCAACGAGGGAGAAAAGATATCCAAGTCGGTGGGTAACGTGATCGACCCTTTCGAACTGGTAGAAAAATACGGACTCGATCCTGTCCGGTATTTTCTGTTGCGCGAGGTGCCGTTCGGCAATGATGGCGACTTCTCCGATCAGGCCATGATCAACCGCATCAACAGCGACCTCGCCAACGATCTCGGCAATTTGTGCCAGCGGGTGTTGTCGATGACCGCCAAGAACTGCGATGGCAAAACGCCGGAACCGGGCGCCCTGACGCCGGACGACGAGGCGTTGCTCGACCAGGCCGCCGGGCTGCTGGAGAAATGCCGCGCGGCGTTCGACGTACAGCAGTTCCACACCGCGTTGATCACGCTGTGGGAAGTCATTTCGGCCGCCAACCGCTATGTCGATGCCCAGGCACCGTGGGAGTTGCGCAAAAGCGATCCACCGAGGATGGCGACGGTGCTCTATGTCCTGGCCGAGACGATCCGCCGGCTGGGAATTCTGGTGCAGCCGTTCATGCCGCAATCCGCCGCGCGAATCCTCGACCAGATTGCCGTGCCGGACGACGCTCGAAGCTTCGACGCGCTGGACTCAGCGCTCGTTCCCGGAACGCCGTTGCCGAAGCCAAACCCCGTCTTTCCCCGCTTTGTCGAAGAAGAAGACAGCTAGGCGATGCTGGTCGACAGCCATTGTCATCTCGACTATCTCGCGCAGGATGGCGACCTCGACGACGTGGTCGACCGCGCCCGCCGCGCGGGCATTGGGCGGATGCTGACGATTTGCACCAAGATCAGCGAATTCAATCTCGTAACGGATATCGCCGGCACCTACGACGATGTCTGGTGCAGCGTCGGCATTCATCCTCATAACGTGGCGACGGAGGATGCCGTCACCGCCGCGACGTTGATTGAGCTGGCACGCGCGTCCCGGGTCGCCGGCATCGGCGAGACCGGCCTCGACTATTTCTATGACAACAGCCCGCGCGAGGATCAGCGCCGCAGTTTCCGCGCCCATATCGCCGCCGCCCGAGCGACCGGATTGCCGCTGATCGTCCACACCCGCGACGCCGACGACGACACCGCCGGCATTCTGGAGGAGGAGTATGCCAAGGGGCCGTTTCGCGGCGTCATTCATTGCTTCAGCACCAGCCGGCAACTGGCGGAGCGGGCTGTTGAAATCGGCTTTTACATTTCGCTCTCTGGCATCCTGACCTTCAAGAAGGCCGACGAATTGCGCGAGACGGTGAGGGGGCTTCCGCTCGACCGTCTGCTGGTAGAGACCGACGCCCCCTATCTGGCGCCGATGCCCAACCGCGGGAAGCGTAACGAGCCGGCCTATGTGGTCCACACGGCGGCACGGCTGGCGGAATTGATAGGCCTGGAGCCGGATGTATTGGCGGTGGCAACGACTGATAATTTCTTTCATCTTTTCAATTCTGTAGATCGGCCTTCTTCAAAATGAAGGTCACCGTCTTGGGCTGCGGCCCGTCGATCGGTGTGCCCGCGCTGGGCGGCCATTGGGGCGTTTGCGACCCGGATGAGCCGCGCAATCGGCGGCTCCGCTCGTCCATTCTGGTCGAACACGACGACACGATCGTACTGATCGACACCACGCCGGATTGCCGTGCCCAACTCATGGCCGCCGGTGTCAGCCGGCTCGATGCGGTGCTCTACACCCATGCGCATGCGGATCATTGCCACGGCATCGACGACATGCGCTCGGTCAACATGGCCATGAACGCGGATTTGCCGGCTTTCGGCAGTGCCGAAACATTGGCGTCGCTGGATCGGCGGTTCGGCTATGTCTTCGAGGCGTTGCGGCCGAACACGGGCTATTACAAACCGAAGCTGACGCCGCACACGATCGACGGGCCGTTCGCCGTGGGCGGCGTCTCCATCGTGCCGTTCGAGCAAAACCACGGATTTTCCAAGACCCTCGGGTTCCGGTTCGGCTCGATGGCGTATTCGACCGACTTCGTCGAGCTGGACGATGCGGCGTTCGACGTCCTGGCGGGTGTCGAGACCTGGATCGTCGATAGTTTCCGGCGCACGCCGCATCCCACGCACACGCACCTCGAGCGGACGCTCGGCTACATCGCCCGCGTCAAACCGGCCCGCGCGGTGCTGACCCATATGGGCACGGACATGGACTACGCGACGCTGTGCGCGGATCTGCCGGTGGGCGTGGAGCCCGCTTATGATGGGATGGTGGTGGAGGAGGGGTAGGGGGACCTCTCACTCTATGCCCATCGTATCCCGTTCTGATCGCAACAATCGGGTGGCCCACTTCAACGGCCGCACCGATGATGCACTCCAGCCACCTATTTTGATGGGGGAGCCGACATGGCCGTCACGATCAACCGGGCAATGGGACCGCTGGAGTGGTTTCTATTGCTTTCCTTATCGATTCTCTGGGGCGGATCGTTCTTTTTCGTCGATCTGATCGTTGATAGTTTGCCGCCGCTGACGATCGTCCTGTTGCGCGTCGGACTTGCGGCAATTGCTTTGAACAGTGTTCTCGTTTTTTTTCGGTCGAAGAATGCCATGGGATGGCACTCTCTGGCGAAATTTCGCCGCCATGGGGTGCCTGAACGATTTGATCCCCTTCTGCCTGATTGTCTGGGGCCAGACGCAGATCGGCGGCGGCCTGGCCTCGATCCTCAATGCCACGACGCCGATCTTCACGGTGCTGGCCGCACACTGGTTCACGGTCGATGAAAAGTTAACAGGCGGACGGAGCCTCGGCGTGGCCCTGGGTTTTTCCGGTGTTGTCATCCTGATCGGAATCGATACGCTGTATTGCGCACAGGCCGACGGTTTCGCGCAATTGGCCGTCCTCGGCGGCGCGCTATCTTATGCGCTTGCCGGAATCTTCGGCCGCCGGTTTCATCGCCTCGATGTGACACCGGTGCAGACCGCGACCGGCCAATTGACGGTCTCCGCAGTCCTGTTGTTGCCGGTGGCTCTACTTGTCGAACAACCCTGGTCAATGCCAGTGCCGGATGCCGCGGCATTCGGTGCGGTTGCCGGGCTCGCGCTGTTGTCGACGGCGCTGGCCTACATCCTGTATTTCCGCATTCTCGCAACCGCCGGCGCGACCAATTTATTGCTGGTGACGTTTCTCATTCCGGTCAGCGCCATTTCGCTCGGCGCATTCTTTCTCGGCGAACGCCTGGAATGGTTCCACTTGCTGGGGATGAGTTTGATTGGCGCCGGGCTGCTCGCCATAGATGGAAGATTCGGCGCGCGCGTGCGCCATAGAATGTCATAGAAAACGAGTGCGCCGGAGCAGCCATAATTTGCCGCCCCGGCGGACCCTTAACGGCGATCCGTCCGTCACAGCACCTTCGACTTTATCTGATCGATACATTTATCGGCGCGTTCTTTCAGGAGCTTCTTGAGATGTGCCGCCTGGTTGCCCATCATTTCATCATAGGTCGGTGCAACTTCGGCTTTTTCGGGGCCGCCGACATGACACATGTATTGTACGAATATCTTTCCGGTTTTCGTATCGGTAATGCGAACCAGGCCGGAGTAGCCGACGCGATAGCGCGACCAGGTGGTGGGGAAATAATTAAAACCCCAGCCTCGGGTCTCGACATCGACGATGATACCACCGGTGTTGTTGGATTTGGCCCAGGCGCCGAGATCGTCGGGTTTGTCTTTCTGGGCAAAGTCCAGCACCTTCGGGTTGGCCTTGGTGTGATAATGCCGGCGCAGATAGTGCGCCAGCTTTCGCTCGATGCGCCGCGACGGATCCTCGACCTTATTCTCGGCAATGATCTGTCGACCTTTTTCATGCGCCGCAACCGCACCCACGACCGCGAACATGGCCTTATCAGCCGTGAGTGCGCCGAAGCTGGGAGCGTCTTCGTTGACGATAGTCACGGATTGACCGCGCAGGTTCACGGTATCCTTGTGATCCGAGAGGCGGACTTCCGGCGTCGAACAACCGGCGAGCGCGGCTGCCAGAACAACGGCGAATAGGAGTCGGGACATTCTACGACCTCATCATTCTAAGTCGCGGACGGAGGTATCCGCGACGCGAGTGACGGTACATGGACGTGGTTACCGAACCGCTAATGGTCTCGTTCTATTGGAAAGACTGCTTAAAATGCATATTCGATATTTTCCATAATATACATTATGCGACATTCATATCATGAATTCAGGGTGCCACACCCGGGTTCCCCAAATCCAAATTCCATCTCAAGATCGAGCCTACCCCGCCGGTGTGTTAAGCGATCGCGTCGCCCATCAACGCAACCCGGAATCGATCCTTGAGGTACGGCCCATTGTTGGACGGCAGATCGAATTTCAGCGGCTCGTGAATGATCTTGGCGACAACCACCACCGGCCCCGGCGCCTGCAAGGTCAACTCCTTGAGCTCATCCAGTTCCGATTCCTTGGTAATCGTCGCGGTCGTGGCGATGCCCGACGCCTTGGCAATCCCGGCCAGGTCGGTCGCTCCTGTCGTATGGGTTGGCTGGCCGCCGGTTTCGCCATAGGCGCTGTTGTCGAGCACCAGGACCGCAAGATTGGTCACCGGATCATTCGCAATGCTGGCGAACGAGCCCATGCCCATCAGCATGTCGCCATCGCCGGTTATCACCAGGACGCGTTTCTCCGGCTGCGCCTTGGCGACGCCGAAACCGATCATCGTCGCGCCGCCCATGGCGCCCCAGACATAGAAATTCTCCGGCCGGTCGCCCGCATTGCTGACATCCCAGCAGGATGACCCGAGACCGGCGACGACCAGCAAATTGTCGTCGCGCTCGCCAAGAAGGCCGCTCACCAGGTCTCTTCTGTGCAATTGATTCATTTCGCCAACTCCCGGAAATCCTTGAAGCCCAGCACCTTTTGCGAGAGAAGCACGGCGACCATCTGTTGGCCGTCAAAGGCCAACCGCGCGGCCGCCTTGACCGCAGGTGCAATATCCTCGGCCGCGTCGACCCGGTGCAACCGAACGCCCATCGCTTCAAGGCTCGCCGGCGCGCCCTGGCCCATCGGTACCTGCCAGGAATTGAACTCGCCGTATTCGCCCCGCATGGTGATGATCATCAACAACGGAATGCGGCAGGTGTTCGGCATCGCCAACGCATTGATGATGTTTCCCACGCCGCTGCTTTGCAACAGCATCACGCCCTTACATCCGCCGAGCCAGGATCCGGCAAGCATGTAGATGCCTTCTTCCTCGGTGGTCATGGTGGTCATCGAAACGTCGTTATCCGCCTGACACAATTCGATCAGCCGTTTATGTCCGGCGTCGGGCACTTGGCATACTTGTGTGATGCCTTCATCGCGCAACGTCTTGTGCACGTCGGCGGGCCAATCCAATGCGTTCTCGCTCATGCGCGGGTGCCTCTCCTTAACTCGTTGATTTAATGATGAATAGTTGGTTAGGTGTAAAGATCTCGATCACGATCATAGGCCTCGGCAAACAACTCCAGCAACCGGCTGGCCTCTTGATTGTGGTCGGCGTATTGCATCAACCCCTTGGTGACGAACGAGGAAAATCCCACTGCCTCGCCCTTCCCGCGTAATTCGAAACGTTTCGCGATTTCATCCAGATCCTGATGCACCAGTTTGCGCGCCATCACGTTGAGCTGCGATTTAACGAAGCGGTTCTTGCCGCGCCATTTGTTCTGCGACCGGGTGGTGGCCATCGCTGCCTTCCGTCTATTGGGCGGCGGGCGTCCGCGCCGCCGTAGTCCCTCGGAACCGCGGCGGCCTTGCACCCCCGCGTCCGTCTCTTCTACTGCGTCGCCTGCCCTGAGTCACGGTGCGGCCCGTTCAATATCCGAGGGCGCAGCCGTCCTTGCGCGGGTCCGAACCGCCGGCAAGCGTGCCTTCGGCCCAGTCGATCTGGATCGCCTGTCCACCGCCGATCGGTTTGGCCGGCGCTTCGACATCGTGCCCGAAGTCCCGCAGCCGATCCGCCACCGATGCCGGTACGCCGCATTCCACGTCGACGCCCCGGCTGCTCGGGGTCGACAGAAAGCGTGGAAAATCAATTGCCTCCTGAACATCCATGTCATAATCGAAGATGTTCGACAGGACATGCGCATGGCCGATCGCCTGGTATTGTCCGCCCATGACGCCGAACGGCATCACGGCGCGGCCGTCCCGCGCGACCATCCCCGGAATGATCGTGTGCAACGGCCGCTTGTTGGGGCCGATGCAATTCGGATGCCCCGGCTCCACGACAAAACCGCAGCCGCGGTTCTGCAGCATGACGCCCGATTCCGGCCCCATGATGCCGCTGCCGAAGGCGGAAAACAGCGAATTGATGAAGCTGACCGCGTTGCGATCCTTGTCAACCACGCACAGATAGACCGTATCGTGATGCGCCGGCAGGACCGACGGCGGGATATCCTGCATCGCCCGATCCGCGATGATGGCGTCGCGCAGCTCGGTGGCATGGTCGTCCGACAACATCCAGTCGATCGGCACCTGTGCCCGGTCCGGATCGGCCACCACCGTATCCCGGTCGCCATAGGCAAGCCGCGCCGCCTCGATCTCGAGATGCAGACGTTCGGCGGACAGCGGGTCCATCGACGCCATATCGTAACCCGATAGAATATTGAGGATTTCCAGCGCGACGATGCCTTGGCCGTTGGGCGGACATTCATACACGGTGTTGCCGCGATACTCGGTCCTGACCGGCGTAACATACTCGCCCTGGGCCGCGGCAAAATCCGCGAGGGTATGATGGCCGCCGACTTCCTGAAGCCGCGACACCAGATCGTCGGCGACCGGGCCGGTATAGAAACCATCCCTGCCCTGTTCGGCGATCCGTTGCAGGGTTGCCGCCAACTTCGTTTGGCGGTGCACTTTGCCCTCGGGCAACGTCTTGCCGTCAAACAGGAAAACAGAGCGGCTGCTCGGGTCGTGGCTCAGCGTTTCGATATTGGACGCCCAGTCGACCGAAACCCGCGATGTCACCGGATAGCCGTCGCGGGCAAACCGGATCGCCGGCTGCAGCAATTCACCGAGATCCTTGGTGCCGTGATCGGCGATAAGACGGGACCAAGCGTCGATCGCGCCCGGCACGGTGACCGCATGCGGCGTATGCTGGTCGATCTTGGTGATGCCCTGCTTGACGTACCAGTCGGGATCGGCGCCGGCGGGCGCCCGGCCGGACCCGTTAAAAGCGAGAATTTTGTCTTCGCCGCCCGGCGCGAACAGCATGAAGCAATCGCCGCCGATACCGGTCGATTGGGGTTCAACGACGCATTGGACGGCACAGGCCGCAACGGCCGCGTCCATGGCGTTGCCGCCTTCCTGCAAGACCTTGATCGCCGTCATGGTCGACAGCGGATGCGACGTCGCCGCCATGCCGTTCAGCGCACGAACCGGCGAGCGGCCGGGAAGTTCCAAATTGCGCATTTCAATGTCCCGGAAAGCTGTTGGGGAGGTCGCCTGGGATGGTAAGTTCTGCGTCGATACGGGTCAAACATACTGTGACTGAACCAACCGGGCACCCCTCGCATGAGCAACGAAACCGACCGTCTGATCCAAGTGATGGCCCGCCTGCGCGATCCGCAATCCGGTTGTCCGTGGGATATTGAGCAGACATTTGAGACCATAGCGCCCTACACAATCGAGGAGGCCTATGAAGTCGCCGACGCGATCGAACAGTCGGATATGGCCGCGTTGAAAGAAGAACTCGGCGACTTGTTGCTGCAAGTCGCCTACCACGCCCGCATGGCCGAGGAAGAATGCGTCTTCGACTTCGAGGACGTCGCGCGGACCATTGCGGACAAGATGATCCGCCGGCATCCCCATGTATTTGGCGCGGAAACCGTCGCGAATGCCGATGTGCAGACCGCCAATTGGGAGGCACAGAAAGCCGCCGAACGGGCCGCCAAGGCCAACGCCGATGGTCAGGAAACCGGCGTTCTCGACGGCGTTCCGCGCAACCTGCCCGCGCTCATGCGGGCGGAGAAATTGACCAAGCGCGCGGCCCGGGTCGGCTTTGATTGGCCCGAGGCGGCACAAATCTTCGACAAAATCGACGAGGAGATCGGCGAAATTAAGGAGGTTATCGCCGCGGGCGGCGGTCACGGCCGAATGGAGGACGAAATCGGCGACCTACTGTTCTGCGCCGCCAATCTGGCACGCCATTTCAAGATCGATCCGGAGGCAGCACTGCGCGGCGCCAACGCAAAATTCGAACGCCGGTTCCGGTCGATGGAAGCGACGTTCCAGGGCCAAGGCAAGACGATTGCCGACGCCTCGCTCGACGAAATGGAGCAACGCTGGCAGGCCGTGAAGGCGGAAGAGCGCTGAATGGGCGGCTTTACTGTTGGCGATCGTCGTCGTTGCGCCGGCTCTTGCCGACCTGGCTGCCGAAGTAGAACCCAACCACGACCATCACCAGCATCTGCATGTTCGAGTAGCTCCGCACGCCGGCAAGCATCGCGAGACAAAAGCTGCCGACGACCAGCAGGGTGATGAGCGCCGGCATGTCGGGCTTCCATCCCTGCAGCGACTTTTTAAAATCGAAGCCAATCGCGCGGACAAACCACAGGATGATCACCAGCAGCACCGAAAGCTGCAGCAGCGGCATTGCGAAGGTCCAGATCTGATTCCAGAGCCGGTTGATGAACTTGGCCGTTTCAATGGACTTTTTGCCGCTGGCCTCCGCTTGGCCGGAATGGAGAAAGAACTCCGAACCGACAAGGACGACATTGAACAGGAGAACCACGATCAGAATTGCAAAGACGAACCAGAGCAGCTGCGATGCGGGCGTTCTGGCCGACGGTTCGGTCCGCTGGGAATCGGAAGGGTCCATACTCATGGAGGCACCACGCGCTCTTGCCAAAGGGAACCTCACGCAATAGCGCACGCGCATTTAACATTCTGTAAATAATACGAAAATTTTGCAATCTAGCGGTATCCACGCACCGAATACCGGCATTTTTCTGGGAATCTCGCGCTATTCCTTCATCAGCAAATGAACCAGGCTGGACGTGTCCCAGCGGCCGCCGCCGCGGGCCTGCACCGTGGCGTAGAACTGGTCGATCAGCGCGGCGACCGGCAGGCGTGCGCCGTTCTTGTTCGCCTCGTCCAGCGCTATTCCCAGATCCTTGCGCATCCAGTTGACCGCGAAGCCGAATTCGAACTCACCCTTGCACATGGTCGGCGCCCGGTTTTCCATTTGCCAGGAACCGGCGGCGCCCTTCGAGATGGTGTCGATGACTTTTTCCATGTCGAGACCGGCCTGGAGCCCGAAATTGACGCCTTCGGATAGCCCCTGCACCAGCCCCGCGATGCAGATCTGGTTGACCATCTTGGTGAGCTGGCCCGCACCGGTCGGTCCGATTAGCGTCACCTTTTGCGCGTAGCAGTCGATCACCGGCTCCGCTTTCTTGAACGTGCTTTTCTGTCCGCCGCACATGACGGTGAGCGCGCCATTCACCGCTCCCGCCTCGCCGCCCGAAACCGGCGCGTCGATGAAGCCGACCCCTTGTTTCTTGCCCGTGGCGGCCAGTTCGCGCGCAACTTCGGCGGATGCCGTCGTGTTGTCGACCAGAATGGCCCCCTTGGTCATGCCCGCAAAGACGCCCTTGCCGCCAAGCACGACGCTCCGCAAATCGTCGTCATTGCCGACGCAGGTAAAGACGATATCGGCGCCTTTGGCCGCGTCGCGCGGTGTGCGTTTTGCGGCGCCTTTGAATTTCTTGACCCATTTTTGCGCCTTGGCCGCCGTGCGGTTGTAGACGGTTACGTCATGCCCGGCTTTTTTGAGATGCCCGGCCATGTGGTACCCCATGACGCCGAGTCCAACGAACGCAACTTTGGTCATATTGATTTTCTCCCTGTAAGTATTTTTTTCGATTTGCACGGGGCATTCGGCCCACACCCGGCGGCGGGCGCAGTGTAGCGTTGCGCGCCAGCCCCCTCAATCGGGTTTGAGAAATTCGTGGATTTGTGTCCAGCACTCCCGGCTCGGCGCGGAGAGCAGCCCTTCGACCCGCTCTCCCGCGCGATAGGGTTTTCCGTCAACCCGCGCGCTGTACCCGCCGGCTTCGCGATGAAGCAGGATGCCGGCCGCATGGTCCCAGGACCAAAGCCGGTTATAGATCGAAAAATGATTGTCGCCGGCGGCAAGCCGAGTGTAGGCGTGGCCGGCGCAACGATAGCGTATGACTTCGCCGAACGCTTCTTTCTTTGATCGCACGAGATCGCGGTGGGGGCGTCCATAGGCGTTGGAATTGATCAGTCCGGTCATCTCATTAATCGCGGCGCCGGGGGAGACGCGCAACCGGGTTTCGCCGAGCCATGCCCCCTCGCCCTCCATCGCGATGGCGGTCTCGTCGCCAACGGGATCGTGGATCCAGGCGCCACGCGTCTCACCACCCAGGACGAAGGCGACGATAATGACAAACGGCGTCCGGCCGTCGACGAAATTCTGCGTGCCGTCGACCGGATCGATTATCCAAAGCGGACCATCGTCCTCGAACCGCTGGAGTACCGACGCATCCCGATGCACCGCCTCTTCACCGACGACGATCGAGCCCGGCACCAGGGCGCTCAACGACGCGGTCAGACGGCGTTCGGCCTCGATATCCGCGACGGTCACCAAATCGCCCGGCTTCTTCTCCATCACCTGATCGTCCGCCAGTGTTCTGAAACGGGGCAGGATATCGGCCTCCGCCGTTTCACGAAGCAGGGCGGCAACGCGGTCGGGATCAGGGCGCATCTTCGATCCTATCATCGGTGCATAGAAAAAGGGCCGCACGAGAGGTGCGGCCCTTCTTACAGCATTGGCTGCGGTTGGACTACATGCCCATGCCGCCCATACCGCCCATGCCACCCATGCCGCCCATGTCGGGCATGCCGCCGCCGCCTTCGCCCTTCGGCTCCGGCTTCTCGGCGACCATCGCTTCGGTGGTGATCAGCAGGCCCGCCACCGACGCCGCGTCCTGCAGCGCCGTGCGCACGACCTTCGCCGGGTCGATGATGCCGCCCTTGACCAGGTCGCAGTACTCGCCGGTTTGGGCGTCGTAGCCCCAGTTGGCGTCGGCCTTCTCCAGGATCTTGCCGGCAACCACGGCGCCGTCGGCGCCCGCGTTCTCGGCAATCTGCTTGGCCGGCGCCTGGATCGCCCGGCGGAC
>JAOTYV010000355.1 GCA_029861675.1 Alphaproteobacteria bacterium
GTATCGGGTCCGGATTAAATCTGCCGCATTACGGGTCGGCGGTGTCATCGGTGGACGGCATCGATCTGTCGCCGCAGTTGCTTGCAATCGCGTCGAAAGCTGTTGCCGGGCGGCATTTCCCGGTGATGTTCCACGCCGAATCGGCGGAGGCGCTGCCATTCGACGACAACAGTTTCGATACGGTCGTTTCCACGTGGACGCTCTGCTCCATAGCCGATTGGTCGTCGGCGCTCGCGGAGATTCGCCGGGTGCTAAAGGCGGATGGCTCGATGCTGTTCATCGAGCATGGCCGCGCGCCGGAAGCATCCGTTGCGCGCTGGCAGGATCGTCTGACACCAATCTGGCGGCGTTGCGCGGGGGGATGTCATCTGTCGCGGGACATTGCCGCCATGGTGCGGGGTTCCGGATTCCGGCTCGAGAATCTCGAAACCGGATACATGATCAAGGGGCCTCGTGTCCTCACTTGGCATTATGCAGGGGTGGCGTATTCGCGGTGACGCGGATGCAATGTTGAACCGCGCCAATTCGCCGCAGGCACCGATCGGTGTCTCGAGTCATGGCTGTCTCATTACGATCCCGAATCGGTGTCGGCAAGGCTTTGTCCGGACAAATAAAAATGACTCCGACTCCCAAATGTTAACGGGGTATGGGACGATTTTTTCGGATGAATTCGTTAACTTTCATAGTGTTGCAATATCCGATGGGCTGTGCGATTGTCCGGCCGCGATTGCAGAGGGAGGCGCGGTCGTTACAGGCTTGGTGGAGCCATCCAGGACGTCAAATTCTAAAAATCAAAACGAGGAATTACGCATCGCGATTTGCCGAGGAAGTTTCTTGCGGCCGGTCATTACCGGTTGAATTGGAAACGACGGCACGGCGGACATCACAAAGAATGTCCGGATTGAAAACGCGGTGCAGAGAAAAAGATAAGAAGAGATCGGGATAAACCCGGTGCCTTTCCGCATCACTAATGGCCCCGACGCAAGTCGGGGCCCATTATTTTTGAGCGGCTTTTCGCGGCGGCGTCGACGTAACCCTACAGTTCGATCGTGACCCCGGTCAGGCGGCGGCTTTGCCATCCGGCGTCAACTCCGGTACGCGGGAGGCCGGCACGTAGACAAATCCATCGAACATGCGCCGTTGCGTGCGGTAGGTAGCCCCGAATTCCGCATGCCAATCGTTGCCCTTCAAAAAGACATTGGAGGCGACGGTGAGGATGCCGGAGGGCTGCATGATATTGAGGTCGTCCCGCGGATTGTCCGTTGGCTTGGTATTGCGGTGCACCAGCGTGCCTTCAATGCGGGATGCCACGGTGGTGCACATCGAACAGGTGAGCGGCAAGGCCCGGTGCGTGTTACCGGAAGACAATATACGGGCGGTAACGTCGCCTTGATCGGCGCGAAGCGTTTCGTCGGCGATCGTCTTGGCGTCCTTGGCGGGCGCGACGAAGCCGACGAACGGCATGACCGGGATTGTGTCTTCCGGGCGCTCGACAATTCCCATGCGGACCGCGCCATGGCGGCGGATTGCCTCCAGTCGAGTCATGAGTTCACTATTTGCGTCGATGTCGGCGGGCAGTTCGGTGCCTTCCATGCCGAGCGCCGCGGCCTCGACGAAGATTACCGGGTTACCGGCATCGACCAACGACACCTCGATCGTGCCGACACCGGGCACGTCCAGCGTATCGGTTACATTGCCGGATGGCAGCAGTTTGCCCGTCGCGGCGCCACCCGGATTGCGGAATTCGAGTGTCACCGGTGAGCCGGTTCCGGCGACGCCGCGTAGCTCGTAGTCGCCGTCGACCGCGGCTGATCCGTCATCCATATCAAAATGAGCGTGGATGATCTTCTTGGTGTTGGTGTTGTGGATCCGCACCATCGCCTTGCTGCCCTCGACCGAAACAATGCCTTCGTCGACGGCAAAGGGGCCCATGGCCGCGGACATGTTGCCACAATTGGCGGCATAGCCGACCGATTCCTGCTGCACGCCGATTTGCGCGAAGGTGTAGTCGATATCCGCGTCCGGGTGGCTCGGAGGGCCGACCACGCACACCTTGGAAAGCGACGAGATACCGCCGCCCATGCCGTTGAGCTGTCGGCCGTTGGGGTCCGGGGTGCCCATCGCGGCGAGGAAGATCTTGTCCCAAAGGGCCCGGTCCGATGGCAGGTCGGAGTCCTTGAAAACGATGGCGTTGCTGGTGCCGCCGCGCATGAAGGTGGCGGGAATTCTGCGTTGTTTCATGCGGATTGCTCCTTCGTGGACCGGATATGGCTATTTGAATTCCGCTGTCATTCCCGCGCAAGCGGGAATCCATAATACATGAACCTAACTATGGTTCCCGGACAGGCGCTACGCGCCTGTCCGGGATGACGATACTGGTCTATTTCTATCCCTTTTCCTGCGCCGCATTGCGTCCGGCGATCCGGCCGAAAACCTGGCCGGAAACCAGACCCGTGCCGGCCGGGTAGTTGTAGTGGAACAGATTGCCCACCATCTCGCCGCAGGTGTAGAGCCCGGGAATGACCCGCCAATCGGTGCCCATTACCTGGGCTTCCTCGTTTATACGCAGCCCGCCGAAGGTAAAGGTAATGCCGCCGGTCGCGGCGTAGGCATGGAAGGGCGGCTTGTCGAGCCGGATGCCCCAGTTGGTTTTCTCGATATCGAGGCCCTTGGTCGAGACGCCATCTTTTTGCGACGGATCGAAATCATCATCGTCTGCCGCGCATTTATTATAGTCGTTCAATGTCTTAATCGCTTGCGGCTTGTCGTCGATATCCATCTTCTCGACCAGTTCTTCGAGCGTGTCGGCGACCAGCGGAATCTTGGCGAATTCGTAGCGCGGCTCCAACAGGTGAACCGTCTTCTGGTCGAAGATCTGGTAGGCCTTGCCGCCGGGCTCATCCAGGATCGCGGCGCCGAACTTTGCGTAGGTGTAAAACTGCGTGTCCTCGCCTTCGTTGACGAAGCGCTTGCCGTTGCGGTTGATCATGACGCCGTAGAGATAGGATAGCCGGTTGCTCTTGTCCGTCAGCTTGCGGTCGGCGAAATCGGCCCAGTCCGCATCGATCGGCGTCGAGTGACGGCCGCTCCATTGGCCGCACGGCATGGCGCCGATTTCCATCGCCATGCGCAACCCGTCGCCCTGGTTGAAGCTGGTGCCACGCACCTTCGCGTGATCCCAGGGCCGGCCGAGATACTGCGCCCGCCATTGGGCGTTCGCCTCGAAGCCGCCGGCGGCCAGGATCACCGCCTTGGACGTGATTTCATTGAGTTCGCCCTTTTCCTGCACCAACACGCCGGCCACGCGGCCCGCCTGATCCTGCAGCAATTCGCGGCCGGTTGCCTCGTAGCGGATTTCGACGCCGTCGCGCTCCGCCGCCTTGAACCAGGACGCCGACAGGCCGACGCCTTCGTGCTCGGCGCGGACGATGGCGCCGGGAGGCCACATTACCACCCCGTTGACTTCCACGCCGGCGATCGAGCGCGCCGGCTCCATCGGCACGCCGCCCTTTTCATGGGTCCAGAACACCGTGTCCTTGGAGTTCGAGATCAGGACCTTGGAAAGCACCGGGTCGGTTCGTCCCGCGGTAACCCGCATCAGGTCGCCCATGAAGTCATCCTGGGTGTAGGGTGTAACACCCTCATAAAAATTCAGATATTCTTCCTCGACGCCGGGCAGCAACGGTTCGATATCGCGCGGTTTGTCGAAGGCGAAACGCAGGATGCCGCCGCTCCAATGGGTGTTGCCGCCACGCATGGCGCGCGCCGCCGCCTCGAGGACCAGGACCTTGTCGGCGCCGTTCTCTTTGGCGGAGACGGCGGACGCTAGCGCGGCATTGCCTGCGCCCACGACGATCACGTCATAATCGGGCATATGTGTCTTATCCTTCTTGTATCGCGTAGCCCGATGCGGTGAGGGCCACGGCCGGTATTGGTTTGTGATATTTGGTCCGGTGGGTGATGCATGGCGGTTCCAGAATGCCGATGCGACGCGCCCGGTTCCGTCGCGTCGGATTATGTCCTGCCGTGTGAAGTCAGGCAAGTTGTCCGGACAAGCAATCGGTCACTTTTGTTCAGAAATCAACGGCCGGGGCGTGGTTTCCCCCTGGTCCCATTGCCATAGCGAGCCGTCTTGTTTGAGGACGATTGTCGTGGAGGACCCCGCGGCAACCGCAGCGACCCCTGCCATGATACGCGCCGGTTCCGGGCCGTACTCTCGACCCCACGCCATCAACGTGCCGTCCTGAAGAATGGCCAGAGAATGCGATGAGCCGGTGGCGATCGCCCGCGCACCCGACACTATCGTACTCCATCGCACCGCCTTGTCGCCCAGTCCATGTTTGCCGACCGGCCCGTAAATGTTGCCGCCTGTCCCCATGACATCGCCGTTCCGCAGACGCAGGATTGCGTGGCCG
>JAOTYV010000356.1 GCA_029861675.1 Alphaproteobacteria bacterium
GGTGTGGCGGCAAAGGAAACGGCACCGAGGGTCAGCAGCGCGGCTGTGGCGCCGCCAATCAAAAGGGTTTTGGTCGGGGTCATCTTACTCTCCTCTATGACCAGCGCGACGCGGCGAAGTGCCGCGACTGATAGGAGATTAAGCGACGCCTATTGCTGCATGATGTCGGTAATGCGGAGATTTGTAACAAATTGTAACGCCGAGCCAGCGTGTTACGCTGCGTTACAATTATTTCCAGCAGCCGCGGGCCAGGGCTCTATAATCCCGCCATGGCACGCGCACCGCACATTCTCGTCGTCGACGACGACACCGAAATCCGCAGTCTGGTTGCACAGTTTCTCAAGAAACATGGTTTCCGGGTGGAGTCTGCGGGCGACGGTGTGGCGATGATGACGTTATTCGAAGCCGGCCGATTCGACCTCGTGGTGCTGGATTTGATGCTGCCGGGAGAAGACGGTCTGTCGCTCTGTCGGCGGTTGCGCGCGCAATCCGACGTGCCGATCATCATGTTGACGGCGATGGGCGAACCGACGGATCGCATTGTCGGCCTTGAAATGGGGGCGGACGACTATTTGCCGAAACCGTTCAATCCGCGCGAGTTGCTGGCGCGCATTCGGGCGGTTATGCGCCGGACCGACGGCGAGGGCGAAAAACCGCGTGATCCGGCGGATCGGGCGGAAACGATAATTTTCGAGGGTTGGCGGCTCGATCAGGTAAAGCGGGAACTCCATTCGCCCGACGGTGTGCTGATGCCGCTGACGGCGGGAGAATACGATTTGCTGGCGGTATTGGTGGAAAACCCGCAGCGAATCCTGAACCGGGATCAATTGCTGGATTTGACCCGCGGCCGCGAGGCGGGCCCCTTCGATCGCAGCATCGATGTGCAGATCAGCCGACTGCGGCGCAAGATTGAAGTGGATGCCAAGAATCCCACCGTGATAAAGACCGTTCGCGGCGGCGGATACGTTCTGTCGTGCGAGGTCACACGGGGATGAGGCGTCGTCGGCGGCTCGGCATAACCGGTCATGTCTCGTTGATTGTGGTTGTCAGCGTTATTGTCAGCCTGGCCGGCAGCGCGATTTTCTTTCTTTACGATCGAACGGAAAACGCGAAGCGGTTTATTGCGGAATCCCGGGCCGAACGGGTCGCCGCGCTGGCGAAATCATTCGACCGGGCGTCGGTTTCCGATCGCAAGATGTTGCTCCGGACGATGAATACCCGATGGATACGTGCCGGTATTCTCGACCGGAAACCGGCGCTCCGGCGGGATATCCCGTCAGGGATACGGGATGTAACCGAACTCTTCGAACGGCATTTAAAGACGCTGTTGGATCAGCCTTTCGAGATCGGCATTTTGGACCGGCCGCAGCGTCTCGCGCGGCCATCGGCACAAGCCGACCGGCCGGATCGGAGCGTGTTCCGCCGGCGGGGGGCGAGTTACCGGCTTGCGGTGGTTCTACCGCAGTCGGATGGTCGCTGGCTGGTATTTCATGCACCGGTGCGGGTTGCCCGGCTCGAGGCTTCGCGCCGGCTGATTTATGTCATCCTCGGTGCGGCCTTGCTGGTCCTGGTCGTGACCGTGTGGGCGGTGCATCGAGTGACCCGGCCGCTGCGCCAATTTGCCGAGGCGGCGGATCGGCTCGGGTTGGATTTGCGTGCGCCGCCGATGTCCGAAGACGGCGCCCGAGAGGTCCGTGCCGCGACGCGCGCCTTCAATCGGATGCAGGACCGGCTGCGCCGCCTGATCGACGATCGAACGCTGATGCTTGCGGCGATTTCGCATGATCTGCGTACCGTGCTGACCCGGCTGCAGCTCCGCGCAGAGTTTATCGGTGATGCGGGACAACGGGAAAAGGCCGTCGCCGACATCGTCGAAATGCAGACCATGCTCGACTCAACCTTGTCCTTCGCCCGCGACGATACGGTGGAGGAAACCCGCACCGAACTGGACCTTTCCGCGTTGATACAAAGCCTGTCCGACGATTTGACGGATAGCGGCCAATCGGTGAAATGCGAAGGGCTGCCGCACCTAACATATCGATGCCAGCCGGTCGCGTTGCGGCGCGCAATCGGAAACTTATTGATGAACGCCGTGAAGTATGGCCAAGAGGCCACGGTCGGTGTGCGGCAAGAAGATGACTCGGTGATAGTGGAGGTTGCCGATCGTGGTCCGGGCATACCCGAGGCAATGCGCGAACGCGTGTTCACACCGTTCTTCCGGGTCGAGGATTCGCGGAACCGGGAAACCGGGGGAACGGGGTTGGGCCTTTCGGTGGCGCGCAGCATTATCCGCCGCCATGGCGGCGACATTGCGTTGCTGGACCGGCCCGGCGGTGGATTGCTGGCGCGGGTCAGCCTGCCGCTGGCGGCTTAGCAAATGCAATAGAGGGTTTGAAAGACCCGAAGGTCGGATTAGCCGACCTTGAAGCTGCGGAGCAGAAATGCCGGAACATCGTCGCCGAAACCTACCGGCTTTGCGCCGCCTTGGGCCGGTTTCGATGCTGGTTTTTGTGCCGGGGCAGGAGCCGCCGGTCTTGGTGCGCGCTCCCGTTGCCGGCCGTTCGGCTCGGACTTTTTGCGCGTCTTCTCCGGCCTGGCTTCCCGCTTGGCGTTGGACTCTCTGCCGGACGGGCGTTCCGATTTGCCGTTTCGGCCGGGTTTGTCGCGTTCGGGCTCTTTGGTCTCTGTCTTCGCTTCGCCAATGTCTTTCAAATTAAGACGCGGAATGTCCTGTCCCGTCAGACGCTTTATCGAACCGAGATATCGGCTGTCTTCGGGCGTGGCGATGGTTATTGCCTTGCCCTTGCGTCCGGCGCGTCCGGTTCGTCCGATGCGGTGGACGTAGTCTTCGGCGCTGGTCGGTACGTCAAAATTGAAGACATGGCTCATCGCCTGAATATCGAGTCCCCGTGCCGCAACGTCGGAGCAGACCAGATATTTGACCTTGCCCGCCTTGAAGGCTTCGAGCGTATCCATGCGGCTGAACTGATCCATGTCGCCATGCAGGGCGCCGGCATCGAAGCCGTGCCGTTTTAGCGAGCGATGCAACACGCCGATGTCCCGCTTGCGATTACAAAAGATCAATGCGTTTGCGACATTGTCGCGGGTGAGGAAACTGCGCAGAACGTTTCGTTTTTCCTTCGCGTCGACGATGATAAGCCCCTGTTGCACCGTTTCCGCGGTCGTAGCCGGCGGGCTTACGGTGATTTCCTTGGGGTTCATCAGAAACTTGTCGGCGAGGCGGCGAATTTCCTTCGGCATGGTCGCTGAAAACATCAACGTTTGCCGCAGTTTCGGCATCAATTTTACGATTCGCTCGACGTCGGGAATGAAGCCCATGTCGAGCATGCGGTCGGCTTCGTCGATGACGACGATCTTCACATCGCTGAGCAGCACCTTGCCGCGTTCGAAATGGTCAAGCAAACGTCCGGGAGTTGCGATCAGGACGTCGACGCCGCGGTCGAGCTTGCGTTCCTGGTCATCGAAGGAAACGCCACCGATCAGCAATGCCATCGAAAGCTTCTGATACTTGCCGTAAACTTCAAAATTTTCGGAAACCTGGGCCGCCAGTTCGCGCGTCGGCTCCAGGATGAGCGACCGCGGCATGCGCGCCCGAGCGCGGCCTTCGGAGAGGATATCCAGCATGGGCAGCACGAAGCTTGCGGTCTTGCCGGTTCCGGTTTGCGCACAGCCCAACATGTCTCGATTCATCAGGACATAGGGGATCGCCTGCTCCTGAATCGGTGTGGGCTGTTCGTAACCTGCGTCGCCGATGGCGCGCAAAAGATTATCTGTTAGTCCGAGGTCTGCGAAACTCATGGGTTTCGTTATTATCTCGTCCAAGTTCTTAAGGGACGGTAAAGGGTTGTCGGCATAGTGATGATTGACGCCGGTCTGTCAACGATACATTTGGGTCCCCATTGGAGGGGGGTTCGCGATCAGACACGGGCCGCGTTGCGTAATTTTGGCGCCACGGGTACCGTGGCCCTGGATTTCAGGTGGGGCGACATCGCATGCTTATCAAGTCCTCGGATAGCTGTTTGTTTGTCGTAGACGTGCAATCGCGGCTGTTGCCGGTGATGAACGATCCCGACCGTCTTGTCCGCAACTGCAGGATATTGTTACAGGCGGCCCGGCGTCTCGAAGTACCTATCCTGACGTCTGAGCATTATCCGCGGGGAATCGGCGCAACGGACGCGGCGCTTGCCGATCTTATTCCCGACGAAAGTGTAGCGGAAAAGATACATTTTTCAAGCTACGCGGAGCCCGATCTGCGGGACCGGATCGAGCAAACCAGCCGCCGGCAGTTCGTTTTGTCCGGTATCGAGGCGCATGTCTGCGTGCTCCAGACCGCGCTCGATCTGGCGGAGGCGGGCTATGAGACCTTCGTGGTCGCGGACGCCACACACCG
>JAOTYV010000357.1 GCA_029861675.1 Alphaproteobacteria bacterium
TCCATATCCTCGCCATCGCGGCGCGGAACGGCAATGAAATCGACCTCGACCTGCTCGATTCGCTGTCGCGCACCACGCCGGTGCTGGCCGACACCCGACCGTCGGGCCGCTTCCTGATGGAGGATTTCTACTATGCGGGCGGGTTGCGCGGGCTGTTGAACCGGCTCGGCAAGAACCTCCATCTCGATTGCATGACGGTCAACGGCAGGACCTTGGGGGAAAACATCAAGGACGCCGGCGTCTACAATGACGAGGTGATCCGCACGCTCGACAATCCGATGTCCGAGGAAGGCGGCCTGGTGGTGCTGCGCGGCAATCTGGCGCCCGACGGCGCGGTCATCAAGCACACCGCCGCCGATCCCAAGCTGCACAAACATACCGGCCCGGCGGTGGTTTTCGAGAACCATCGCGAGATGCTCGCCCGGATCGACACGGACGATCTCGACGTCACCGCGGATTCGGTGCTGGTCATGCGCAATGCCGGCCCGGTCGGCGGTCCCGGCATGCCGGAATGGGGCATGATCCCAATCCCCAAAAAGCTCCTGGTGCAGGGCGTGCGCGACATGGTGCGGATCTCCGACGCGCGCATGAGCGGTACGTCTTACGGCACCTGCATCCTGCATGTGGCACCGGAATCCTTCGTCGGCGGCCCGCTGGCACTGGTGCAGGACGACGACATGATCGAACTCGACATCTTCGGCCGTACGCTCGACCTTCAGGTCAGCGAGGAAGAGCTGGCAAAGCGCCGCGAGGCATGGACCCAACCGAAACCGCATTATCCACGGGGCTATGGCTGGATGTTCACGCAACACATCCAGCAGGCGGACAAGGGCTGCGATTTCGACTTCCTGCAATCGAGCGAACTGCTGCCCGAACCGGAAGTGCATTGAAGAACGACAGCGATACATAAATAGGCCGGCAAAATCGATAAGGATCGCACCCCCTCCCAAATCCTTCCCGTCAAGGGGGAGGACTTCACGAGCCAAGCTCAGCTTGGTTCCCTCCCCCCTTGCGGGGGAGGCTTTGACCGCCAATGGCAGTCAAAGGGGTGGGAGGAATTCGGACTACACTCTCAAAACTGAAAGCCACATCCCATGAAACTTCGAAGAAACAAATTCAAACGCGCAATCAAGAAGGGCGAGCGCCAGATCGGACTGTGGAGCGGGTTGCGCAGCACCGTCGTTGCCGAGATGCTGACCCATGCCGGCTACGACTGGATCGTCGTCGACATGGAACATTCGCCGAATGATCTGGTCGATGTCCTGCTGCAATTGCAGGTTATCCAACCGGGCAATGCGGAGCCGATGGTGCGGATACCGTGGAACGACCCGGTCATTGTCAAGCGGGTCCTCGACGTTGGCGCCCAGACGGTACTGTTCCCGATGGTTCAGAACGCCGAGGAAGCGGAACTGGCGGTCGCCTCGACACGATACCCCGATCAGGGCGGCATTCGCGGCGTGATGTCGCTCGCCCGTATGAACGGATTCGGCAAGATCACGGACTACTACAAGACCGCGCACCGGGAAATTTGCGTGATCGTCCAATGTGAGACCACGGAAGCGGTCGACAACATTCCCGAAATCGCCAAGGTGAAGGGCGTCGATGGGGCTCATCGGCCAGGCCGGGCACAAAGACGTCCAGGCGGAAATTCGCCGCGGTCTCGATCTGTCGACCAAGGCCGGCCTGCCCTGCGGCTTCCTCACCGCCGACGAGGCGATGGCGAAGAAGATGTTCGACTGGGGCTACACCTATGTCGCCATCGGCAGCGACCTCGGCGTCCTGACGGGCGCAACGACGGCGCTGTATGAGCGCTTCAAAGAACACACGGCAAAACTCAAATGAAACCACAAATCCTCGTCGTATCCCCCATGCCGCCACGCGTGATCGAGGCGCTCAAGGACGATTACGATCTGCATGACTATTACCGGGCGGAAGACCGGCCGGCGCTACTCGCCACGGTTGGCAGCCAGGTGCGCGGCTATCTCTCGCAGGGGGCAGTCGGCGGCGCCGATGCGGCGCTGATGGACGCCACGCCAAATCTCGAAATCATCGCCAATTGGGCGGTCGGTTACGACACGATCGACGATCAGGCGGCGCGCGAACGCGGCGTGATCCTGACCAATACGCCGGACGTCCTCACCGAATGCTGCGCCGACCTCGGCATGGCCCTGATGCTCGCCGTGGCGCGGCGGGTCGCGGAAGGCGACCGCTATGTCCGCGCCGGCCGTTGGCCGCAAAAAGGCCGCTTCGAATTGGGCGTCAAGGTGAGCGGTCGCCGGCTGGGAATCATCGGCCTCGGCCGGATCGGCAAGGCGGCCGCATGGCGGGCCGAGGCATTCGGCATGCCGGTCGCCTATCACGGGCGGCACGCGCAAACCGGCGTGACCTACGACTATCATGATAGTGCCGTCTCGCTCGCCGAAAATTGCGATTTCCTGATGCTGACCTGCCCGGGCGGCCCGGAGACCCATCATCTGGTCAATGCAGATGTGCTCGAGGCGCTGGGACCCGAGGGATTTCTGATCAACATCTCGCGCGGCTCCGTCGTCGACGAACCGTCACTGATCGCCGCGCTCTCGGAGGGCCGCATCGCCGGCGCCGCGCTGGACGTCTACGAGGACGAACCGCGGGTCCCCGACGCCCTGATCGCCATGGAAAACGTCGTGCTGCAACCGCACCACGGCAGCGGCACGACCGACACACGGCGCGCAATGGACGATTTGGTGGTGGAAAACATTCGCCGGCATTTTGCCGGCGAGCCGGTCAAGACGCCGGTTTACCCGCTGCCCTGAACCGGCGCCCCGGCCATTCGGAAGGACGTGTCGGGCGCCCAGAGCAAATCCCGAGCGAACCGAAACGGTTCGCGACGACGTATTTGCATAAAAACGAAGCGATAGACCATTTCACTTGAATCAATTTAAACAAGAAATGGCCTAAGCGCCGGCCCCTAGATCAACCTGCCTTTAAATGGAATCATTTAAAGGCAGATAAGTTGATCGATTTCATAGATGTAGAGCAGCTTATGCGCGCCCGATAGGGCGCACGCTGCTCTAGCCCGTGACCACCGAATTGCTTTTTGGGGCGGCGATGCGCCTACCCTTAACCGTCATCAGGCATTCATGATAGGTGTTCAGCAGATAGACCCGGTCGGCCAAGGTCTGCAAGGCAGCCGGGCCGGCCGTCGACAGGCCCCGGTTTTCCGCCTGCATTACGTCCTGCAGCAGTTTGTAGGCGATATATTCCGGCGACCCTTCGCCGAAATTGAATACTGGTGAGTCTGACATTTAACTACGCTCTCCTCCGAAAATCAGAATTCGCATCTCCGGCAATCCCAGCGGAGCGCCAGCGAATTCACCGTCATTTTGGCCGGTTCTTGAACGGATCGTTTCGGATTTGTCTTAAAATGGCGTTAAAGGAAATACGCCGATGACTTAGCACAAAAAAAATGGACGCCGGCGAACCGCCGCGTCCATTTTTTGACCCGGATGGCGTTATTTCTTGCCCGGAGGCGACAGATTGATCACCGGCAGGCCGCCGCCGCCGGTCCATTGCGGCACATCGCCCTTCCACTGTTCCGCCTTGCGGTACTCGACCAGCAACGGATTGTTGCCGAGCGCCTTGGCCTGCTTCTGGATGGCTTCGGCCTTCGCCTCGCCTTCCAGCCGGATTTGAGCGGCAGTGGCCTCCGCGTTGAAGCGGATCGCGTCCGCCTTGCCCTTGGCATCCTCGCGCGCGGCATTCGCCTTGCCCAGCGCTTCAATCTTGGCAGTTTCCGCCTGAACCGTTTTCTCGCGCTTCTCCTGTTCCGCCTTTTCGACCAGGGTTTTCGCGATCGCGGCCTGCTCCACGGCCCGCCGGAAGCCCGGCGTGTAATCGATATTGGGAATCTGGAAATCGGTCACGTCGACATGCAAGATATCCTTGGCGGTCGCGGACAGGACATCCTTGATGGTGTCGCGGACCAGGCCGCGTTTCTGGGCGACCTGGGTAATGTTCATCTTGCCCATTTCACTTTTGAATCGGTCAATGGACAGCGCGCGCAGCCGCGCGGAGAGGTCGGGCACGCTCTTATAAATGTACTCGATACTGGCGGCGGGAATTCGATAGAATACCACGATCCGGGCATCCAACTGCTGATTATCCACCGTGTAGGTGTTGACCTTGGACTGGATAATTTCCTGGATGCTGATCTGGAAAAATGTCGCGCTGTCGATGTAGGGAAGCTTCCAATGCAACCCCGGACCGACGACTTCCTTGTATTCACCAAATCGCGTAAGCACCGCGCGCTCGTATTCCTGTACGCGATAGGCGCTCAGCCACAACGTAAATAGGATAAAGAACGCCGCGACACCGGCGCCGATTTTCTTGATATTCATAATGATTGCCCACCCGAAATGAAGA
>JAOTYV010000358.1 GCA_029861675.1 Alphaproteobacteria bacterium
TTGCTCTAGCGCCACAGATTTAAAGCAATGAAGCCGGATTTTTCTGCAATCATGCCGGATTTATCCGGCATGAGAACAAAGAATATATTTGAAAACGAAATTTACGGTCGAGTTCCGGTATCGACGATGACGTCAGGCTAAGGACATCAGGTAATCGACCACCGCCACGACGTGTTCGCCGAACTTCAGGAATGTTTCTTCAAGCACGAAACTCCGGTAATCCATTGCGGCGATTGCGGCGACGGTGGACAGCGAAACAATCAGGCCGAGTTCGAACGTTATCGTGCCGGATTCGTCCGTTAGGATCTGTTGAATAACCCGTAAAACCATCACGATACTCTCCTGATTTGCCGAATTTTGTCCGGCTTGGTTTTGATGGCGGGCCCACCTCTTATCGCCGGGCGGTGCCCACATTCGGATTGGTTACTTTCTTGGTGGAGGTATGTCCTATCCGAATGCGTTGACTAATCGTAATTCGCATTTGAGCAGGATTTTTAAATAATTTGGATTAAATTGATATCGATAAGGGATTAATACAAACCGATTAAATCGCGGAGATACGAATATAACTTATTGATATCTAATATATAAATTGACAATGCGCGTTGTAATGCAGAACCAATACTTTCGGGCTATATGCGCTCTATCACTGCGTAGCGCATCGCCGATGCGTTGAAAATCCGCCGGTGTGCCGGTGTCCGGCCGCATATTTTCGGTTTTAGGGCCCCGTTTCCACGCCCACCCGATGCGGCCAACGAGCCCGAAGCCGGACCATCCCCTGTCACCGCCCGGTCGTACAATCGCCCCTATAACGTCGGATGGCCCGATCCGCCTTATCGCGCGGCCACACCATTTTCATCCAGCAATGCGTTTCGAATGCAATCCCTGTATCACCGGTTAGGTGCCGGTGCTATTTGGATATTGGGCCGGCTCAGGATTATCGGATTGGCGCCCGGTCACCGCTGTCTTAAAGCGGCGGTATGAGCGGCCTGGATCCGGACGTTCTATTCAATTCCAAATTCCGTATGGGAAGTGTTCGCAAAGAATTTAGGTTAGCCGTGTAAATAAAATGATGTAAAACGATTTGACGGGTCTTATTGCCTGTGCATCCTCGGCCTGTATTTCGAGGCTGATGGCTTGCGGAATGATTTTGTCGGTTCGTCGTCTTCGCGGGTGGGACTCGCTATACTTCGCACTGTGTCGGATGGGATGAGTGGTATCGAAGATGCGCGGAAGAGAGGTAGAAAGCGGGAACGACCCGGCAACGGCGTGTCTTGGTATTCTAATGCTGGAAACACGGTTTCCAAGAATTACCGGAGATATCGGCAATCCCGAGACGTGGCCGTTTCCTGTAAGGTTCTGCACGGTCGCGGGCGCATCGCCGCAACGGGTGGTGAATGAACACGCGGCTGGGCTGCTAGAAAATTTCAAGGACGCGGCAACTCAACTCGTCCGCGATGGCGCGGATGGCATCAGCACGACGTGCGGATTTTTATCCTTATTTCAAAACGAACTCGCCGCAGCCTGCGATGCGCCCGTCGCCGCGTCGTCGTTGATGCAGGCGCCGATGATTCAAGCGCTGCTGCCGCCGGGCCGTAAGCTGGGTATCCTGACGATATCGGCGGAGACGTTGTCACCGGCGCACCTTGCCGCTGCCGGTGTCCCGGAAGGAACACCCGTGGTCGGCACGGATAACGGTAAGGAGTTTTCCCGCGCCATTCTGAATGATGAGGCCACGTTGGATGTGGATCTGGCGGAACAGGATGTCGTTGCGGCAGGAGGGGTCTTGCTCGACAACAACCCTGATATCGGTGCGATTCTGTTGGAATGCACCAACATGGCGCCCTATTCCCGGGCATTGCAACGGGCCTATAACCGGCCGGTTTTTGATATTTATTCATTTCTGACATGGTTTCATGCCGGTTTGCGGCCGCGAAAATTTCGCGCCGATGCGGAATGCTAAAGAGGGCAGGGTGCGAAGAAGGTATTGCCAGCGCATGGACAATTCGAACGGCCGCGGCAACGGCGTTTGGGATAACACACCGTGAGTTTACGCCGGGCAATAGCGATATTTTTCTCGGCGATGGTTCTCATCGTGATCGCGGTGGTGATCTACGTGCAGTCGCTCGATTTCGAGCGTCATCGGGCAAAATTGGCGGCCGAGCTGCGAGAGGCTACCGGGCGCGCAATTGAGATCGATGGCGCTGTGGACCTTTCGTTAGGCCTTAAAAGTGCGTTTGTGATTAATAATTTACGCATCGGTAATACCGCATGGGGTACGCGCCGGGATCTTCTCAAAGTTGGCAAGGTCGAAGCTCAATTCGAGCTTTTGCCGCTATTGGCGGGCCGGATCAAGATAGAACGTTTGCGGTTGATCCAGGCCGATTTGTGGCTCGAAACGAATTCTGAAGGTCAACCGAATTGGATTTTGCCGGCACGAAAACCCGAGGTTTCGAAAGGCGCGCTTGCTTCAAGTGCAGCACAGCGGCAATTACTGGGCATGGTTGGGGTCGCGGGACTGGATTTGGTGGCGGGCCGCGTCAGTTTCCGTGACGGCCGGACCGGCGATATCCAGGTTTTGGCGGTGTCGAATGCGTCCGCCAACGGCGACGGTTTCGCCCAGGCCGGCGCGGTGAAGGTTGACGGTTCCTGGAACGGCCTTCCGATGCTTTTCGAGGGGCAGGTCGGTCCATTGTCCGCGTTGCTGCGGGAAGGCGCCAACGCATATCCGATCGATCTATCGGGCAAGCTGGCCGGGATGCAAATCGAGGCGAAAGGCACCGTTGCCCACCCGACCCGAGGCGAGGGGATACGCCTAAAATTCAAGGCGCGGGCCGACCGGCTCACGGGTTTCGTTCCGGCGTTTGGCGAGGCCGCCGCCCGCTTGAGTCACGTGACGATGTCGGGCGTACTGGATTTCCGCGATAGTCTCGCGAAGATCGAGGATTTAATTTTCGGCATTGGTGACAGCAGCCTGGCGGGGACCGTTTCATTAAATCTCGAAGCGCCGGTGCCGCAATTGAACGCGGACCTGACCTCGTCGAGTATCGATCTGTTGGCGGCAACCGGCCGTCCGAAGGGGGAGCCGGTTGAGAATACCGCTGTGCGCGGCGAGGTACGCTCCGGGATATTGCCGACAACGCCGATCGATCTGTCGGCGCTTCGTTCGATTAACGGTACTCTTAAATTCCGTGGCAGTTCAGTGAGTGTCGGCACGCTTATCCTTCAGGCGGTGCAGATCAATATGACACTGCGGGATGGTGTGTTGACCGCCGAACCCTTGAAGGCACGAGTTCAGGAAAATGCGGTTGAAATACGGGCATCGCTCGATGTTCGTCCGCTGGTGCCGCAAATTTCCATTGGCCTAAAATCGCCTAAATTCCGAATCGGGCCCTTTCTGCAGCAGCTCGATGGCATCAAGGCGTTCGACGGTCAGGTCAGCCTTGACGCGTCAATCGAAGGGGCGGGCGATAGCCTCGCCACGATGCTCGGGTCGGCAAACGGCGAAGCTCTTGTATTGATGGGAGAGGGTCGTATCGCCCTGGATCCTCGGGAAAAGAATCTGTTTGATTTAGGGAATGTGCGGGCCTCCGGCCTCGCGGGAATGCTGCTGAGACAGGGCAAGAAAAGCGTGGGTATCCGCTGTTCCGCCTATCGCCTGATATTGGATAGGGGCATTGCACGGAGTATCGGGACAATCGTCGAGAGCGACGAAGCGATGGTAACGGTGACCGGCAAGATCAATCTGGCCAAGGAACGTTATGCGTTGAGAGTCACGCCGTACACCAAAGGTCGGAAGCTTGCGGTCGATAAGGCGGTCAGGGTACGGGGAACGCTGTCACTTCCGGAATTGTCAGCGACATCGAATTCCGAAATCAAGACCGTGAGCAACCTGTCACTCGCCTGGGGCGATCTGATCGATCGATTGCAGGGAAAGTCCGGCAATGAATGTATTCGCCGGATGCGCCACCTATCGTCGGAAACGCGCGATCCGGCCCCCAGCCAAGGTCCCGACGTCAACACACCGAACGTGATGCCGGAGTAACGCGCCCGGGTATTGCAGCATGGAACAGTCAGGGTGAATTTGATCGTGGCTTTGTATCGAGACTATTTTTTCCCACGGTTGTTGCACCTCTCCATGAAAAACGCGCAGGTGACGCGCCATCGCGCACGGATCATACCGGCGGCGCGGGGCCGGGTTTTGGAGATCGGTATCGGGTCCGGATTAAATCTGCCGCATTACGGGTCGGCGGTGTCATCGGTGGACGGCATCGATCTGTCGCCGCAGTTGCTTGCAATCGCGTCGAAAGCTGTTGCCGGGCGGCATTTCCCGGTGACGTTCCACGCCGAATCGGCGGAGGCGCTGCCATTCG
>JAOTYV010000079.1 GCA_029861675.1 Alphaproteobacteria bacterium
CTTCGCCAAAATCAAGGAGTTCAGGGGCATCGCAACCCGATATGACAAGACAGATACAAGCTATGCCGCTAACTTAAATCTCGTCGCGGCTATCATCGCCGCAAGGTAATTGTCCACAGACCCTAGTGCACCAGCATCTTATTCATGGCCCGGAGATGCTCCAAGGCGCTTCCGGCACCCAAAGCGCCGCAACTCAATGGCAAGTTTGCGACGATCGCAGGAACACCCGTCGCCTGCTCAAGCACAACGTCGAGGTTCGGCAGAAGTCCGCCGCCGCCGGTTAGCACCATACCGCGATCAACCATGTCCGCGGCCAATTCCGGTGCGGTCTGTTCCAATGTGGTGCGAACCGCCTCAACGATTGCGGAAATCGGTTCTGCAAGGCTTGCGACAACTTCGGCCGAGCCGATTTCCAATTCTCGCGGCACGCCGGTCACGAGGTCCCGCCCCCGCACCATGGCGCGGCGTTCGTCGCCATCGGGCGGCATGCTGGCGGCGCCGACGGCGAGCTTAACCCTTTCCGCCGTGCTCTCGCCGATCTGCAGGTTATAGGCCCGGCGAACATAGGAGACGATCGCCTCATCCATTGTGTTCCCGCCAACCCGAATGCATTTCGACGCGACGATGCCGCCAAGCGACATAACCGCAACTTCCGTTGTCCCCCCGCCGATATCGACCACCATCGAACCCGTCGGATCGGTTACCGGAAGGCCGGCCCCGATTGCCGCGGCAATCGGCTCCTCGATCAAGAAAACCTTTCGGGCGCCGGCTTTCTCGACGGAATCGCGGATCGCCCGCCGCTCGACCGCGGTGGCGCCCGACGGCACGGTAACGATCACCCGAGCACTGGTGAAACCCCGCTGGTTGAATGCCTTGCGGCAAATCAGCCGAATCAATTCCTCGGCAATGCCAAAATCTCCGATGACGCCGTCGGTAAGCGGGCGAATGGCGCGGATACCTTCCGGCGTGCGGCCCAGCATGGCCTTCGCGTCAGTGCCGATTGCAACCACTTGGGTGCGGCCGCGCACGTCCTTGAGCGCGATAACCGTTGGTTCGTCGAATACGATCCCTTTTCCCGCAACATAGACCAGCGTATTGGCCGTCCCGAGATCGATCGCAATATCTCTTGTGATGAGGTTCTTTACTTTCGTGAACAGCCCGACCGGAACCCCGTTCCGCTTGACCCGCGAAGCATCAAGCCGATTGCTCATATGACGCCAATCCCTTCGTGCCCGGGTAAATCAGACGCCGCGCCGCTCACTCGATTTGCGGCGGCGGTCAAACGCTTATCGATTCGGCCAGGAAACTGCGAATATTCTGGGCAACCATGCGCGGATGCGGCTCAACCTTGCCGGCATAGCCATCCGGCCCGAGCAACCGGCGCATTTCGGTCAATGAAAGGCCAAAGAACTTTGCCACGGCGGCCCGATCACTGTGCCCGTCGAATGTCGGCCAGCAATTTTCGTTCAGTGAATCGTATTCGAGACGGAAACCCTGCGCCTGAAACCATGGATTGTGGGCCGCCGCCAGGCCGACCGCGCACCCCTTGCCTTGCGCATACCAGCGGGCAAAGGTCAGCCTGTCGGCCGGAACCTCGTCCAAGAAGCCCGCAAGTTCGGTCAAACGCTCCCGACTAGTAGCCTCGTATCCCTGAATATCTTCCCGATTTCGTACTTCCATGCCGCACCCTGCCTATTGATTTTTTATTGCATTGCGGAGCATACCGCTTATCACCCAACTTTATGGCAACACCATGACCGAGTTCAACGATTTCCGCGAACCCAGTTGCCCCACTCGCTCTAACCCGAAAGATGCGCCGCGTTTCATATGAACGCGCCAAGAGCCAATGCCCACGGAGCATCATGGGCCGCCATAGGCGATAGAAATCCAGGACCGTTACGGCGATCCCATACTTCCTTTCATAATAGCCCGACTTGGGGTGTCTCCGGTCGGTACCATTTGAAAGGTTATTTCCATATCTTCATTGAGATCCCGAAATTTCACCGGCACGCCCGCAGTGTCGAACCACAGATCATATCGTGCATCCCCGTCGACCTTGAAGTATTTCGTTTTCAAAGACTTAGCGCCAACTTTCAGAACCTTCTCCTCACCCTGGGACGAACGGACCCGATACAGCTTGCCCGACTTGGTGCTCATCAACACCTTTGCCTCGAGGATGCCCGGCGACCACGGGTTGTTGGGAAAGACACTCAAGGGCGCTTCGGTTTGACCTTGCGGACCGACCACGATGAACTTTTCCCCTTCGGCACGGCCTCGTATTTTGTAGACTTTGCCGTTTTCTTTCGTATCTCCTTCGAATGAAACGATACGGCCGTCGCGCCACAGTTCGGTGCTGCGGGACTTATGGTCGTGAACAATGATCTCCAGGATTTTGACGGTGGCGCGAATTTCATTGCGCACCGACACATCCTTGCCGTTTTTCTGAATTGTATTGGTATAGGTTCCGATATCGCCATAAATCGGATGGTGGATTTTGTACTTGTATACTTTGCTCGCGCCATCCTCCGGCGGCCCGGCGGCAACGACACCAGGCATTGAACAAAGAAATAACAGCGACAATCGCTGTAGGAATCTCCGGTTCAACATATGCAGTGTAACCCGGCGAAACAGTGAAAACGCGCTCCAGGTATGGAACCATAGAAGCAATATGTTCGGTCTTAAAGAACTAAACATAGCGGCAATATTGTACCAAAACCGGGTAGAGATTTGAGATGCACAAAAAAGACGTTTGCAATTGCTAGCGTAGCCTGAAATCTTAATCAAACAAAATATTCAATCTATGGAAATATCTATCTGTTAATAATTAAATCGATTACACCGAGTTTGCAGCGCACCGACATCTTGTTTTATTGCGATCTATAGTCTCTATGGCTATGCGTCGAATAAGAAATATTTCGCCTAAAAGCGTCAACCGACGCTTTCTAGATTATTCATTCAACAAGAGAATTCAGTACGACTTCTTAAATGCGCCGAGGATCCGATCCGCCGCCATGGCAGGCGTCAACCGACCTTCTAAAACATCCTCTTCCAGCGCATCAATGATGGTCTTCACCGTGACGTTGTGCTTCAAATCACCAATCAGACGATCCTCGACCATCGCCCACATCCATCGCAGCCGTTGACGCCGACGCGTCTCGTCGAATTCTCCGCTCGCCGTCAAGCTATCGCGAAATTCCTCGATCTTGGACCACAGAAGATCCAAGCCGCGGTTCTTCAAGGCACTGCACGTGACAACGGGCGGCGCCCAATTTGGACTGCGGGGAGACATGATATGCAAAGCGCTGGCATAGTCGCTCGCGGCGCGCAGAGCGCGTTCCTTGTTATCGCCATCCGCCTTGTTCACGGCGATCATGTCGGCCAATTCCAGCAAGCCGCGTTTGATACCCTGCAACTCGTCGCCGGCGCCGGCGATCGCAAGTACGAGGAAAAAGTCGACCATTTCGGAAACGGCAATTTCGGACTGTCCGACACCGACCGTCTCGACAAGGATGATGTCGTACCCCGCAGCCTCGCACAGGAGCATCACCTCCCGGGTCGTGCGGGTCACGCCGCCAAGCGTGCCGGCGGAGGGTGACGGCCGGATGAAAGCGCCGGGGTCGCGCGACAGGTGTTCCATCCGCGTCTTGTCGCCGAGAATGCTGCCACCGGTCCGGCTGCTCGTCGGGTCCACCGCCAGGACCGCGACCCGATGCCCCTGTCCGGTGAGATTGACGCCGAATGTGTCGATGAACGTACTTTTGCCAACACCGGGCACGCCGGTTACGCCGATACGGTAGGAGCGGCCGCCATGGGGCAACAACCGAAGCAGGAGCTCCTGGGCGCGCGGCCGATCCTGCTCGTTCCGGCTTTCAATGAGGGTTATCGCACGCCCCAACATCGCCCGATCGCCGGCCACCAGCCGCTCGGCCAAGACCGCCGGTGAAATACCCGAGCTCTTACCCGCACGCTTCTTCGAGGGCTGTTTTGCCTTGGCCTTCGGCACGTTCAGTCGGCCTTATCGCCGGACCGCGGGGCTCCATCGAGCTGTTGCAGCAATTCAAGAGCCGCTTCGCTGATCACCGTACCCGGCGGAAAGATCGCCTGCGCCCCCGCCTCAAATAGCGCGTCGTAGTCCTGCGGCGGAATGACACCGCCGACGACGATCATGATGTCGTCCCGGCCGAGTTGGCGCAACGCATCGCGCAGCTCCGGGACCAGCGTCAGATGACCCGCGGCCAGCGAGCTCGCACCGATGATGTGAACGTCATTTTCGACCGCCTGGCGCGCCGCTTCGTCCGGCGTCTGAAACAAGGATCCTATATCGACGTCAAATCCAAGATCGGCAAACGCTGTCGCAATGACCTTCTGGCCCCGATCGTGACCATCCTGCCCCATCTTCGCGACCAGGATTCGCGGTCGCCGGCCCTCTCGCTCTTCAAATTCAGCTATGCGGGTTCGCACGCGGTCGATCGATTCGGAATTTTCACCCATTTCGCTACTGTAAACACCTGAAATTGCGTTGGTTTCCGCTACGTGCCGTCCGAATACCGCCTCCATGGCGTCGGTGATTTCGCCCACCGTCGCTTTGGCCCGGGCCGCAACGACCGCCATCTCCAGCAAATTGCCCTCACCATTCTCACAGCATCCCGTCAGGGACGCCAACGCGGCGCGGCACGCCGCGTCGTCGCGTTCGGCGCGAAGACGTTCGAGTTTTTCGATCTGCATCCGGCGGACCGTCGAATTGTCGATCTTGAGGACATCGATCGTTTCATCCTCGGGGGATCGGTATTGGTTTACACCGACAAGGGTTTGGCGCCCGGAATCGATGCGCGCCTGGGTCCGCGCGGCTGCCTCCTCGATACGCAGTTTCGGAATGCCCGCCTCGATCGCCCGCGCCATGCCGCCAAGCGCCTCGATTTCCTCGATGTGCCGCCACGCCTTCGCCGCCAGATCGGCCGTCAAGCGCTCGACATAGTAACTGCCCGCCCAGGGATCGATGGTCCGGCAGGTGTCGCTTTCCTGCTGCAGGAAAATCTGCGTATTCCGCGCGATCCGAGCGCTGAAGTCGCTCGGCAGGGCCAGCGCCTCGTCAAGCGCATTGGTGTGGAGCGATTGCGTATGACCCTGCGTCGCGGCCATCGCCTCGACACAGGTTCGAATGACATTGTTGAATACGTCCTGCGCGGCCAGGCTCCATCCCGAGGTTTGACAATGGGTTCGAAGGGATAGCGATTTCGGGTTCTGCGGATCGAACTGTTTCATCAGCTTCGCCCACAACAGCCGGCCCGCGCGCAGCTTGGCGACTTCCATGAAGAAATTCATGCCGACCGCCCAGAAAAAGGAAAGTCGCGGCGCGAATTTATCGATGTCGAGCCCGGCTTCGATGCCACAGCGGGCATACTCCAGGCCATCGGCGATCGTATAGGCAAGCTCCAGGTCGGCCGTCGCACCCGCTTCCTGCATGTGATAGCCGGATATGCTGATGCTGTTGAATTTCGGCATGCGCCGGGAGGTGTAGCTGAAGATGTCCGAGATTATCCGCATCGACGGGTGCGGCGGGAAGATATAGGTGTTGCGGACCATGAACTCCTTCAGAATGTCATTCTGAATCGTCCCGGACAGCGCTTCGGGCGCCACGCCCTGCTCTTCGCCCGCAACGATGTAGAGCGCCAAGATCGGCAGCACCGCGCCGTTCATGGTCATGGATACGCTCATCTGATCCAGCGGAATGCCATCGAACAGGGTCCGCATGTCGAGGATGGAATCGATGGCGACGCCGGCCATGCCGACATCGCCGGCGACCCGCGGATGGTCCGAATCGTAACCGCGATGGGTGGCCAGATCGAACGCGATGGACAGGCCTCGCTGCCCGGCCGCCAAATTGCGCCGATAGAAGGCGTTGCTGTCTTCCGCCGTGGAGAACCCGGCGTATTGTCGAATCGTCCAAGGCTGGGTGACATACATCGTCGGATAAGGCCCGCGCAGATAAGGCGGCAATCCGGGCCGCGTATTGAGGAAATCCAGATCCGCCAGATCGGCCGCCGTGTAGAGCGGCTTGACGGGAATTCCCTCGGGCGTCTCCCAAACCAGCGCGTCCGGGCCATTGCCCGCTTCCCGTTTGGCGCGCCGGTTCCAATCGTCGAGGTCGTCGCCGGTGTTGGCGCCGGACTCCAATTCAATCCGTGAAAAATCCGGAACCGCGCTCATCGACACATTACTCCCATCCGTTCGAGCAGCCGTGTCAGGAACTCCAGAAGGTTGCCGCCGGGTTCCAAATACCCATCAATCCCCGCGATCGCCTTCGTGCCGGCCGACGCCTTTTCGCCGGCGACGAAAACACCCGTTGCACCCGCCGCGCTCAACGATTTACCAAGCGCCGCCGCGAACGAGGCATACAACGCGTCGCTGGAACATATCACGCAAACCGAGCAGCCGCTCTTCAAGAATTCCGCCGTGATCAAAGCGGGATCGGTGCCGCCCGCACCGGCAACCACACCCAAGCCGCCCGCAGCAAGGGCATTTTGTGCGAACGTCATCCGTTCGCCGAATTCGGCGCGTGTCCCGATGGCGGCCAGGAATACCCGCGGCAGCGCACCGGCATTCTCGCCGTGGGCTTCGCTGGCATCCCGCAATGCCTCGAATTCCGAACCGAGCCGGCGCGTCGGCAATATCTCCGCAATGGCGGCATCGGGCTCCGACAAGGCATGCATCAGCGCGTCGACGGTTCCGCCGCGCGACACCAATTCGATCATGGGCCGGAATAGGTCGCCATCGGCCCGGGCCGCCCCGATCGCGTCCGCGCCGGCCTCGCCTTCGAATTGCGCCGACAGCCGTGACAGCCGAGGCTCATCCGCCGCCCGCAGCGCCGCAATATCGATGGGCGGCGCCTCGATCGGGGTCTCCAACAGATCGGGAAAAGCGCTGACCCCGGTAATCGGGTCGACCGACTTGGTGATATTGTCCTGCCGCCGGTTCCGAACACCGTCAATCGCCGCGGCAAGCGATCCGTCCTGTAGAACGGCGCCAATGCCGCCGGCGCGCTCGATCGACTGAAATTCCAGCCATGCGCGTTGCGCCAGTGCGTCGGTAAGCGATTCGACGGCCCATGCACCGCCCGCCGGGTCTATGACCCGGTTCAGGCCGGACTCATGCTGCAGGATGAGCTGGGTATTGCGCGCGATGCGCCGGGAAAATCCGTCCGGCAACCGCAGCGCCGTATCAAACGGCAGAACCGTGATGCTGTCGGCACCCGCAACGGCGGCGGCAAAGCAGGAAACGGTGGTCCGCAGCATGTTCACATAAGGATCCCGGCGCGACATCATCCGTTCCGACGTTTCGGCCTGCAGTTGCACCGACGAAACCGCTTCCGATACCCCGCATGCCTCCGCGACCCGGCCCCATACGCGGCGAAGCGCCCGAATTTTTGCAATCGACAACAGGAAATTCGAATCCGTGGACGCGGATATCATAATTTGACCGACAGCCCGTTCGACCGGCATTCCGGCATCGGTCAGGGCGCGGAGATAGGCGACGCCGCTGGCGGCGATGCACGCGATTTCCTGGGCTTCCGATGCGCCCGCATTGTGAAAGACCGCCCCATGAGCACGCACGCCGACAACGCGCGGATGCGTGGCGCCGATTGCCGCCACTAGACCCGCAAGGTCCGTCAACGCACGATCCAATGACGCATAGAGCGTGCCGGTGGCGGCGAGCGCGCCGATCGGATCGCAATTCAACGCGCCTTGCGCTTCCTTCGGATCAATCCCGCGCCGTTCCCAAAGAGCGGCCAGCATCGCGGCGGCAGGGATAAAGGCCCCACCGGCGGCCAAGGCAACAGGCGTCCGCAACAGATCCACCCCCTGCAGGACCTCATCCAAATCGTCAAGACACGACACGCGAATGCCATCGGGAAGCGCCGCGGTATTGGAGTCATCCGCCAATGCCCCGGCCTGCGCAAAACGAAGCTGAATCGATCGAACGCCGCTTTCCAGATCGGTGAGGATGGCCGCATTCGTCACGGCGCGGTCCGGATGGGTGTGAAGCTGGCGCACATCCCAACCGTGCGCGACCACACCGGCCGCCCGTTGTCCGCGCGTATAGGGCGCCTTTCCCGGCAATCCGGACGGGTCGCCCGCCGAGACCCAGTCATCCCCGGTATAGAGCGGCTTTATGGCGATATCGTCATAGGTACGGGACGACAGGCGATCCTCATCGCCGTCGCCGCCAAGCAGCCGCGCCACCAATTCCTGCCAGGCCGCGTGCGATACCGCCGGAAAGCCGTCGGCAAGCAGCAGGGCCTCCGATTTCGTGGCGCCGTTATTTTTGTCTTTCGATGCCATTCGTGCCGCTTACCCAACCTTCTCGACAAATTGCATAAAATAATTCAATGGCTTGCCGGCCTCCAGCCCCACCATGCAAGAATGTGCCTCCAAACGCCCGCGTTTTCCAGCCAAAACAATGACTCCTGGGGAGCCATCCGATGGACCGGGCAGATGACAATGCGGCGCCGGCGGCCACCGGTACCCGACAACCCACCCAGGACACGCCGCCATGTAGATTGCGGAAATCGTTGACTTTGTGCGAGGATGCCAAAAATCCAGCCCGACAGAGTGCCGGGAAAAGAAACATTCAGGCCGGTACAGGGATCAGGCCGCCATGACTAATTCAACGGCGACGTATCGCGGTTTACTGCTCAAAGCGCCATTACACTTCAATATCATTGCGATATTCATCGCCATATTCCTCATGCTTGCGGGCGGGCTGATCTGGTACAATTACCGGACGAATTCGGAGCTCGCCCTCGAGGCGGCCGATTCCTTGCTCGGCAATGTGAGCGAAAAGGTCCTCGAGCGGACCGAGAACTTTATCCAAAATCCGATCACCCTGGTGCGCCTGACATCCGGTTTGCCCGGTGTGACCACACGCCCGCGCGAGACCGAGCATCCGACCGTGCGGTATTTCCTCGATGCACTCGACTCCTACAGCCAGCTTTACGGCCTGTTTATCGGCTACGGCAACGGCGATTTCTTTCAGACGGTCAACTTTACGGATGTCGACGCGGTAACGCGCGAACGACTGCTGGTGCCCGAAAACGCCCGATACGGCGTCCGGCTCATCCTCAAGGGCGACGACGGGAAGAGAATGCAGACCTGGCGGTTTCTCGACGCCAAGCGGAAAGTCGTCAAGACGTTGCCTTCGACGGAGGCAACCTACGATCCCCGGGTCCGGCCCTGGTATAAATCCGCGCTCGACAAAAATGAAACGTCGATGACCAACGCCTATATATTCTCCAGCCTCAAGGCGCCGGGCATTACGGTTTCACACAAGATCCACGTACAGCCAGATGCGGTCATGGCGGTGGATATCACGCTCTCGCGGTTATCGTCCTTCTTGCAGTCTCAAAAGGTCGGAATGTCCGGCCGGGTCCTGATCTACAATCATCGTAACGAATTGATCGCCTATCCCGATGTGGACAAGACCGTGATGAAGGCGGTCGAAGGCACAAAGGTAGTGCTTCGGCCCGTAAAGGTTTCGGAACTAAAATTACCCGCGATCACCGAAGCCATACGCCGGTTTGACGGCCAGGAGGACGGCCGGAGGGTGTATTCGGTCAATGGGGAAGATCATATTGCCAGCGTATCGACACTGCAGAACACCGTCGGATCGACCAAGCGCGTGGCGATCGTGGTTCCCGTGGACGATTTTATCGGTCCCATTGCCGCGCATCGAATTCGGAGTCTTCTGTTCTCGCTCGTCCCGTTGCTTCTTTCGATTCCGATGATCGCCTGGGTATCGGAATGGATCGCGCGTCCGATCCGGCAGATCGTCGACGAGACGAAGAAAATCCGCAATTTCGAATTCGAAAATTCGCAGGATGTGGTGTCCCGGGTAACCGAGATCCACGAACTTTCGGACTCGGTCGCCACGATGCGAAATGCGATAGAGACCTTTGCCCACTACGTGCCGAAAGCGCTGGTGGAACAGCTCATCCAATCGGGTAATCAACAACAGCTCGGCGGCGAGCGGCGGCAATTGTCCATCATGTTTACCGACGTCGCGGGTTTCACCGACATGTCCGAACAGATGTCGCCAGAAGCGTTGATGTTGAAGACGACGCGGTATTTCCAGGCGCTGGGAGAAATCGTTCTCGAGAATCAGGGGTCGATCGACAAGTTCATCGGCGATGCAATCATGGCATTTTGGAATGCGCCATTGGATGACCCAAACCATGTCGCCAACGCATGCCGAACAATGCTCTTGTGCAAAGCGCGAAGCGCCGAATTGAACGCAAGCTGGGCGGCCCAGGGCGAACCGATCATGCGGACGCGTTTCGGATTGCACACCGGCGATACGGTTGTCGGCAATATCGGGTCGGCCGACCGCATGGACTATACCGCGCTCGGCGCGTCGGTAAATCTAGCGGCGCGCTTGGAAGGACTGAATAAGGAATATGGCACGGAACTGCTGGTGAGTGAGTCCGTCTACCAATTGGAAAAAAATGCCTGCTTGTTTCGGCCGGTCGATGTCGCCCGGGTCAAGGGCATTAGCAAACCGGTCCGAGTCTACGAACTTTGCGCCGCCCTCGAAGGTCCCGAGAACATTCTCGCCACCGCGGAGCAACGAGCGCTTTGTCTTCACTGGGCGCCGATTTACCAGGAATTTTCTCAAGGCAACTGGAGTGCGGCCAGGGATGGGCTGCAACGGTTCGTCGCCGAGTATCCGGATGATAGCGTCGCGGCCAAACATCTGGACCACTGCACGCGGAAACTTGCCGAAGCCGATCTCGCCGGCGCAGAGCCGCTTTCAGCAATGGCGCGCGATTAGCGGTATCGTGAAATTCCCATCGCCGAAATCTGGCGCCGCCCGCGCGGCGGTCTACTCCTGACACTCCACAGGCACGCCGGGGGCAAATCGGCCCATATTATGACGCCAGTATTTTTCCAAGACGCCGGCGATATGAGCGGGTAACTGCAAATTCCTGAGCCCTGGCGACGCCTTGATCGGCACGGGAACCACTTGCTGATTGCCGATGCGCCCCCCGATAATCTCCTCCAACGCAAAACGTGCATGCAACAAAGCATCCTGCTCTGAATTTCCCGAAACGCTCAACTCCGGAAAATGCGGCGCGGTCACCCGGACGGCGCCGTTGGCGTCGTGGAAAATTTCGACCGGATAGGAGATCATGGGCAACTCGCATGCATTACGTTTATCGCGATGATCGGCTCGTTATCATTTCATTGCCGTGTTTCTGCCCCAATTCGATGTTACCGCTTGCCGTGCCTAAGGAAAACCAATTCATACCGGCCGTCCGAATATTTCCGACGCCGGTATGACGACAACGACCATTGCAACACGGAAGAGGAAGATGACTCGTTTTGCATTTCTTGCACTCGCCGGGGCTCTGTTTGTCGCCGGCTGCGGATCGACACCGGGCGAACGCTCGGTAACCGGTGCCGGAATTGGCGCCAGCGCGGGTGCCGTGCTGGGTGCGGTAACGGGGTTGTCCGTCGTGCACGGCGCATTGATCGGCGCCGGCGCCGGAGGCCTTACCGGTGCCCTGACCCGGAAAGATCAAATCAATCTCGGCGAACCGGTGTGGAAATGGAGTTCGGCCTCGCGCGAAGCACGCGACACTGGTCTTGTCCGAAACATTCAAGGCGGGCTCGCCCGGCTGGGATACAATCCCGGACCGGCGGACGGTGTGATGGGTCAAAAGACCTTTCGCGCGATCCGGCAGTACCAGGCGCGCAAGAAACTTCCGGTGGATGGGCAGCCGACACGCGCGCTCGAGCAGCGTATCCGGCAGGACTCAAACCGGGCTTGAATGCGGCGGGCTACTTAAGAAAGAGCCCGTAGGCGGGATTCCCGGTCTCCTCGACCGAGGGATAGCCGATATCCTTGAGAAACGCCGTGAGTTCAACATGCTCCGCGGCCGGCACCTGCATGCCCACCAAGACGCGACCGAAGGCATTTCCGTGGTTGCGGTAATGGAACAGGCTGATATTCCAGCCATGCCCCATATGATCCAGAAAATTGAGCAATGCACCCGGCCGTTCGGGAAATTCGAACCGGTACAGCTTCTCGTCGGGTAATGCCTGCGCCCGCCCGCCGACCATGTAGCGGACATGCCCCTTGGCCAGTTCATTGTCGGTCATGTCCAGGACCGAATAGTCATGGGCGGTCAGGTGATCGACCAGGTCGGTCTTATCCTGCTCGCCGTTGCGCAGTTCGATGCCGACAAAGATGTACGCCGCGTCCGCGTCCGAATAGCGGTAGTTGAACTCGGTTACCGATCGCGCGCCGATGATTTGGCAAAATTGCCGAAAGCTCCCGGCCTGCTCGGGGATCGTGACGGCCAGAAGCGCTTCGCGGTGCTCGCCGATTTCCGCCCGCTCGGCAATGTGGCGCAGCCGGTCGAAATTGACGTTGGCGCCACAATCCAATGCGACCAGCGTTTCGCCGGAAATCCCCTCGCGCGCGACATAAGCCTTGAGACCCGCCACACCGAGCGCGCCGGCCGGCTCCGCGATGGATCGGGTTTCGTCGTAGATGTCCTTGATCGCCGCACAAATTTCGTCGGTGTTGACCAATATGACTTCGTCGACGCACTTGCGGGCGATACGGAATGGCTCCTTACCGACTTGCGCCACGGCAACGCCATCGGCGAACAGCCCCACATGGTTCAACGTCACCCGCTTGCCCGCTTTCAACGCGTCATGCATGCACGCCGCATCGTCCGGTTCCACACCGATGACCTTGATATCCGGCCACAATGCCTTGACGTAGGCGGCGATGCCGGCGATCAGGCCGCCGCCGCCGACGGCCACGAATATGGCGTGGATGTCCTGACCGTGCTGGCGCAGGATTTCCATCGCAATCGTCCCTTGTCCGGCGATGACGTCCGGGTCGTCATAGGGATGGATAAACGCCAACCCCTCCGCCGCGCCGAGCTGTTCCGCGTGACGGCGCGCATCATCCACCGACGTGCCGTGCAACACGATCTCCGCATCGAGGCGGCGCACGGCGTCGATTTTAATTCGGGGCGTCGTCTCGGGCATCACGATCACCGCCCGCAGCGACAGACGCCGGGCCGAAAGCGCAACCCCCTGGGCGTGGTTGCCGGCCGATGCGCAGATCACGCCGCGCTGCCGTTTTTCTGGCGGCAGGTTCGCGATCTTGTTGTGCGCACCACGCAACTTGAAGGAAAAGACCGGCTGCAGATCCTCGCGTTTCAGCAAGACGGTGTTGCCGAGCCGCTGAGACATGATCGGCATCGGGTCGAGCGGCGTTTCGCGCGCGACCTCATACACCTTGGATTTCAGGATCCGCTCTACATACTCTCGAGGCATTGGCCAGCTCGTTCCATATCGCATACCTGGCGACTGCCTCGCCGGCAACCGCGACGGAAGCCGGGATACTGCATGACAATCGGCGGATTAAAAGAACTATTTCCGCTCAGGGACGGTGCAGCCAGGGAAGATGAATTATTGGATGATTCAACCAGCCCGCCCAATCGTAATGCAGAAACTGCGTGACAAAGATGCTGACGGCGACGGCGATCCAGATCGCCGGTACGGCAATCACGACCAGTCCTTCCAACGCCCGCCGCCAAATTCGGCGGAGACGTCCATTCCGGCGTTCCTTTCCGTCGATTGCGCCATTCAATAGGTTCAGGCGGGTCAACGTCACCCGCTCGACCGGCGCCAATTCCGACAGGGTAAGACGGCCAGCGTTTAGGGCGCTCAATATCGCGCCCGCATAGACGCGCGCCGCAACGGCGCGTGTCCCCAAAATTGCGGCGAAACAAGCTGCCGTCGCCAGCAAGTAGAGCGGCTCGGCCGCCTGCAACGCACGGGCGCGGCTCATATCCTCAAAGCCGGATATGATATGTGGGAACAGCATCGGCAGCGCCCGCATGCCGCCCAGCAACACCCAGAATACCGCAACCAACGCGGTCAATCCCAAATAAGCCGACCGGCGTTCGGCAATCAGCAGCCGGATCGTGCGCAGTTGAAAAAATGTCCGCCACTGACCCGTGGCGGCATGGCGCGCCTGCGCCATCGGGACATAAATCATGACGATCACGAAGACAGCGATCGCCGACAAACCCAGGACCGGCCCTACCCATGCCTGCTCATAACCCTTGGTGAACGAATTCTGCCAACCGCTCCACCACGCCAGCAGCCACATCAAACCGATTGGGAGCGTCACCGCCCATACCGTGAGCAGCGCCTGCATGCCGAGCCGGAGATTGATCCAAAGCGATCCGCTCGCCCTCCAAAACAGATCGGCGAAAAAATTCATAATCCGCTGGCGCTTACCGACATGTTCATGCCGAGGTCGGGCGCGGCCGATGATCCAGTTGGGCCAGTCCGCGAAGCCCGCCAACCGCTCGTCCTCGCGCACGAAGGCGCTGAAATGCGCCGACGGCCCTTCTTCGGCGCCGGCCGCGCGCCGCAAAAACCACTGGCGCAGCACGACCCGCTGTTGCAGCCGGTAGCTCCAACCGACAACAAGAACCGCGGTGACCGGGGCCAGGCATAACAACAAGCCGAACAGCAGGCGCCAAACACGCCCTAGGAACCATGCAGTTCGTAAGAACGCGGTCATCAGCGGCTTAGGAGCGTCGGTCTGAATTTCCGCCGGAATTTCCGCCTGTATTTCCGCAGACATGATTACCCCCACTAAAGCAATGCGTCGCCGAGGACCGAACCCTCGGCCAGACGCGTCTCGACGCCCATCAACCGGCCGACGGTCGCGGCAATGCTGCTCTGTTGCACAACTCTGTCGACGATCTGGTTCTTGGCGACGCCGGGGCCTACGATCAGCGCCCAAATTTCATGCGCCGAGCGGCTTCCAAAGTGATGCTGGTAGGGAACCGCCATCAACGTATTACTGTCCCGTCCGCAATCGGGAACGATCACAAAGACGGTATTGTCGCGATACGCAGGTTCGCTGCCCGCCGCCGCAACCAGCCGCTCAATGCCGCGATCGATTATGGCGACGCCACGGGTATAATGCGCCGGATTACCCCAATGCACGTAATCCGGGTCCTGATAATTCACCATCATCAGGCTGGGCTGCAGGGTCCGCATGGCCCGCACCGCCAGCTCGGTCAGCAGGCCATCGCCGCGCGGATTGATCAGGCCGCCCTGGCCGAAATGGCGGCGCCAGTCTTCCCAAAAATTTTCGATCTCGCGAACCTGCCCGCCGTCAGCCCCGTCGGCGTTCCCGGCGCGCCGGTAGTCGATCGCTTCCAGCTTGGAAAGCCGGCGCGCCGCCGCCGCCAGTTCCGCATCCGTACCATCGTGGCGCGCGATCGTGCGGCGCAGCAGGTGGGTCTTGTACCGGTACAGGCTCAACACCTCGGAACGGTAGCGCGCGCCATACAGATGATGGTTGCCGAAAGTAAAGAATTCCTCTTGCGCGCGGTCCTCGCCATTGACGATCAGCGCCTGATGCGCCGGCACGGCATAGGCCTTGCGCAGATATTCGAACAGCGTCGGCACGCTGGCCTCGAACCGTTCGCCGAGCAGTTCGCCCCGCACGTCCTGATAGGCTTCGTACTTGCCGGTGAGGATATTCAAGGTGCCCTGGCCATGCCCGGTCTTGACCCCTTCCGCCGACTCGATCTCCATCAGCGGGAACAGCGTGCCCCGCTTGGCCAAGATGTGCCGCAGATAGGGCGCATGCGTGTGCGTTGGATCGATTGTCTCGCGCCGGCGCACGCCGCCGCCGAAGCGAACGATGATGATCTTGGGCCCGGTATAGGCCGCCCGCGCCAGGGCCGGATAGGCAGGCAACGCCGCGAACGCGGCGCCCGCCAGGGCGCCCCGCGTAAATCCACGCCGATCCAATAGTACCGTCATAACATCCGCCCCTCCTGGATGGCCCGGCGCCGTCAACCGCCGGGACTTATGCCGAGATTACCACTCGATGCGGTCGACCCCCGTGAAGGTCAGCTCGGAACCGTCATCGAAGGTGATGGTGCCGCTGGAGTCCGCCGAAAGGTCAAGATAATCGGCGCCGGTATCGATCACCGTCGCGCCGTCCAGCGTCCAGCCCGTATAGGCCGGCTGCCCCGCGACAC
>JAOTYV010000080.1 GCA_029861675.1 Alphaproteobacteria bacterium
GACGTTTACCTTTGGGTCGAAAGGGTCGACATCGGGGCGCTTGATGCCGGAATTCCACATCCGGACGCAGTTCAAGCAACCGCCGGCCAAGGTCTTCGATCGTGTCGGATTCAGCGGCGACCATTCCCGCACTATCGCGCTGGTCCAATCCGGCGCCTATCAGGTTGGCGCGGTGAACTACAAGGTTTGGGAAAACGAACTCAAAGCCGGCAAGATCGATCCGAAGAAAGTTCAGATCATCTGGAAAACGCCGACCTATCCCGACTATCAATGGTCGGTGCGCGGCGATGTGGACAAGAAGTACGGTGCGGGATTTACCGATAAGGTTCGCAAGGCGCTGTTGGCGCTCAACGATCCCGATCTGCTCAAATCGTTTCCCAGATCGAAGTTCGTCCCCGCAAGCAACGCGGACTATAAACCGATCGTGGATGTGGGTAAGGAAATCGGTCTGCTCGACTGATGTCCCTGATCGAGCTTCGCGAGGCGACGGCAGGATATAACGGCCATAAAATCCTGCACGACGTCTCGCTGAGCATCCGCCAGGGCGAACGGGTCGCCCTGGTCGGCCGAAGCGGCGCCGGGAAATCGACGCTGCTTCGGCTGTTCTATGAGCGTGTCAAAGGCGACGCCGCGCTGGTGCCGCAGGATTTCGGCCTGGTAAAGGCGCTTTCGGTATTTCACAATATTTATATCGGCCGGCTGAACAAGCATTCGGTTTGGCGCAATCTGGCGAATCTCGTTAAACCGCTGCAAAGCGAGGTCGACGGGATACGGCCGGTTGCCGCGCGGCTTGGCCTTGAGGAGAAGTTGTTCGACTCCGTCGGCACGCTGTCGGGCGGGCAACAGCAGCGCACGGCCGTCGGCCGCGCGCTTTACCAGCAGGAAACGATCCTGCTGGGCGATGAGCCGGTCTCCAGCGTCGACGAACATCAGGCGCGAACGATTCTCGAAAGCATCGCGGATTCGAAGAAGACCGTCATCCTGGCGATGCACGACACCGCGCTCGCCCTGGAATATTCCGACCGTGTCGTGGCGCTGCGTGACGGCCGTGTCGTATTCGATGAAACCTGCGACGGCATGACTCCGGCGGATTTGAAGCCGATTTACGGAGGCTGACAGCGATGGAGGCGGTGTGGCGCAGTTCCCCAACCGTGCGCACCAGCCTTATATTTCTGGCGGTCGCGCTGGCCTGCCTCGCGGTTGCCGACATCGCGATCACCACCGTTCATCCCTGGACCGAGATGGGCCGGCTGGTCGCTGGAATTTTCACGCCGAATTTTTTCGCGACCGAGAATCTCGGGATGGCACTGGTCCTGACGGTTGCGTTCGCAATCCTCGGCGTCGCCATCGGCAATTTTCTAGGTTTCCTGCTTGCTCTGGTCTTTCACAGCCGGGTGGTCCGGGTCGGCTGCGCGTTCGTGCGGGCGGTCCACGAACTGTTCTGGGCGCTGATCTTCCTGCAGATATTCGGTCTGTCGCCGCTGACCGGCATTCTGGCCATCGCCATTCCCTATGCGGGCATCATTGCCAAGGTCTATGCGGAAATTCTGGAAGAGGCGGATAAGCGGCCGCTCCAGGCAGTGCCGGCGGGCAGCAGCCGGGCGTCGGTCTTTCTGTTCGTGCGCCTGCCCGATGTCTGGGCGCATTTTAAAAACTACTCCATGTACCGCCTCGAATGCGGTTTGCGATCGAGCGCGGTGCTCGGCTTTGTCGGTCTGCCGACGCTCGGCTTCTATCTCGAGACCGCCTTTCGTCAGGGCCAGTATTCGGAAGTGTCGGCGCTGCTGATCCTGTTTTATGTGATCATTGCCAGCATGCGGGTGTGGATGAAGAAACCGCTGCTGCCGGTCTACATATTAATTTCGCTGCTGGTCTTGCCTTGGGGCGCGGCGAAGATCGACTCCGCGAATATCGTGCGCTTTTTCACCCAGGATATCGTACCGCACCCGATCCGGACCGCGGAAACCATCGATGGCGAGGCGCTGGCGGCGCTTTGGCGCTGGTTCGAGCATTTGCTGGTAGGACAAGCGATCCCCGGCGCCATCGATACGCTGCTGCTCACCATGATTGCGCTGGTCGCGTCGGGAATGCTGGCACTGGCGTTCTTTCCGTTGATTTCGCCGTTGTTTTACGGCCGGTTCGGCCGGTCGGCCGGACATGTTTTCCTGGTCGTCGTGCGCTCTACCCCAGAATACATTCTGGCCTATATTTTCCTTCAGCTTTGGGGGCCGTCGATGCTGCCGGCGATCGTGGCGCTGGCATTGCATAATGGCGCGATTATCGGCCACTTGGTCGGCCGCTACACCGAGGAAATGAAACTGCGGTCCGACGCTTCGCACGGCCTCAATCTTTATGCCTACGAAGTCACGCCGCGACTGTACGGTCAGTTGCTGGCGTTTCTGTTTTATCGCTGGGAAGTGATTTTACGGGAAACTGCAATTCTGGGCATTCTCGGCATCGCGACGCTGGGATTCTATATCGACAGCGCCTTCGCCGATATTCGTCCGGATCGCGCGCTGTTTCTGATACTGCTGACGGCGCTGCTCAACATCGGCGTCGATGCGCTCTCCCGCGCCATCCGGGCACGGCTCCATCTCAGAACAACCATCGAACAGGGATAAACCAGCGTGAAACAGGATACGATCCCGGTCCTCAAGGACCTTGTGCTCGTCGGCGGCGGCCACAGTCATGTGAGCGTGCTCAAATCCTTCGGCATGAAGCCGGTCCCCGGCGTTCGCCTCACGCTGATCTGCCGCGACGTACATACACCGTATTCCGGCATGCTGCCCGGGCTGGTTGCGGGTCACTACACCTTCGACGAAACGCATATCGACCTCGGTCCCCTGTCACAATTCGCCGGCGCGCGTTTCTATCACGACGACGCAATCGGTATCGATACAGTGCGGCGTGTTGTGCTGTGCCGCGATCGGCCGCCGGTGCCCTTCGATCTGCTGTCGATCAATGTCGGCTCGGCGCCGGCAACCTGGGAGACGCCGGGCGCCGACGGCAACGTGGTGCCGGTCAAGCCGATCAACAAGTTCGTCGCCCATTGGGAGCGCCTGCGCGAGCGCATCCTGTTGCGCGAGGACCGCACCCGCATCGGGGTTGTCGGCGGCGGCGCGGGCGGGGTCGAACTGATCCTGGCGGTGCAGCATCGGCTCAAGACGTTGCTGGCGACACAGGGACGGACGGCGGATCATCTCGACTTTCATTTGGTGACCGAAGAGGCGGAAATTCTCACAGGCCACAATCCGATGGCGCGCAAGAAGTTCCGCCGCATCTTTGGTGAGCGTGGCATCGCGCTGCATACGGGCATGCATGTGGACTCCGTGTCGCCGGGAGAGATCAAGACCAAGAACGGAACCCTGGCGCTCGATGAAATCCTGTGGGTGACGCGGGCGGGCGCGGCTTCCTGGGTGCGCGAGTCCGGACTAGACGTGGACGACCGCGGCTTCATGCGTGTCGACGATACGTTGCAGTCGGTGTCGCATCCGGGAATTTTCGGCGCGGGGGATATCGCCGCGATGATCAATCATCCGCGCCCGAAGGCGGGCGTCTTTGCGGTTCGGCAGGGACCGCCCCTGACCCGCAATTTGCGCCGCGCCCTGGTCGACCGGCCGCTCAAGCCGTTTGCGCCACAGCGCGATTTCCTCAGCCTGGTCAGCACCGGCGACAAATACGCCGTCGCGTCGCGCGGCAAGCTGTCGGTCGAGGGCGCCTGGGTCTGGGATTGGAAGGACTGGATCGATCAGCGCTTCATGCGCAAGTTCAACGAATTGCCTGAGATGGATACGGAGGAGAAAACCGTTGTCCCGCGCGGCCTTGCCGGGGCGGAGGTCATCCGCGAGATCTCCGCGATCGCGATGCGTTGCGGCGGCTGTGGCGCCAAGGTCGGCGCCACCGTGCTCAACCGCGCGTTGTCGCAATTGCAGCCGGTGCCGCGCGACGACGTGCTGATCGGCCTGCACGAGCCCGATGACGCGGCCGTGGTCGAAGTGCCGCCGGGCAAGGTCATGGTCCATACGGTGGATTCGTTCCGTGCCATGATCGACGACCCCTATGTCTTCGGCAAAATTGCCGCCAACCATAGTCTCGGCGATATTTTCGCCATGGGGGGCGAGCCGCAGTCGGCCCTCGCCATCGCGACAATTCCGTATGGCATCGAGGAAAAGGTCGAGGATTTGCTGTCGCAGATGATGGCGGGGGCAATGGAAGTGCTGAAGGATGCGAACACCGCATTGGTCGGCGGCCATACCAGTGAAGGCACCGAACTGTCGCTCGGCTTTGCGATCAACGGTCTGATCGATCAGGCCAAAGTCATGCGTAAGGGTGGCATGCAGCCCGGCGACCGGCTGGTGCTGACCAAGGCGATCGGTACCGGCACCCTGTTCGCCGCCGACATGCGTTTGCAGGCCAAAGGCCGGTGGATCAGCGGCGCGCTGGATTCGATGCAGCAATCGAATAAGGATGGCGCGATCTGTTTGACCGAGCATGGGGCGCACGCCTGTACGGACGTCACCGGCTTCGGCCTGCTCGGCCATCTTGTCGAGATGACCAAGCCGTCGGAGGTCGACGTGGAACTCGATCTTGCCGCGATTCCCTTGCTTGACGGCGCACAGCAGACGGTCGATGCGGGTATCACCAGCACCTTGCAGCCGCAGAATTTACGCCTGCGCCGGGCTATCGCCAATCTTGGCGTGGTGGGTGAGGACTCACGGTTTCCTCTGATCTTCGATCCGCAAACGGCGGGCGGGCTGCTGGCCAGCGTGCCGGGGGACCGCGCCGAGGCCTGCGTCGCCGACCTTCGCAAGCTGGGATATGACCGCACCGCCATCATCGGCAGCGTGTTGCCGCAGGGCAATACGCTGGAGCCGGTCCGGGTGCTGATCTGACCGGCGCCTATTGCAGTCGTTGCAGCACGTCTTGCCAGGCACGTTTTTCCCGCTCGGCATCGAACAACGGTGCAAGCTGCCGGCATTGCACCGCAAGCTGTTCCAGATAGGCGGGGTCGGTTTCGGCCTGGCGCAGCCGGTCCGCGAGCGCTTGCGTGTCGCCGACCGGGTAATAGCCGCCATAGTCCGATCCCAGCAGTCCGACCGAGCCGGAAATATCCGACGCGATAACTGGCAGCCCGGCCGCCACCGCTTCGGACACCACATTCGCGCCGCCCTCCATGATCGAGCTCAAAACCATCAGATGGCATTTCGCGAATGCGCGCCGAACCATCCAGCCCGGAACCTCCCCGCGCCATTGGTAGCGGGGGTTGCGCGCCACTTCCCGCTGCGCGCGCTCCGCCCAGGACTCGTCATGCGCCTTGCCGTAGTGCAGCACGCGAAGCCGGGACTCCGGCGGCAGCAGCAGGGCCGCTTCTGCGGTCCGCAGGGAATCCTTTTCTTCCCGCAGATGTCCGACCACGCAAATGTCGAACCGGCGCCGCGACGGTTGGCGCGGCGTGGCGAGCGGCGGCGCCGATTGATGAATGACGGTGAGTTTGTTCGCAAACCGGCGCGGAATATCCTGATGGACGAGATCGTGCAGGCACACCAGCCGGTCGGCCAGGTCCATCGACCGCAGCGTCGTCTCAGGATGGCTGTGCTGGAATTTGTAGATGTCGGTGCCGGACAGCAGCACGATCATCGGCCGCTCCGGATAGCGGGTGCGAAAATTCTCGATCGATCGTGCGCTGCGCCAGGCGTGTACGCCGATCATCATATCCGCCGGGCTGCCGTCATACGCGGTGTCCACCCGGACCGAATGTCCCAGTTCCTGCAATATGCGCTGCCAGCGGATTGCGGTGGTTCGGTTGCCGTTGCGGGATTGTTTGCCCGCGGGCGTGATCAGGCTAATTTGCATATTGGAATCGATAGTTAGAGTTCGCGATGACACACCCCGTTGAATCCGCCCGCTTGGCCGAAATGATGATCGATGCGCGCCGCCGCTCGCTCGCCTTGATCGATGGGCTGACGCCGGAGCAGTTGATCGGTCCCAAACTGCCGACCCTCAATCCGCTAATTTGGGAAATCGGCCATGTCGGGTGGTTCCATGAAAGTTTCATCCTGCGGCGAATATACGGGGCGACGCCGCTGCTGGCCAATGGCGACGATCTGTATGATTCCATCGCCATCGCGCATGAGGTGCGCTGGGATTTGCCGGTGATGCCGCTCCCGGAAATGCTCGACTATCTGGATCGGGTGCTGAATGCGCTGGTCGAGCGGCTGGAGGACGGCGAGGCGAACGAGGTCGATAGTTTCTTGTATCAGTTCACGACATTTCATGAGGACATGCATGGGGAGGCCTTTACCTGGGGCCGCCAAACCCTGGCCTATCCCACACCGGACTATGGAAAGCGTTCCCTGCCGCGACTGGCCGGCGGGCTTGCGGGGGACGCCGATATTGCGGGCGGAACGTTCCTGCTGGGCTCGCCGAAAGAAGCGCCGTTTCTGTTCGACAACGAGAAATGGGCGCATCCGGTCCCTGTGGCGCCGTTTCGCATGGCGCGGGCGCCGGTTACCAACAGGGAATTCGCCGGCTTCGTGGAGGATGGCGGCTACGCCCGGCGTGATCTGTGGGCCGCCGAGGGTTGGGCCTGGCGCGAAGAAGTCCGCGCCGATCATCCGATCTATTGGTCGCCGGACGGACCGGGCCGCTGGTCCGTGCGGCGGTTCGACCAAACCGAGCCGTTGGCGCCGGACGCGCCGGTCATCCACGTCTGCTGGCACGAGGCCGAGGCCTATTGCCGCTGGGCGGGCCGCCGCCTGCCGACCGAGGCGGAATGGGAACTCGCCGCAACCACGATACCGGACACGGCGGACGGATTGCTGATCAAACGCCGCTATCCGTGGGGCGACGAGGCGCCGGACGCCCGCCACGCGAATCTCGACGGGTATGCGCTCGGCTGCGCCGACGTGGCGGCCCATCCGGACGGCGACAGCGCCTATGGTTGCCGCCAGATGATCGGCAATGTCTGGGAGTGGACGGCCGATACGTTCGGGCCCTTCGAGGGTTTCGCGCCGGACGATTACAAGGAATATTCCCAACCGCTGTTCGGCTCCACCAAGGTCCTGCGCGGCGGCGCATGGCCGACCCGGAGCCGCATGATCTCGCCGACCTATCGCAATTATTTCGGCGCGGACCGGCGCGACGTATTCGCCGGCTTCCGCACCTGCGCGCTGGATTGATCGGCGGCGAGGCGGCGTCAGGCCGTTTCGGGGACAATCAAGGCGTCGACAATCGACACACCCTGGCCCTTGGGATGCACGAGCACCGGGTTCAGGTCGATTTCGCGGACTTCATCGGACCAGTCGGCGGCGAAGCGCGAAAGTCTGACCATTACGTCGATCAGCGCGTCAATATCGGCGGCCGGTTCGCCGCGCACCCCTTCCAGCAGCTTGAATCCCTTGAGCCGTCGGAGCGCCCGTTGCGCCTCAGCGGCGGTTAGCGGCGCGGGCGCGAAGGCAACGTCTTTCATCACCTCCACATAGACGCCGCCGAGGCCGACCATCATGATCGGGCCGAAGGCATCGTCGCGGTTTACGCCGAGGATGATTTCCTGGCCCTTCGGCGCCATCGGTTGCACGAGAACGCCCCGGATATCCGCATCCGCCTTATAGGCACGCGCCTTGTCGAGCAGCGCCGCATAGGCGGCCTCCGCCGCCTCGGGCGTCTCGATGCCCAGCGCCACCGCGCCGGCCTCGGTCTTGTGCAGGATGTCGGGGGATTGCACCTTGAGGACGACCGGGCCGCCGATCGTCCGTGCCGCGTCGGCCGCCTCGGCGGCGCTGCCGGCGAGGTGATCCTTCGTTACCGGGATGCCATACGCGGCGAGCAACGGCTTGGCCTCGTATTCGCACAGCGGGCCAGTGGCTGCGGTTATCCCATTGCCCACTCCCGTCGGAGATTCCAACGGTTTGGTGGTGATCGATGGCGCCTTCAGAAAGTCCTCGCGAAAGGCGCGGTACTGCGCCATCTCGGCCATCGTCCGCGCGCAATTGCGTTTGTTGGTAAAGAGGGGGAAGCCCGCCTTGTTGACGAATTCGACCGATGCGCCGCGCGGTAGGGTATAGGAACAGAAAAAGATCGGCTTATCCGAGTCCTTGGCGACCCGGTAGAAGGTTTCCTTTTCGTGCACGAAGCCTGCGGGATTGCGCGCCGAGGTGACGACGATCACCGAATCCACCGCGCTGGAACCGGCAACCATTTCGGCGAAGGTGCTGTATCCGACCTGACGAATCGCCCCGGCGGTGCCGTCGACCGGATTCTGCGAGGTGCCGTAGGCGGGCAGATGCTTATCGATGGTGGCGCGCGTCGCGGCATCGAGCTCCGGGACCTCGAGCCCCGCGGCCGCGCAGCAATCGGCCATCCAGCCGCCGCCGCCGCCCGATCCGGTAACGATGCCGACCCGTTTACCCTTCGGCAACCGGTCGCCCCAGTGGGAAAATCCCATGGTGATGTCGACCAGTTCCTCTATGTCGTTTGCCTGGATGATGCCGTACTTCTCGAACATCGCTTCGTACGCCGTATGCGAGCCCGCCAGTGCACCCGTATGTGAGGCGGCGGCCCGGATGCCGGCGGCCGAGCGGCCGACTTTTGTCAGGACGATCGGTTTACCGGCCCGGAGCGCCTTTTCCGCCACGACCGGCAGCATCGCGGGGTCCTTGACGTCTTCCATGAACAACGCGAAGATGTCCGTGCGGCCCTCGTCCAGCATGTAGTCGACGAAATCGAGACCCGACAGGCACGCTTCATTGCCGGTGGTGACGACATAGCTGAACGGGATTTCCTTCGGCCGGCCACGGTCGAAGAAGGAATAGCCGATGCCGCCGCTCTGACCCGTCACGCCGACGAACCCCGATGTGCGGTAGTCCGGGATCAGCGGCGTGTCCGGATCGTCCATCGCCGGGCTGAACGTCGCCGCGAACGGCAGCAGCGCATTGGTGAAGCCCTCGGAGTTGGGGCCGATGACCGCCATGTCGTAGCGTTTGGCGGTTTCCTGCAGCAATTGCTGTTGCGCGGGCCCGGTCTCGCTCGCTTCTTCCGCGAATCCCGAACTGATAATGAGCGCCGCCTTGACGCCGCTGGCGCCGCATTCTTCCAGCGCATCGGGCACGTTGGCGGCGGGGATGACGAGCACGGCCAGGTCGATTTTCTCAGGCGTATCGCCGACCGCCTTATAAGCCTTGAGCCCCAGGACCTCGTCATGGCTGCGGCTGATCGGATAAAGGGTGCCGGGGAAGGGGCGCGACGCGAGGATCTTGATGATCCGTCCCCGGATGATGGTGGCGTCGGGCGAGGCGCCGAGAACGGCGATTGTCTTGGGCCAAAGAAGCGCGTTCAGATCAGGCATGGGTATTCCTTTATCGGTGCCGCTTATTTTTTTCGGGGCCGCGCCTCAACGCAGGCCGAGGCCGCGCGCGATGATGCCGCGCAGAACCTCGGTCGAGCCGCCCTGGATCGTCAGTTTCGGCGCGATCATCGTCGCGAAGCGCAGCACCTCGTCAAAGGCGGTGCGGTTGCCCGCATCCGGGTCCGCAAAGGCCGACAGGTCGCGGGCGCGCGCGGGCAGATCCTGTTCCCAATTGGTGCCGAGTTCCTTGACGACCGAGCCTTCCAGCACCGGTTCCTTGCCGGCTTCGAGCATTCCATTGACCGAGATAGACATGCGGCGCAGCGTGTGGAGTTGTGCGACCAATCGGCCAATCCCCTCGGCCCCCCGCGCATCGGGCGTGTCGCCCAGCACCCGCACCAATTCGGGCAGCACGTAAAATGTCTCGAGGAATCTTTCCGGGCCGCTACGCTCAAAGGCCAGTTCGCTGGTGGCCTGTTTCCAGGCATTGTCGACCTCGCCCAGGACATTGCCTTCCGGGACGAAGGCGTCTTCGAAGATGACTTCGTTGAATTCGTGGTTGCCGTTCAGGTGCAGGATCGGCCTCGTGGTAATACCCGGCGTCTTCATGTCGACAAGAAACTGCGTCAGGCCGTGCCGCCGGTTCTGCTCGGTCGACGGGGAGGTACGAAACAGTCCGATCATATAGTGCGAGCGGTGGGCGTTGCTGGTCCAGACCTTGCGCCCGTTGACCTTGTAGCCGCCATCGACTTTTTCAGCCTTGGTCTTCGCCGCGAACAGATCGGACCCGGAATCGGGTTCGCTCATGCCGATGCAGAAATAGCACTCGCCCTTGACGATGCGCGGCAGGACGTCGTTCTGGATTTCCTTCGATGCGTATTTCATCAACATCGGTCCGCTTTGGCGGTCGGCGGTAAAATGTGCCCGCACCGGCGCGCTGGCGACCCGGAATTCCTCCGTCAGCACATAGCGGTCGAGGAAGCTGCGTTCCTGTCCGCCGAATTTCTTCGGCCAGGTGATGCCGATCCAGCCGCGTTCGCCGACGCGCTTGCTGAATTCGGGGTCAAACGACGGACTCATATCGCCGCGCGTCGGGTCGAAGGTGCCGGCGGCGATTTCCTCGCGCAGGAATTCCCGCACTTCGGCACGCAGCTGCTGCGCTTCCGGCGGCAGGCGGATGGGATCGAATTGAATTGTACTCGACATGGCACCGGTCCTTCTTTTGAGCGTCCGCGCCGGCCGCTTGCGGCGTCGCATCGGGCGGCTATAAATTATTGAGCCTGGATTTGCTGTCTGGCGAGAACGGAGACACACTAGTTTATCCGGCTTCCCGGGAGTTTGTCACATCCCGGACACCGCTTTGGCCATTCATAACGGGACGCATGCGACATGAGCGAGACCGACAACATTATCGTCGATACGACCACCCGGATCTTTCAGGATCTGTGCGACCCGCAGACGATCAATAACGCCCAGGACGAGAGCTGGAAGAAACCGCTGTGGTCGGCGCTCGAAGAGTCGGGGCTGACATTGACCTGGGTGCCCGACACGCTCGGCGGTGCCGGCGCCGGCCTGGTGGACGGTTTTGAGGTCCTGCGGGTTTCCGGCGGGTTTGCCGTGCCGTTGCCGCTTGCCGAGACTCTGCTGGCGGGATGGTTGTTGGGGCAGGCCGAGCTGTCGGCGCCTCAGGGTGCCATGACCGTGGCGCCGGTACACGCCGAGGATTGGGTCATGCTCGGCGCCGACGGTAGTCTGAGCGGCGCGGCGCGCAACGTCCCGTTCGCGCGCGAGGCGGAGCATATCGCCGTCCTGGCGCGGCGCGGCGACACGGCGGTGATTGCGCTCGTGGACCGCAGCGATTGCGGAATAGCGGAAGGCCGCAGTATCGCCGACGATTCCAAGGATACGGTCACCTTTGACGGCGCCGTGCCCATGGCGGTTGCGGACGCGCCGGCCGGTATCGATGAGGACGCACTGCTGATGATGGGCGCGGCCGCGCGCTCGTCGCAGATGGCCGGCGCGTTGGAAGCCATTCTCGATATTTCGGTTCAATACTCCAAGGATCGTGTGGCGTTCGAACGTCCGATATCCAAGTTTCAGGCGGTGCAGCACAATCTGGCGCGGCTGGCGGGCGAGACGGCGGCGGCGGTTGCCGCATCGAGTTCGGCCGCTGATGCGATCGAGCGCGCCGGCGGGTTCGACGATCATGTCTTCCTGGAAGTGGCCGCCGCGAAGATCCGCGTCGGCGAGGCGGCCGGCGAAGGGGCGGCGATCGGCCATCAGGTACACGGCGCGATCGGCTTTACGCTGGAACACATTCTTCACCGCTACAGCCGGCGACTCTGGTCCTGGCGCGATGATTTCGGCAGCGAATCCGTCTGGGCGGTCAAGCTGGGGACTGCGATTGCGGCCAAGGGCGCCGACGAGTTGTGGCCGACCCTGACGGTGGGGTGAACACGCGACCCCTTGCCGGGCATCGAAATTATGGATGACCGGGAATTCGACGACGCACTAGGAGCGTTGCGCGCCGATCGCCGGCATGGCGCGGCGGAGTTGGCGCGTCGAGCGCTCGCTATCCTGCAGATGAGCGCTGAAAATAGTCCGGCCGTGGATCCGGACGCCTTTCGCGCGATGACGGCGGCGCGCGTGCGCGCACTGATGGCGGCCCGGCCGAGCATGGCCGCAATCGGCAACCTGCTTGCTGAATGGACGGGATTTTTGGACGAGGCGCCGGTACACGGCCTTGAGGCGCTGCGGGCAGCGGCAGCTGAATGCGCATCGAACCTGATCGCCCAATCCCGCGAAGCCTCCGTGCAGGTAGCGGATCATGCGGCGCGGCTGATCGGGACTGGAAAGACCGTGTTGACCCACAGCCGGAGTTCCACCGTCCTGCTTACCTGCGACCGACTGAAGGATGCGGATCTGCGGATGATCATCACGGAATCGCAGCCGCTCAACGAGGGGCATGCGGTGGCGGCGCAATTGTCGGATTGGGGCGTGCCGGCAACCCTGATCACCGAAGCGCAAATCGGGCTTGCCATGGCGAATGCGGATCTGGCGCTGGTCGGCGCCGATACCGTCCGCGCCGATGGCAGCGTGATCAACAAGGCGGGCACGTCGCTGGTGGCCTATGCCGCCCGGCAGCACGGCAAGCCGTTTTATGTCTGTTGCGAAAGCTTCAAACGGGCTGCGCAAGACGCCCCGCCGCCCGAGTTGGAGGAGATGGAGCCGGCCGAACTCGGTGCGCCGGGCTGGCCGGGCGTGACGGTGCACAACACCTATTTCGATATTACGCCGCCGTCGCTGGTGACCGCCTGGATAACGGAAGGCGGTGTATTCACGGAATTTCCCCTGGGATCCCCGCGAGTGTAGGGGTGGGGCGTCCATGTCCGGGCGCGGGCGGATCGCCTTGTCGGCGCGTGTTTGGAATGCCATCTTTGTTTTCTGGTTGGATCGTGAACAGGGCGTGGAGCGACATTGATGGGCGTAACGGAAACCTTGGGCCGCTGGGCGGCTGAAACCCCCGAAACCGAAGCGCCGCTCGCGCTGTCGCGGGCGGGCGACGCGATCACCGATGTGGTGGCCTGCATGGTTGCCGGCGCCGGGGACGAAGGCGCCGAGCGGCTGCGCCGGACGGTGGCGCATTACGGCAGCGGTCCGGCCACGGTGTTCGGCAGTACCGACAAGGCGCAGGCGCCCTATGCGGCGCTGGCAAACGGGATGGCCGCCCATGCCCTGGACTTCGACGACAACTACGCCCCGGGACTGACCCATGCCACGGCCGTTCTCATACCGGCCTTGCTGGCGCTGGCGGAGGAAATCGATGCCTCGGGCCGCGCCCTGATGGACGCCTATATCGTCGGCCTGGAAATTCACGGTGCGATCGGCCGCGGCATCGGGCGGACCCATTACGACCTCGGTTGGCACAACACCTCGACGGTCGGTTGTGTCGGCACGGCGGCGGCTTGCGGCCGGCTGCTCGGACTGGATGCGGAACGATTAACGAGCGCGATCAGCCTCGGCGTCAGCATGGCGTCCGGCGCCAAGGTTCAGTTCGGCTCGATGGGCAAGCCCTTTCATGCGGGGATGGCGGCGAAGAACGCGGTGCTGGCGGCCCGGATGGCGGCCGACGGGTTCGAGGCGCGACCGGACGCCATCGAAGGCGAGCGTGGTTTCTGTGACCTCTACGCGGGTACGCCGGATCGCGAATGGAAAGATATCCTCTCGACACTCGGGCAGCCGCTCGCCATCGAGGAGTACGGCCTGGCGCCGAAACTCTATCCCTGCTGCGGTTCGGCCCATAAGGTGCTCGACGGCGTGTTGGCGTTGCGTGCGGCGCATGGTTTCACGGCGGATGACGTGGCCAAGGTGGAAACCGTGGTCGGCTACGGCAACAAACGCAATCTTTGCTACGCCGACCCGCAGCAGGAGATGGAGGCGCGGTTCTCGATGAATTACTGCGTCGGTGTCGCGCTGAAATCCGGCCGCGTTTCGCTTTCGGATTTCACTCCCGATGCGGTACAGCGGCCCGAGCTGCGGGCCTTCCTGCCGAAGGTCTCGATGGAGGCCACGGAAGCGGGCGCCGAGGGCGACGACCCGACGCACCGCTTGCCCCATGAAGTGAAAATCCATTTAAAGGATGGCCGGGTCTTCGAGGAAAGCGTTCAATGGGCGCGCGGCACGATCCACAATCCGTTCGACGAGGCGGACACGGATGCGAAGTTCCAGGATTGTTGCGAAGGGTTCTTGTCCCCGGACGATTTCGATGCGGCGCACCAATGTTTGCGGGAACTAAGGGCGTTGAAATCGGTGCATGAGCTGACCCGGCATCTGGCTTTCGTTGCGGGCGGCGACAACGGTGAACGGTTCGCGAAACGCTACGGCGCCGCGGCGGCGCAGTAGGCGGCAGGACTGCCTTAATTTTTGCACGGCGCGGCGATAAACTTCTCCTCAGCATAGAAACCTAAGCATCAAGGTGGCGGCGACATGAATTTTGACCGCAGACGCTTCGTGGCGGCGATGGCCGCGAGCACGGCGCTGGCCGGTTTGCCCGCGTGTTCCACGATCAACCCGGCGACGGGCCGGTCGAGTTTCACCGGTTTCTATTCGGTCGAGGACGACATCAAGCTCGGCCGGAAGGAGCATCCGAATCTGGTTAAGGAATTCGGCGGAGCATACGACAACGCGCGCCTGCAACGCTATGTGGATCAGGTGGGCAAGACGCTGGCGCACGGCGCTGAATACAAGCAATTTCCCTATACCTTCACATTGTTGAATACGCCGATCGTCAATGCGTTCGCGCTGCCTGGCGGGTACGTCTACATTTCCCGGGGGCTTCTCGCGCTGGCCGGCAACGAGGCGGAAATGGCCGGCGTGCTGGCCCACGAGCTCGGCCACGTCAATGCACGTCATACGGCGGAACGGCTCAGCCGCGGGCAGTTGGCGCAGCTTGGCGTGCTTGCGGGCGTGCTCGGCGCGGCGGCGCTCGGACTGCCGAAAGAAATGGCGCAAATCGGTCAATCGATCGCGATGGTGTCGATCCAGAGTTTCTCCCGGAAGCAGGAATTCGAGGCGGACACGCTCGGCGTGCGCTATATGAGCCGGGCAGGATATGAACCCGAAGCGCTGGTGACCTTCCTTCGGACGCTGCGTGAACAAAGCATCATCGAAGCGAAGATGCGCGGCCTGCCGCCGGGCAAGGTCGACGAATTCAACATGATGTCGACCCATCCGCGCACGGTGGACCGCGTCAAGGCGGCGATGCAGGCCGCGGCGACGGCGCGGCCGAAGGCGCCCCGGGTCGGCCGCAAGACGTATCTCGGCCGGATCGACGGCATGCTGTTCGGCGACGATCCGAAACAGGGTATTGTGAAGGGACGCTTGTTTCAGCACCCGGCAATGCGCTTTCAATTCCGTGTTCCAAAGGGATTCCGCATCAACAACGGGCAGGACGCGATCACCGCGCAGGAAAAGACCGGCGCAGCCATCCGGTTCGATATCGCGCCGGTCAAAGGAAGCGGCGATCTCGCCGCCTATCTGCAGAACGAATGGACGCCGAAAACCCGGTTGCGCGATGTCGAGCGGATCAAGATCAATGGTATGGATGCGGCGACGGGCTGGGTCCGGGGCAAGGATGGGCAAGGGCGCGTGATCGAACTGCGCGGCGTTGCGATCCGCCGCAATGCGAAGTCGGTATATCGCTTCCTGTTCGTCAATCCGGCGAAAGAGAGTGCACGCCTGGCGCCGGCCTTCCGGAAAACCACCCACAGTTTTCGCCGGCTTAGCCGGGCCGAAGCGGCAAAGATCAAGCCCTTGCGCTTGCTGCTGGTTCCTGCGCGGCGGGGCGATACGGTGCGTCGCCTGGCAAGGACGCTGCCCTATGGAAAGTACAACGAGTCCTGGTTCCGCGTGCTGAACGATATGAAAGCGGGTGAAGAAGTGCGGCCCAATCGCCGGCTCAAAGTGGTCGCGGCCTAGACCCTTTCTTCGTCAAACTAATTCAAGTGAAATGGTCTATCTTCTTGTTTATACGCAAATACGTCGTCGCGAACCGTTACTGTTCGCTCGGGATTTGCTCTAGGTCACATACTCATTAACGTGATTCC
>JAOTYV010000359.1 GCA_029861675.1 Alphaproteobacteria bacterium
TTCGACCGGAATTGCGATCCCGAACCGCGCTACGACGATTGGGATGAGCGTGTGTTGGGGCGTGAGTTGACGGTATTCGCCGCCAGCGGCTTGCCCGGCGGACTGACGATGCATGATCTGCGCGACCATCCGCTTGCCGATGCGGAGGACGGGGCGCTGCAGACGGCCGAACATCTCGCGCTTTCGGACCTTCGCCATCATCGCCGAAGTGCGGCGGTCGATTTGTTGGATGCATCCGCCAAGTCGTTGCTCGCGAACCGCACCGCCAAAAATATGGATGCGATGCGGCGTTTTGCAACTTTGCTGCGGTCGATCGAGGCGGATCAGGTCGTGTTGTTCAATGGCGGGCTGATGGAGGATGGAGCGGCCTTTCATGCGGCCCGCGCGGCGGGCGTCAAGACGCTCCTGTGGGATCAAATTTCGGACCGTGGCGGCGACTATCAACTGTCGATCAACCGCAAGCATGGCGACATGGATATGACGGCAATCTGGCAGAAGGACGTCCCGCACCCGCTCTCGACCGAGCGGCGCGAACGGGTCCTGAACTGGCTCACCGAGCGCGGCGGCGGCGATTATCGCGATCCGAAACCGCGCGGGCGGTTGGAGCCCGATGATCGCGCCATCGAAATGCTGCAAGACCTTAATCTCGATCCGGCAAAACCGGTGGTCGGGCTGTTCCCGAATCTGACCTGGGACCCGGCGGCGCTCGACCGGGATGTTGCTTTCGATTCCGCGCGGGAATGGGTGATCCGGACATCGGAGTACTTCGCGCATCACCCACAATGGCAATTGGTGGTGCGCCTGCATCCGGATGAGCAGGTCTATACGTCGGACTATCTCGGCCAGGTGCTGCGCGACCGGTGGCAGGAATTGCCCGCCAATATGCGGATTATCGAACCCGAGGACGCGCCCAGCAGCTATCGCCTGTTGGATGCGGTGCAACTCGGTCTCTATTACACGAATACGGTCGGCCTCGTGATGGCGATGTTCGGCATTCCGGCGATCAGCCCGGCGTTGCCGTCCTTCGGCGGGTTCGGTTTCACCCGGCAAATCACGGGGCAGGACGAATATTTCGCCCGCATCGAGGCGGTGCTTTCGGAACCCGACCGCAACGCCATGACGCAGGAACAGATCGATCTGGCCTGGTGTTTTGCCGACCTTTACATCCACGATACCGCCAAGGAGCTGCCCTGGGTCAATCGGGCGTTCTGGCCGTCGATCTTGGAAGCGTGGCCGATGGCACAGGTATTGTCGGAGAACGGCCGCGCGAAATTCGGCCCGGTGTTCGCCGCGCTTGCCGGCGAGATAGATCTGCCCGACGGCATCGTCGGGCGATTACCGCAAAGCACCGTTGAAGCAGGCGGGCACTAGGGCGATCCCGATCGAACGGAAACGGTTCGCGACGACGTATTTGCGTATAAATAAAGAGATAGACCATTTCACTCGAGTCAATTTGAACAAGAAATGGTCTAACCCCGCACCGTTGCAATTACCCGATCCACATCGTCTTGCAGTGTATTGAAGGCGGTGACGAAGCGGTGGTGGGGCGCCGGTGCGGTGCTCCAATTCCGGAAAAACCGGGCGCCGGCGGCTTCCAGGCGGTCGGCCGCGTCGTCCGGCATGCCGACGAACAATTCGTTTGCCTCGACCGGATGGATCAGCGACACGCCGTCGATCGCCTCGAGCCCGTCGGCGAGACGCCGCGCCATCCCATTGGCGTGGCGCGCGTTGTCCAGCCACAGATCGCCGTCCAAATACGCTTCGAGCTGCGCCGCGAGAAATCGGGTCTTGGCGATCAAGTGACCGGCACGCTTTCGCAGGTAGCGCAGATGCGTGGCCATTCCCGGGCGGAACAGCACGATTGCCTCCGCGGCCAGCGCGCCGTTCTTGGTCGCTCCGAAGCACAGAATATCGACGCCGGCCTTCCAGGAGAGATCCGCCGGCGTTGCGCGCCGGCCCACGAGCGCGTTGGCGAAGCGCGCGCCATCCATGTGAATCCTCAGGTCGTATTTGCCGGTCAGCGACGTCAGTTCCTTCAATTCGTCCGGTGTATAGACGGTTCCGGCCTCGGTCGATTGGGTGACGCTGAGAATCGTCGGCTGGGCCGCGTGCACGAAGCCGAAATGGGCTTTCTCCAAGGCCTGGCCGAGCGCCGGCGCGCCGATCTTGCCGTGCGCGCCCTCCAGTAAGGCCAGTTTCGCGCCGCCGGTGAAAAACTCCGGCGCGCCGCATTCATCGGCTTCGATATGCGACTCCCGATGGCATAACACCGCGCCATAGGGTGGCGTCATCGCGGCCAGCGACAGCGCGTTGGCGGCGGTGCCGGACACCACCGGCAGCACCTCCAGATCGCATTCGAAGATTTCCCGGAAGCGGCCCGCGAGACGCTGCGATATCGCATCGTCGTCGTAAGACGGCGCCGGGCCCTGGTTGGCCGCCGCCAGCGCGTCGAGGATGCGCGGGTCGGCGGCGGCGGCGTTGTCGGATGAAAAATCCATGGCGGTCTAGATCGCTCCTGTCCAGCAGCGGATATTGTGCGGCGATTTGTCGGCAGCTCCAAGGGGACACCGCTTGCAATTGATCAAGCCGCATGAATTTATTGCAATCGGATTGGAAGGAGGGCGTCGATGAACGAATTGAACGGTGGCGAAGCGCTGGTGCGCATGCTCAAGCTGTATGGCGTCGAGGTCATCTTCGGTTTGTGCGGCGATACGACCCTGCCGTTTTACGATGCGCTCTATCGTACCGGCGACGGCATTACCCACTTGCTCAGCCGTGACGAGCGTCATGCCGGCTATATGGCGGATTGCTATGCCCGGGTTTCCGGCAAGGTCGGCGTCTGCGAGGGGCCGAGCGGCGGCGGCGCGACCTATATCCTGCCGGGTGTGGTGGAAGCCAATGAGTCGTCGATTCCCGTTCTGGCGATTACCAGCGACATTTCCGTGTCGGGCCGCGGCAGATACACCCTGACGGAGCTCGATCAGGAAGCGTTGTTCGGCCCGCTGACCAAATGGAACCGGGTGATCGACCGCGCGGTGGATTTGCCGGGTACCGTCCGGGCCGCGTTCCGCAACATGACCACGGGCCGGCCGGGGGCGGCGCATATCGGCCTGCCGTTCGATGTGCAAAGGGACCCGCTGGACGAGGCCGATATCTGGGCGGAGCCGGAATTGGGCCGCTTTCCCGCGCGGCGCACCGGGCCCGATCTCGACGATGTGGACGCGGCGGCGGAGCTTCTGGTGTCCGCCAAAAACCCGCTCTTTATCTGCGGCGGCGGCGTGGTGATTTCCGGCGGCGAAAGCGCCTTGCAGGCGCTCGCCGAATCGCTGGAAGCGCCGGTGGCGACGACGGTCAGCGGCCAGGGCAGCCTGGCCGAAATCCACCCGCTTGCGGTGGGCGTCGTCGGCAGCAACGGCGGGACGGTGGAGACCCGCAGCATGGTGGACGAGGCCGACCTGATCGTCTTCGTCAGTTGCCGCGCCGGGTCGGTGACGACGGAACGCTGGCGGCATCCCGCACCCGGCAGCAAACCGGTCATCCATATTGACGTTGATCCGGCGGTCATCGGCGCCAACTACCGCGCCGAGGTATCGATCGTCGCCGATGCGCGGCTGGCGCTGGAGTCCCTGGCCGCCGCGGTATCGCGCCGCCTCGGCGGGCCGCGGGACGGCGGCGCGGTGCGCGACCGCATCGCCGGATTGAAACGTCAGAAATTCGAGGCGTTTCAGGAGTTGGCTGAGTCCGATGAAACACCGATCCGGCCCGAACGCCTTATCGCCACGCTGCAATCCGTACTGCCCGACGATGCGGTGATCGTCGCCGATCCCGGCACGCCGTGTCCGTATTTCTCCGGCTACTACGAGCAACGTCTGCCCGGCCGCCATTTCATTTCCAACCGGGCGCATGGCGCGCTGGGCTTTTCGCTGGCAGGCGCCATCGGCGCCCATTACGGCCGGCCCGACACCAAGATCGTCGCGGTGATGGGGGACGGCAGTTTCGGCATGGCGGCGGGCGAACTGGAAACCCTGGTGCGCCTGAACCTGCCGGTGACCCTGGTGGTGATCTCCAACGGCGTGTTCGGTTGGATCAAGGCCGGGCAGAAGAGCGGTTATGACGAGCGCTATTTTTCGGTCGATTTTTCGCGAACCGACCACGCCAAGGTTGCCGAGAGTTTCGGGTTGAAGACGTGGCGGGTGGAAGATCCGGCCGGGCTGAAGGACGCGTTGAAGAAGGCCGTCGAATGCGGCGGCCCGACTCTTGTCGACGTGCTGTGCCAGCCATTGCAGGATGCGCGGGCGCCGGTCAGCGAATGGGTGGCATGAGGAGGA
>JAOTYV010000360.1 GCA_029861675.1 Alphaproteobacteria bacterium
CCAGCAGGCGCGTGAAGCGTCCGAAGTAGCGCCGTGCCTCGTTCACCGAGAAGCCGGCGAGTTGCGTCGCTTCCAGATAGGCCGCGATCTTGTCGGCGCGCTTGATCGTCCGGGATTGTTTCGCCGGCAGCGCCGCCGGCAACCCGAAACGGATATGGATCGCCGCCAGCAACCGGTTCTCCAGCGCCTTGTAGTCGAGCCCAACCGCCGCCTTGAAGGGCGAAATCAAATCGCCGATCACGTATTCCGGCGCATCGTGCAGCAGCGCCGCGAGCTGCGCCCTGGCCGGCGCGGCGGGATCGAGAAAGCGTAACAGCTCGGCCACCAGGATCGAGTGCTCTGCCACCGAAAAGGCGGCGCCGCCCTTGGTTTGCCCGTTCCACCGGGCGACCCGCGACAGGCCGTGTGCGATGTCCTCGATCTCGATGTCCAGCGGCGACGGGTCGAGCAGGTCGAGCCGCCGTCCGCTCAGCATGCGTTGCCAGGCGCGGGGCGGCATGACCGGTTAGATGTCGAAGCGCTGGTGCGGGTTTGGTTTTTTGCCGGGCGGGGGCAAGCGCGGCGGCCCCTCGTTGCGCCTGCGCGGTATGACGATGTCGCCGTGTTCGTTGACGCGCGGCGCATCATAGCGGGGAATCGATTTTAGGAACCGGTCCAGCGTTTTGACCATGCGGCCCAGCTCCTCGCGCGCGGCATCCACCGGATCCTTACGGTCCGTCGCACCCGGACGGTCGCTTGCGGCGGAGGCCGGTGCGGCGCACAACGCAAGCAGGCAGAGAACTGGCCATAGGCGGCGGGGGGGCTGGATCATGGATCGGTCGCCTCATCGCGGGTAAGGTTGCCCTAGTAATATCGGTTTCCCGCATGATTTATCAATCGGAGAAGACAGTGGCCGGCAATGTGAAGACCTATCGCGTCGGTATCGGCGGGCTCGGCGCGATCGGGCTCAAGGTTGCGGAGCGCCTGGACCAGGGTATTCCCGGTCTCGAACTCGCCGCCGTCTCGGCCCGCAACCGCGCGGCGGCGGCGGAGCGCATGGGCGCATTCCGCGAAGCGCCGCCGGTCGTGGGGCTGGAGGAACTGGCGGCGTTGGCCGATGTTGTCGTGGAATGCGCACCGGCGGCGGTGTTCGACGAGGTCGCCGAGCCGGCGGTCGATGCGGGCCGTATCTTCATGCCGTTGTCGTGCGGCGTCCTGTTGGCGCGGCCGCAGCTGGAGGACCGCGCCGCCGCGGCGGGTGCGCGCATCATCGTGCCGACCGGGGCGTTGGTCGGGTTCGACGCGGTGCGGGCGGCGGCCGAGGGCGGCATCAATACGGTGACCATGAAGACCGAGAAGCCGCCGCATGGCTTGAGCGGCGCTCCGTATTTGGTCGAGCACGGCATCGACGTGCGCGACCTCGACGCGCCGCTCAAGGTGTTCGACGGCACGGCGCGCGAAGCGGCCAAGGGCTTCCCGGCGAACGTCAATGTCGCGGCGGCCCTCAGCATGGCCGGCATCGGCGCCGACGAGACGACGATCGAGATCTGGGCCGACCCGGCGCAGACGCGTAACAAGCATACGATTACGGTGGACGCCACCTCGACCCGCTTCACCATGGTGATCGAAGGCATCCCGTCGCCTGAAAACCCGGCAACCGGCCTGCTCACCCCCTTGAGCGTGATCGCCACGCTGCGCGGCCTAACCAGCACGTTGCATGTGGGGAGCTAGGCGCGGCGGATGGGCTCGTGAAGGCGCGACCGCAATTGAGCCGTCGCAATTCCGCTTTGACCAGGTTTGGAAAATGACGACAGACGGGCTTTCGAAGTGTTGGAAAAGGGGCAGTCTGGGTCACGTTCTATTGGCCGCACTGGCTTGGATCGTATATGCGAACCCTGCCTCGGCCGACGACGAAGCAGGCAATGTTGCCCATGTCGCCGCCGGCCCCTACGGGCGCTGTTATGCCAGGTCGATTCCGCGGCACATTTACGATCCGGACAGCGGGCCGAGGCAGCAAGGGCGCACCGAGGTCTATCGGGTCGGCGAGCCCAAGGATGTTCTGGAGCAGCGATATGACTGGTTCAGTCAGACCCTGTTTGTCCGTTGCCGTCCCGGACGCGAAACCGTCCTTGTTCGTCTTGGCCCATGGCATCGCGGTCACGAGCCGCGTGCAGACCATCTGGCCATCGCTTTCTACCGAGATGGGAAGCTCATCAGGCGCTATTCGACCTTGGCGATAGCCGGCGGCGAAACGGCGAAAGACGACGCGCTTTCAAAATACAAAAATGTGTCGGCGTCGGTGTCGCACTACACCGTATTCGCCGTGCCGCCGAAATTGACCAAGATCACAAAAACCATCGGATCGACCTACAAGGAAGATTGGATGGTCAAGGCGACGACGATAGATGGGAGGGGCCTAACCTTCGATATTGAAACCGGTGAAATGCAATGAAGATATACGTCCGGTGGCTGTTTCCGGCCGGCTGTTTGGCGCTTGGCCTCTATGTACTTCGTCTGTCCTACCGGGCACACGCGAAATGGATGGAATATCTGGCCCTGGGCGATCACTCCGGCGCCGAAGTCTACGAGGTGGAGTTCTGGCCGGAATTCGTGATTGCCATTTTCCTCTTATTGCTGGCGGCTTTTGTCGCCGGCCGTTGGTCCGTCCGCCGGCGGGCGGACTGAGAGTACTGGCGCGATGATGAATACGGTACGGGATCTTAAGGCGAACTCGGCCCTGCGATAACCGCCACGCTGCGTGGTTTGACCAGTACGCTGCATGTGGGGCGCTAGCGCAGCCGCTGCGTGTTTACCGGCTTCCAAATAGATAGGTAATATTTATTCTGCGACCGGCGTAATCGTCTTTGAATGTAATTTCATCGGTCTCATGAAAATATGCGGAGTTAAATAGTACAGCACGATTGCACCTGTATTTAATATTTACGGAACTGGCATTTTTGCTTTCGATGAATTTGTATATTTCTTCTTTTTCTTCATTGTACGCCTTGAAGTGCCAGTTGGACGGGGATGGCACGTCATACACTTTCAACCCGCCGGAATTTTGGTCGAGATTGTATTCGTCCGGCGTGATCCAGAAATTGAGATTCACCAAAGCAAAATCGGCATGGATATTGATGCCTTTGCCGAGCGTGGAGTCATATTTATATCCCCAGAACCGGCCGAGGGGCGTATCGCCAAATATATCCGGAATGTTTTCTTGTAATTCACGCGCCAATTGGAGATGAAGTGGACTAATGAATCCTTGATCTGAAAAAGCACCAAGGTATTTATTCGAGTATTCTTTAAGCCATACTTTGGAACCCAGGCAGAATTGCTGAAGCGCTGACAGGGCCTCCGGCGACAGGAAATTGTCGATATACATGATTTCCGTCGCGCCGCGCCGGTACTGTTCCGCCAAATCCCGCCAATCGTTTTCCGGATTGAGCACGGCGCCGGGCACCTCCGGCATGGGCTGAAGCGAGTCCGCCTGCAAATAGGGCAACAGGGCGCGGGCTTCCTCGCGGCTCAAAAGAAGGGTCTGGGCCGCATCGCCTGAATTGGCCGGCTCGGCGCGGTCCCGCGCCAGGATGGCGTGCCCGGCGTCGCGAAATTCGGCGATGCCGGCGATCTCATGACCGATCGATGCGAGATAGTCCGCCTGCTGCACGTCATGCTTGAGGCGGAACAGGGGAATGCCGACGGTCGTGAACCGGGTGATCGCCGTGTCGTTCCGGGCGTCGCCGAATTCGCTTCGGCGCAACATCGCCAGGCCCTTGCGGCTTTCCTCGATGGCGAGCGCCGGATCTTCCAGTCCGCTAATGTAGAGGCCCGCCAGATTGGCCTGGGCGCTTGCATCGTCCGGCGCGAGGGTGAGCGCCTGTTGGTAGCTGGCCGCCGCCTCGTCGATGCGGCCCAACTCGCGCAGCACACCGCCCTGATTGCTGTAGGCATCCGTGAAGTCGGGCCGTATCGCGAGCGCCTGTTGAAAGCAGTCCAGCGCGTCCGCCGGCCGCCCCAATTCCTGGAGCGCACTGCCGTAGTTGCAATACGCTTCGGCGAAATCCGGGCGCAGTGCGATGGCCATTCGATAGCTTTCGATCGCATCGTCCAACCGCCCCAGATCTTTCTGGAGCGTTGCCAGATTGTTGTGCGATTCCGCGAGCGACGGGGCGAGGATAACGGCGGTGTTGAAACTGGCGAGCGCCTCCTCCAGCCGGCCCTGCGCTTGCAGCACTTGGCCGAGATTGCCGTGCGCGGCGGCGTAACTTGAATCGATGGCGAGCGCCATGGTGATAAGGTCGTGGGCGGTTTCATTGTCGCCCCGCATA
>JAOTYV010000361.1 GCA_029861675.1 Alphaproteobacteria bacterium
GCCGTCGAGCACCGAGATATGCGTCGTGTGCTTGGATTCGGGCGCGATGTCGATCCGTTCCACATGCACCTTGTCGCCGCGCCGGATCATTTCGGCGCAGCTCGCCGCGTAATCCTTGCCGCAGAGCTGGTCGAGCGGCACGTCGACGAATTCCGGATCGCCGACATGATTGTCCTTGTCGGCGGTGGCGATCTTCATCGCCTCGGCGACGGTGCGGATGTATTCCGGCGTGTTGTGGCCCATCGACGCCAGGTCGAAATTCTCCAGGATATTGAGCATCTCGACGATCATGACGCCGCCGCCCGGCGGCCGGTTGGTGGAAAGGCGTAGTCCCCGGTATTCACCCCAGAGCGGCGCGGTCCGCACGGTGCGATAGGCATCGAGGTCCTCGCGCCGGAGCCGGCCGCCGTTCGCGCGCATGTCGGCGTCGATCGCTTCGGCGATCTCCCCGCTGTAGAAGACATCTGCGCCGCCCTCGGCGATGCGTTCCAGGGTGCGCGTCATGTCCGGGTTCTCGATGCGCATTCCCGGCGTTTTCAGCGTGCCGTTGGCGTTGAAATAGATGCGTTCGCCCGACGGCGTATAGCGCAGCTTGTCGGCCGCCGGTACCCGGCCGAAATCCTGATACTTCATCCAGAAATCGTAGACCTGCGGGCGGATGACGAAGCCTGTCCGGGCCTCTTCGATTGCCGGTTCGACCACGTCGCGCCACGGCGTGCTGCCGTACTCGCGCACCGCGTCGTGAAACGCCCGCAGGCTGCCCGGCGTCATGATCGACTGATAGCCCACCTCGTTGACCCGGTCTTTGAGGAAGAAACCGAAACCGTCGCGCGCCTCGCCCTCGATCAGATCCTGCCACATGTCGGGCGTGACCGAGGCCGGCGCGGTGGTGTGGAAATCGATGCAGCCGTGGAAGCCCTGTTTCGGCAGATAGATCTGCATCGATCCGAACCCGGCGATGCCGCACATCTGCGGGTCGACCACGGTCTCCACCAGCGCGCAGGTGATCGCCGCGTCGACCGCGTTGCCGCCCCGTCGCAGGCACAGCGCGCCCGCTTCGACCGCTTCCGGCTGCGGCGCGACGATCATTCCTTTGGGCATGGGGACTCCTCCGAATGTGTCATGTGCCGAGGCCTGCTACCGGAATGGGAGACAGTTCCCATTTTACGATCCGCGCGAGATGAACTTCCGCATCCTTCGTCAGGCTCAGGATGAGGAAATTCATGCGGCACCGGGTGAGCGCGATCGATGAATTAGCGGCCTCATGCTGAGCCTGACGAAGTATGCGGCCGCGCGTTCGCCGACGTTTCCACAGCGGGACAGAATCGCGGGAGGGAGTTGCGCCGGCGATGTGTTTCATACCCGCGATCCACGGCATCACGAACAATGGGTCTGCAGGAATTCGTCCAGCGCGCTGGCCCATTTGGCGGGTTCGGCTGAGGGCGCGCGGTGGCCGAAGTCGCTATCGACCTCGAAATACCGGGCGTCGACCCCGACATCCTTCAGCATGGCAACGGTGCGGGGGCCGAGCTCGGGCGGGAACAGCGCATCGGTGCGCGATAGCACATAGAGCACGGGCGCCTTGATCGCCGATAGGCGCTGCGTCACGTCGTAGCCGATGGCGGCGTCGCGCAGGGTGATCAGCGAATTGGCGTCGAATTCCTCGGCCCATTGCCGGGCCGTCGCGTTGAGGCGCCGCGCGCGTTCGTCCGGATCGGGCACCGTGGCGGCGAGCTGTTCCAGAATTCCGTAGTGGGTCAGCGTTTCGACGCGCATCTTCTGCAATTCGTCCAGCACGCCGCTTTCCTTTTTCCGGTCGTAGTAGTGGCCGCCGTTCCAGCCGGGGCATTTGGCGAAGCGGTCGCGCAGCGCCTGCACGGTGGACGGATCGCCGCGGCCCTTGATCCCGGAGACCACCGGCACGACGGCGCGCATCTTGTCCGGGTGGCGGGTCGCCCATTCGTAGGTCAGGTGGCCGCCATAGGAATTGCCGACCTTGGCGGCCAGCCGGTCGACGCCGAGATGGTCGATCAGCCGGTGCTGCACCGCGACCATGTCGCCGGTGGTGATCCGCGGGAAATCCGGGCCGTAGGGTTTGCCGGTCGCCGGGTTGATCGTCGCGGGCGCGGTGCTGCCATAGGACGAACCGATCATGTTCGAACAGATGACGTAGAACCGGTTCGTGTCCATCGCCTTGCCGGGGCCGATCACGCCGTCGAACCAGCCGCCGTCGCCCGCATGCTGATGGTTGGTATAGCCATGGCTCAGCAGGATGGCGTTATTGCCGTCCGGCGCCAGCGTGCCATAGGTCTCATAGGCGACCGTGACGTCCGGCAGCACGCCGCCCAATTCCAATTCCAGGTCGCCGGCGGCGAAGGTTTGCGATGTCGGCAGCAGCATGAAGAGTTCCTTTTGGTTTCGGTATAGCAGCCTGCGCACCATCCTAGCGTGATTGACAAGGGCATGGCACTGTTGCGAGTCATGGCCGGTCCAGTGCCGTCCGGCCGGCGGATGACGAGGAGCACAAAATGAGCGAACCCGGATCTCAACGGGCGCAGCCGATGTATCAGGACGTGGCGGACACCTTGATTGCCGAGGTAGCCGAAGGGCGCTTCGCGGTCGGGTCGATGCTGCCCACCGAATTGGATCTGTGCGACCGGTTCGGCGTGAGCCGCTATACGGTCCGCGAGGCGCTGCGGCAACTCGAGGAAATGGGCCTGGTCGAGCGCCGCCAGGGTTCGGGTACGGTGGTGCGCGCGGCGGAGCGGGCGACCGGCTACACGCAATCGCTCAGTTCATTGACCGAACTGCTGCAGTATCCCGCCGGCACCCAGCTCCATGTGGATGAGACGGAAACCTTGGCCATCGACCGGGCAAACGCCGCTCTCTTGCGGGGCGAAATCGGCGAGGAACGGGTGAGGCTCAGCGGTGTGCGGCGCGTCGAGATGTCCGGCACGCCGATCTGCTGGTCCGATATCTACCTGTGTCCCGAATACGCGGGTGTCGGCGAGCTCATCGGCGGCGATCCCTTACCGGTCTATGCTCTGCTGGAGCGGGATTTCGGCGAAAAGATCGAACATGTTTCCGTGGAAATGTTTCCCAGTACCGTGCCGGAGAAGCTCGCGGGTCCGCTGGACGTGGAGCCCGGCACCGCGTCGATGACGATCATTCGGCGCTATACCGGCATCGGCAACCGGGTGTTCGAGGTGTCCGCCAGCGTGCATCCGGAGCACCGGTTCACCTATTCCATCGAACTGACGCGGTCATTACGGTTCGCGGGCAAAAGCTGAGGCGGCGCGCGGCGTCACGCCTGCTTGATTTCGTAACCCAATCGCGGGAAATGGATGTGAAGCGCGCCGAGTCCGGGATCTTCCCGGCGGAGCGTGATGGCGTCCCGGCTGCAAGCGACGACCTCTCCGGTTACCGGATCCGGCCCGTGGTCCTCGGTGGTGACGGTCACACGGGCGCCGATTGCCGGATCGCCGATGGCCGGATCAACATCGTCCGGCGGCGGAGCGGGCAGGGGCGCCGGTTCCGCCGAACGCGCGGCGGCGAGCGCATCCCCGGCGGCGAGTTCGCGGCGGTCGCCATGGCCGATGGCGGCGAGCCGGTCCATCCAGCGCCGGATCGCGGGGTAGGGGGCCAGTTCCGGCCGGTCGCCGCCGAACGCGCCGAGCCACCACAGCCGCTGATAGACCGACAGGTCGCCGAGGCCGGGCGCCCCGCCAAGTAGATAGTCGCGGCCGTCGGACAGCAGGTTTTCGAGCCAGCGGAACTGGATTTCCATCTGCACCCGGTTGTGCGGCGCGGCGGCTTTGAGTTGTTCGCCGGTCGGCGGGGCGTGGCCGCGCATTGCCGCGCGATCGGCGTGGAATTCGGGCGGCAAGCGGTCGCTGTTCACGCCGGTCACGTAGCGCGCGGTCGGCCAGAACAGGGCGCGCTCGGCCCACATCGACAGCATCCAGCCGAGCCCGTCATGGGCGTGCGGAAACAGCGTCGGCTCCGGAAAGCGCCGGTCCAGTTCGCAGGCGATGCGCGCCGTGTCGCAATAGATGTCCGCGCCGATCTGCAGTACCGGCGTGCGCCGGAACCCGCCGGTGAGCGGGATCAGGTCCGGTTTCGGCAGGATCATCGGCTGGATCACCGACCGCCACGCCAAACCCTTCAGGCCGAACACCAGCCGGATCTTCTCCGCATAGGGCGACAGGTCGTAGTGGTGCAGGATCAGGTCGGGCATGGGCGCGTAACGGCCGGTTCCGTTTGCGTGCGGCGTCCGT
>JAOTYV010000362.1 GCA_029861675.1 Alphaproteobacteria bacterium
ACTAGGGAGTGACCATCCATTGAACGCCCGATTTCTCCTGGCATGGCGCCGGATGCGCCGGATGCTCGGACCTATGAAAAGGTCTGGCGGAGGTGTTTCCGCACGAGGCGGTGCGGCCATGGCGACCCGGTTGATGCGGTGGCTAACGGCGACCCGGCAGGCACAGTTTACCGCGGGCCTGACATGCGCCTTGCTGTTCGGCGTGTTTTTCGGGGCATTGGTGGTCGCGAATATTCGCAGCCAACCTCCTGCGCCCGCGGCGCTGGATGATCGAGCCAGCCGCTCTTCGCCGCCGGTACCGGTGCCAGTTCGCGTCCGGGTTACCGAACAGCACGTGCCGTCCCAGCCGCCGGCATCGCAATTGCCGCCGGCGAACGGTGTCGCGGAACAAGCGGACGAATCCCGTATGGTTGCGGATGCCAAGTCCGGAGTGGTCTCCGAAACGCCGGCCCCTGGCCCGCCGCCGGCAATTTCGAGTATTCCTGAAAACGTTGAGAATAATGCTTCGACGCGCTTGCCGGCCGCCACCAAGGCAGACGTTCCCGTCGCCGATGTGGCCAGTGTTGTCGTGCCTCTGGCGGTGAACGCCGAACCGGCCAAAGAAGCGGACTCGCCGCCGGTGCCGAATACAGTGTCATCGCGTATTGCCGAGGATTTCGGTCCGGCAGTTCTGGGAAAATTTGCATCGAAGGCAGCGATGTTTCCCATACCCGGACAACCGACCGGACACGCAAGAGTGGCATCCGGGGCGGTACAAACCGCCGCCCTGACGACGAAACCATCGGCCGGTCCCAGGCCGAAACGGCCCGCGGCGCGGGAGATCCCAGTCCCCAAACCCTTATCCGCGCCGGTCCCGCGCAAAAAGTCCGCTGAAGCGGCGAAATCGAACACACAGCCGCCGGAGCCCGCACAGTCGGCGCCGGAGGCGGTCCCGAATGGAGAGAGTGCCGTGGCGCTCGGTTCCGAGGTGGTCGATGCGCGCTCGGCGGGTGCGGCAAAGGTCGTTGAGCCGTCCCAGGGGCCGCAGCCGATACCGCCGTTAGAGACTCCGATATTGATTGGCGAACCGGCGGCATCGGGTGAGCCGCCGAAGCGGCTGGCGGCGCTGCCGGTTCCCGGTGGCGGGCAATGGCTCAGGAATGCGGTAACGATGCCGCGCCCCACCGGCCGGCCAATGATCGCCATCGTCATCGACGATGTGGGGATCAATCAAAGACGGACGCGCAGGACGATCGATCTGCCCGCACCGCTGACCTTGTCTTTCATCCCCTATGGCTACAATTTGAGAACATTGGTGGCGTCGGCGCGGGAGGCGGGGCATGAAATTCTCGTGCATATTCCGATGGAGCCGATAGACCGGAAATGGAACCCGGGTCCAAACGCACTTCTGACCAGCCACACCGAGGCGGAACTCTTGCGGCGATTGCGCTGGGGGCTCGATCAGTTCGACGGTTATGTCGGCATCAGCAACCATATGGGCAGCAAATTCACCGCCTGGCGGCCAGGGATGACCACGGTTCTACGGGAAATTCGCAGCCGCGGCCTATTGTTCCTCGATTCGTGGACCAGCAACCGGTCGCTTGCCTTTACGATGTCCCGGGAGATCAATATTCCGAGCGTGGCACGGGATATCTTCATCGATCACGACATCAGCCGCGGCGAAATTAAGGACAATCTCGGCAGGTTGGAACAGATCGCGCGGCGGCGCGGGTTCGCCATTGGTATCGGCCATCCGCACGATTTGACCACGTCGATTCTGGCGGAGTGGATCGGTCAGGTCCGTTTGCGCGGTATCGATCTTGTGCCGATCTCGAGCATCGTGCGGCGCCGGCTGGGCGCAGGCTAAATCCCTAGAGTAAATCCCGAGCGAACGGAAACGGATCGCGACGACGCATTTGCGTATAAATAAAGAGATAGACCATTTCACTTGTGTCAATTTAAATAAGAAATGGTTTAGCGGTTGCCGGCGCTGGTTTCTTCCTCGGCGATGCGCACCGCTTCCTCGACCGCGCGCATCAGTGCCCGGGCCTTGTTCCAGCTTTCCTGGTACTCGCCTTCCGGATCACTGTCCGCGACAACGCCGCCGCCGGCTTGAACATAGACCGTGCCGTCCTTCACCACCGCGGTCCGCAGGGCAATGCAGGTATCCATGTCGCCGCCGGCGCCGAAATAGCCGATGCAACCCGCGTAAGCACCTCGTTTTTCGGGTTCCAGCTCGTCGATGATTTCCATTGCCCGGACTTTCGGCGCGCCGGAGACCGTGCCGGCGGGGAACCCCGCCATCAGGGCGGAAAGCGCGTCGAGATCGTCGCGAACCTTGCCGATAACATTCGACACGATGTGCATGACATGGCTGTAAAATTCGATAATGAAGCTTTCGGTCACGCGGACCGTGCCGACCTTGCTGACCCGGCCCACGTCATTTCGTCCGAGATCGAGCAGCATCAGGTGTTCGGCGCGTTCCTTCGGATCGGCGAGCAGGTCTTCCGCGTTCTGGCGGTCTTCCTCGGCGTTGGCGCCGCGCGGCCGGGTGCCGGCGATCGGCCGAATCGTCACCGTTTCGTCCCGCAGCCTTACGAGGATTTCCGGACTCGAGCCGACGATCGAGAAATCCTTGAAGTCCAGGAAGAACAGGAAAGGCGAGGGATTCAACCGCCGCAGCGCCCGGTAGAGCGAGAAGGGCGGCAGGTTGAACGGGATCGCGAAGCGTTGGCTCACCACAACCTGAAAGGCATCGCCGGCGAAGATATAATCTTTAACCCGGCGCACCATGTCGTGGAATTGTTCGCGCGACATATTCGATTGCGGAACCGGAGGATCGCCGACCCAAGGCACCGCGCTGCGACTCGGCATCGCGCCCTGCAAATCGGATATGACCGTGGATAGCCGGTCGCACGCCAGGTCATAGGCGGATTTCGCATCGATCCCGGATTGGGGCCGCACCGGGGTTACCACCGTGACCAAATCCTCGATGAGGTCGAAGATCGCAATCACCGTCGGCCGCACGAACATTCCGGACGGCAGGCCCAACACGTCGGGATTGGCATCGGGCAACCGTTCCACCAGGCGGACCATGTCATAGCTCATATATCCGACCAGGCCGGCGGCCATTGGGGGCAAGCCATCCGGCAATTCGATGGCGGATTCATCGAGTAGCGAGCGCAGGGACGAGAGCGGATCCTCGCCGAATGGTTCGAACCTGTCCGGTGCCGTCGCAGGATCGCGATTGATCTCCGCCCGATCGTCCTGGCAGCGCCAGATCAGATCGGGATCGAGCCCAATAAACGAGTAGCGCCCGCGAATCGCGCCGCCCTCCACCGATTCAAGGAGAAAACTGTAGGGCCGCCCATGCGCTAATTTGAGCATCGCCGAAACCGGCGTTTCGAGATCCGCTATGAGGCGGGCCGAGACGACCTGCGGCTTGCCCGCACCATAGAGGCGGGCAAAGTCGTCGATATCAGGACTCGCCCGCATCTCGGTAGAAGTAATATTGGATGGCCTTGCGATCCACCGAGACATCGTGGCGCGCGCGCAGGGCGGTGCTGAGTTGGGCGGCAATATCGTTTGAAATGCCGAGCTTGAGCGTCTCCCGCAGGGCGTCGAGCCCCTTGGCATCCGATGCCGGCCGGCTCTCGTTGATGGCCGTGAGTTGGGCGATCTTCACCCCTTGGGCACCATCCGCATAGGCGGCGTGATTGATTGACTTGGCGGCAAACAGGTCGGAGACGAGCGCCGGCGGCATGGCAGGCGGAGCTCCGTTGCCATTGCGGGAAAAGGGTTTGGTCCGCTCGTGCTTCCAGCCATTCTTCTTTGCCAAATCAGCGATCTTTCCGCCTTTCTTAAGCGCGTCGATGGCTTTCTCCGCGCGGGCCCGTGCCGCCTTCCACCGTTGATCGGCCTGCCAATCGTCGATGACTTCTTTGCGAACCTCCGCCAATGGCCGCAGGGCGGGTTTCACAATCGAATCGATCGCCAGCACGAAATAGCCGCTTTCACCCGTCTCGGTCACCAGCGATTCCTGACCCTCGGCGGTTTCGAAGACGGTCTTCAGGAAGGGTGTTCCCGGCAGGTTCGGAACCCGCTTGTCTTTTTCGTCGTGTCCGTCCTTATCGAGCATATCGGCTTTGTGCAGGGTGAGCCCAAGGTCCGACGCCGCGTCGTTCAGGGTTCCGCCGCTGCCGAGGACGTCTTCGAGTTTATTGACCTGCGCGAAGATGACCTCGAGGGCCTCTTCTTTGAT
>JAOTYV010000082.1 GCA_029861675.1 Alphaproteobacteria bacterium
GATTACCCCGCCGGTGACCTGGAATCTCGGGTCTGATCGATCGACTATGCGCGGGTCCGGAGTCGAAGTGGTGTAGCCGGTGAGCATCGGCTCATAGCCCGCCTTTCGGGCCTCGAACGCGAGATTTGTATGACGCGCGTCGAGCGGCGTGCCATTGCGGACAACGCGATGATTCGCCTGATACATGCCGGTCAGCATCGAGGCCCGGCCGGGCGCGCACGGCGCGCTCTGCGAATAGTGACGCAAAAAGGTAACGCCCCTGGCGCAGAGGCGGTCGATGTTCGGCGTCTGCACGCAGGGGTGGCCAGCGATCGGCAGGGTATCTCCGCGCCACTGGTCAACGACGATCAACAGTACGTTGGCGGCGGTCGTGTTATGCGCGTCGGGCATTCTTCAATACTCCCTTGTTCAAACGGGCCTAACCGCTCAAATGGTTTGCCGGATCTTCGATCCACGCCTTGAATCCCCGATGCGTGCGGATTTCATCGTACCAGCGCGCCAGATTCGCCATGGGCGGCCGTTCGATGTCGAACAAATGCCAACGGTGGGTGCGAAGGCCGATCGGGATATCGCCCATGGTGAAGCGTTCTCCGGCGATGAACCGGGTTCGTCCGAGTTGATCGTCGATCATTTGGAATTTAGGGATCAGATCCTGTCGTGCCGCCTCGACTTCCGACGGATCGCGCTGGTTTTCGGGCAGTCGAATAAGCTGCATGACCAGCGCGTGCTGGCCGTGCAGCAATTCATTGTTTTCCCAATCCATCCAGCGGCTGGCGAGCGCAAAGGTCTCGATGTCATCGTCATACATCATGTCGGGCGCATATTTCATCGCCAAATACCGGACGATCGAATTCGATTCCCACAGGGTGAAGCCGGCATCGTCGATGGTCGGCACGGTGCCGTTCGGGTTGATGGCGCGGTATTCGGCCGTGTCGACCACGCCATAGGGCTGATTGCCTTTGTCCACGCTGCCGTCCGGCCCCATGGTGGCGCTGGCCAGGATGAAGTCGAATTCGATGCCGATTTCCGCCAGCGCCCACAACACCTTCAAGGTTCGCGCCGATGTCGGGCGTCCCCATAGTTTGAGCATGGTCCATCCTCCTGGTGTGTGACCTCAGCTTAGTCAGATTCCGCAGGACGCCCTAGCCCCTTACGCAAGCGGCCGGGGCGGCAGGCGGGTGGTGGATTTGAATGCCGCCATCCAGTTCCGCATGTCGTGACTGACGAACAGGGGCGGCTCCACCAGTTCGTGCGTGAATCGCCGGGCGTCGAATTGGTACCGCAGATAGCCGGTGCGCCGGATCAGACGCAAGCCGTCGTTTTTCTTGTTGGTGTCGATAAACGATGTCGCCGGCGCCCAGATCAGCGCGGTCTTGCCGTGGCGCGTGCGGTGGTAGCAATGGCGATGACCGCTGGCGACCAAACGAATCCCATATCGCTCGCACAGCGTGAGGAGGCGGCGGCGGCTTTTCGGCCAGAGCGCTTGAAGCGATCGCCCGGTTTCTTTCGGCACGCGCACAAACAGCGGCTTGTGAATGAACAGCGCGACCGAGCGGGTGCCGGCGTCTTCCAAGGCGCGTTCCAACATCGCCGTCTGGGGCGTCTCTCCGGCGATGCCGCTTTCCATCAATTGGGCGTTGAGACCGATAAAGCGCCAGCCGGCGAGATCTTCGACCCAGAAATCATCGCCGAAGTGACGCCGGTAGCGCGCGCGCCGGTGTGCGGTGATCGGACCTTTGTTGCGCGGGTCCGGCGGGACGTCGCCGATATCGTGGTTGCCCGGAATGGCGCGCCAGGGCGCGGGCAGCCGGTCCAATTGGCGCCGGGCGTAGGCAAGGTCGTCGGGATTTTTCGTTCCGTTCAGACACATGTCGCCGGTGACACAGATAAAGTCCGGCCGTTCCATGTGCATGCAAACGACGAAGGCGTCCCAGTTGTCCTGAAAATACCCGTGGCTATGGCTGAGATGCGGGTCGGAGACTTGGACGATGTGCAATTTTGGCATGGCGCCGGGGTGTTCTCGCGTGCTGTTTCAACGGCCGCGCAGCGTCGGGTCGAGCCGGTCGCGCAGCCAGTCGCCGACGATGCTGATCGACAACGTCGTGAGAAATATCGTAATGCCGGGAATGACCGCGATCCACCGCGCAAGAATCAGATGATTGCAGCCGGCGCCGAGTATCTGACCGAGGCTGGTCAAGGGCGGCCGAATGGCGAGGCGGGGCAAGCTCAACGACGTCTCCAGCAGAATTGTGGACGGAAAGTTCAGCATTTAGCAGAATATGGCAGCAGTAGGCCTCTCAACCGTTGATCCCCATGATGATAACAGAGTGTCAGGCTGTTGCCGAAAAACGCCGAGACCGCAAGCGTGATAATCAGGAATGCCACCGCGGCCTGGAGGTCGACTATCATCATGACGGTTTCCTCGACCCGGCCCCGCGCATGGGCGGATAGAAAGCTGACACATCTCCCGATTGCAGTGCCGATGACCGTGCCGAAGATGGCGACGAAGACGTAGATCTTGATCGTGAGTAACAGACGGCTCACGATATCGCGGCCGAGTTCGTCCGGACCCAAAGGGTATTGCGAAGTCCCGCCGAGGAATGCCGGTGCTTTAAGACAATTGCACAAGTTCAGCGCCGTGTAGGCCCTGAGCGCGAGGATATCGGCAAAGGATTTGGACGATGACTGACCTGCCACTCACGGTGCCCCATGATTTCCGCATCATCGCCCATCGGGGCGCTTCGGGATATGCGCCTGAAAACACGTTGGCCGCCTTTCGATTGGCGGCGCAGATGGGCGTCCGTGAGGTTGAACTGGATATCCAGTATTCCATGGATCGGGAGTTGGTGGTGATCCACGACGAGAATCTGGACCGATACGGTTTTCCCGACTGCCGTGTCGCCGAGATGACGTTGGCCGAGCTCCAGACGCTGGACATGGGGCGGTGGTTCGACGATGGCCGATTCGCCGGCGAGCGTTTGGCGACGCTGGATGAAATCCTGACGGCGTTTGGCGATACGTTCGTCTACCACGCAGAAATAAAGGTGCCCGCCGACGGGTTGGCCCGGCGGGTGCTGGATTGCCTCGATAATCATGGCGTCCTCGGCGAGGCAATTATCACATCCTTTGATTTCGATGCGGCCGCGGAGGTGGTGGCGTTGACGCAGCGACAACGCGTTGGCTGGCTCGTCCGGGAAGATGAATTCATAATCGAAAACGTGGAGCGGGCGGCGGCGGCCGGATTTTTTCAATTTTGTCCGCGCGTCTACGATATGAGCGAACGGAATGTTGCCGAGGCCCGCCGGCATGTCGCCGAGGTGCGCGGCCATGGCGTACGCAATGTTGACGATCTCGTGCAGGCGGTCCGGGCCAAGTGCGACGGGGCTACGATCAATTGGCCCGACTGGCTGATGCATGAGCCAGGGTGAGGGCCCTAGGCCGTAATAGCGCGTCCGTGGGACAGAAACCGCTGGACCGCTCCGCCCGTATCGCACTACCCTTTTAGATCGCAAAGCCGGGAACGGCCAAAACCAATAACGGGAGACTGGAATGATACTACGAAAACTGGGAATAGCGGCGGTTGCCATATCGGCCGTGGCGCTTGTCGCGACGAGCGTACAGGCCGCGGGCGCCGATGGGTCGCCCGTATTGACGCGGATCAAGGAACGGGGCGTCATTAACATGGGGCATCGCGAATCCTCGGTCCCATTTTCCTATATCGGCCCCAAGGGCAAGCCGATCGGGTATTCGGTCGATCTCTGCATGAAGATTATCGATCAGGTCAAGGCAGAGCTCAAAATGCCGAAGCTGAAAATTAAATACGTGCCGGTCACATCGCAGACGCGAATTGCGCTGATGGCGAATGGCACCATCGATATCGAGTGCGGCTCGACCACCAACAACCTGACTCGTCAGAAGCAGGTTGATTACCTTCCCGTGACCTTCATTACCGGAACCAAACTTGCGAGCAAGAAGGGCTCCGGAATCAAGGAAATCGAGGATATGAATGGAAAGACGATCGCATTGTCGCTCGGAACGACGAATGAGAAGGCGATCAAGCGGGTGGCCAAGGCGAAGGGCATCAATCTCAAATACGTCATGGTCAAGGACCATCCGCAGGGGTGGCTCGCATTGGAGACCGGCCGGGCCGACGCCTATGCGACGGATGACGTGCTGCTGTTCGGGTTGATCAGCAAGTCGAAGAATCCTGGCCAGTTTCAGGTAACCGGTCGTTTCCTCAGCTACGATCCGTACGGGATCATGGTGCCGCGCAACGATTCGACCTACCGCCGTCTCGGAACCGTGGTGCTCGCGGATCTGATGCGGTCCGGCGGCGCCCAGAAGATCTACGACAAGTGGTTCAATCCAGGGCCGACCAAGATCAACATGCCGATCAGCAGTACCCTCAAGACAGGGTTCGAAATTCAGGCTCTGCCGCATTAGCCGGTGTAACGGCGGGGGCGCACCGCGCTCCCGCCGGCCGCTTTTCGGGCGGAAAACCGGTAGGCTGCGGATTTAGCGCATGCAATATAACTGGAACTGGAGCGTCCTTCTCCAGGAACCGTATTACGGCTGGATATGGTCGGGGTTCTCATGGACCCTGGCCACCGGCTGCGCGGCCTGGGTGATCGCGATCAGTCTGGGTTCGGTCATCGGCGTGATGCGCACCACGCAGGTGCCGATCCTGCGATCGATCGGCACCTGTTATGTCGAACTGTTCCGCAATATTCCCCTGCTTGTCCAAATGTTTCTTTGGTATTTCGTATTCCCGGAACTCCTGTCCAAGGATGCGGGGATGTGGGTCAAGCGGGAAATGCCGATGCCGGAATACAGCACGGCGGTGGTTTGTCTCGGCACCTACCATGCATCCCGGGTGGCGGAGCAGGTGCGCGCCGGCATCGAATCGATCGGACAGGGGCAGCGCTACGCGGGTCTCGCGATGGGCCTGACCCCCGTACAAGTCTATCGCTACGTGCTTCTACCGGTATCCTATCGGATCATCGTACCGCCGCTGACCAGCGATTTTCTCGGTATCATCAAGAATTCGTCGCTCGCCCTCACCATCGGCGTGCTCGAACTCACGGCGCAGACCCGGCAAATCGAGGAATACACGTTTCAGGGATTCGAGGCGTTCACCACGGCGACCGTGCTGTACATCGTCGTCACCGCCGTGGTCATGGCGATGATGCGCGTGGTCGAAAAGAAAACCGCCGTTCCGGGCATGCTTTCGCTGGAGGCCAAGTGAGATGACAAGCGGCTTCGACTGGCAGGTGATCGTCAAGAATCTGCCATTCCTCTGGACCGGAATGCAGACCACGCTTTTGCTGACCGTTCTCGCCATTGGCGGCGGTGTTATTGGCGGCACCATCCTGGCGCTTTGCCGGTTGTCGAAATTTTCTGCGCTGTCCTGGTTCGGCGGCAGCTATGTCAATTTCTTTCGGTCCATGCCGTTGATCCTGGTAATTTTCTGGTTCTACTTTTTAGTGCCGATCTTTCTCGGCCGGCCGGTCGGTGGCTTCTATTCGGTTCTGATCGCCTTCATCCTGTTCGAAGCCGCCTATTACTGCGAGATCATCCGGGCCGGGATTGCCAGTGTCGGGCAGGGCCAAGTCTATGCGGGGCAGGCGGTCGGCCTGAATTATTTCCAGATCATGCGCTACATCATCCTGCCGCAGGCGTTCCGCAACATGGTGCCCATTCTGCTGACCCAGGGGATCATCCTGTTCCAGGACACCTCGCTGGTCTACGTCGTCGGCTTGCATGATTTCCTCGTTACGGCGGATATCGTCGCCAATCGCGACGTCCGGCTGATCGAAATGTATTCAACCGTGGCGGTTGTGTATTTCGTGATGTGCCTGCTTGGATCGCTCGGCGTTCGCAGGCTGCAAAGAAAGTATTCCCTATGATCGAAATTCAGAATGTCAGCAAATGGTATGGCGATTTCAACGTCCTCAAGGACTGTTCGAGCCGCGTCGACAAGGGCGAAGTGGTGGTCGTCTGCGGGCCCTCCGGCAGCGGCAAGAGCACGCTGATAAAATGCGTCAATGGGCTCGAGCCTTTCCAGGAAGGCGTGATCAGCGTTGACGGTACGTCGGTCGGCGACCCGGGCACCAATTTGCCGGAGCTGCGCTCGCATATCGGCATGGTGTTTCAGAATTTCGAATTGTTTCCGCATATTTCCGTCAATGACAATATCGGCCTCGCACAGATCAAGGTGCTGGGCCGCAGTCAGGACGAGGCCAATGCCCGCGCGATGGAACTGCTCGACCGGGTGGGCCTCGCCGATCAGGCGGACAAGTATCCGGCGCAACTCTCCGGCGGACAGCAGCAGCGCGTCGCGATCGCACGGGCGCTGGCGATGGATCCGATCGCCATGTTGTTCGACGAACCGACATCGGCGCTGGATCCGGAAATGATCAACGAGGTGCTCGACGTGATGGTCGAACTTGCCCAGGAGGGCATGACCATGATGGTGGTGACCCATGAAATGGGCTTCGCCCGGAAGGTGGCGCACCGGGTCATCTTCATGGATGAAGGTCGCATCGAGGAGGACGCCACCAAGGACGACTTTTTCGGTACGCCGCGCGGCGACCGGGCGCAGCTCTTTCTGTCCAAGATTCTGTCCCACTGACCCAACGGTTCGCTACGGAAAACCGTCATGACCGGTGGTGATGTGAATAATCCAAGCGCCGCGGAAACGCGGCTGCGGCCGGATCTTCTGGGGGTCATCGGTGGCATGGGGCCGCTGGCGACCGTCGATTTTCTCTCCAAGCTGGTCGCTCTCACGCCGGCCGAAAAGGATCCCGACCACGTGCCGGTGATCGTGTCGTCGGAACCGCAGATACCCAGCCGGCCGCGCGCCTATTTCGATCCCAACGAAAATCCGTCACCGGTGGCGGCAATCCGGGCACGGCGCGACATGCTGCTTGGCGCGGGCGCGCAATGCCTGGTCATGCCCTGCAATACTGCGCACTACTGGTATGAGGAACTCACCAGCGATTGCCCGGTTCCCTTCATACATATTGTGGAAGCGACGCGGGACGAATTACGGCGGCGAAACATCGACAGCGGCGCCCTGGGGCTGATCGGCACCGAGGCGACCCTGGCGGGCGGGTTGTTCGAACGGCCCCTCGCCGATGCGGGGTATGAATGTATCCAGCCCGAGGACCGGGTCATGCAGGACTCGGTTCGTCCGGGGATTGATCTGGTAAAGCGCCATAAAACGGCGGATGCCGAACCGTATTTTCGGAGCGCCGTGCGCCACCTCTTGGATCGGGGGGCCGCGGCGGTGGTTCTCGGTTGCACGGAAGTGCCGGCGGGATTGCCGATGGGCGATCCGTGGATCGCGGAGAAGTGCGTGGACCCGACAGCGGCTTTGGCAAAGGCTGCGCTGGATTGGGCCCTTACGGTCAGAAAAAATTCGACGCCTGGATAGGCGGACCATCGGCCGGAAGTTTTCGAACGGAGTTCCGGCGCGGTCAGCCGGCCGCGCGTCTCATTCCGCTTCGGTAGTCGTTGGTGTGGCGGTTCGTGTCGCGTCGGCGAGCGCCTTGCGCAGAGCTTGGATCTCGGCCATCAACTTCGCTTCCGTTCGGAAATGCGACTTGGCATTCGAATCGAGCAATCGCTTGTTTCGACTATTCGCCCGGGCGAGCGCGGCATTCGCCAGCGCGGTCTGCTGCCGCGCCGTTTCGGCTTCCTGTGCCGCCGTCGTGAGATCCGACCCCGCTTTAGCGAGATCTGCTTCCGCCTCGGCAAGGCGCTTGCGCAAGACCGCCAACTGCCGTTGCAATACGGCACGTTGTTTTTTCGCGCGTTTGGCCGCCTGCGCGCTCTGCTCTACCCGTTCATTCTGCAATGATCTCGTCTGCAGGTCGCTTGCCGCAGGGGGCGTTTCTACTTTGGCGGCGGTTACCTTGGACAGTGCCGGTAGATCCGGAGCAGCGGGCGAAACGGTTTTTGCACTTTGCGGCGGCTCATCAATGGTCGCCTGCACGGCTGACGACGACGGTATTTCCGTTACCGGCGGCAATTGATTGGCGGAGTCCAGGCCGCCGAGTATCGCCAGGCTCCAACCCAAAATTGCCGCGAGGATCGCCAATGCCAGGACAAGATGGCCGCTGCGCCCGTTCGGTGAACGGGATGCCGGCCCAAGGGGTACCTCCGCCGATAGGTCTTCCCGATGATCGTCGTCTGATTCCAGTCTCTCCGCCGCATCCGCTTTGTCCGACGGCGCGGGGTCGATTGTGCCGGGCTTCGGGGTCTTAGGACCCCGCCGTGCCGCCTTCGGCGTCGCAGCGGCTTTGCCGCCGGCTTTGGGCGACGGGGCGGCCTTCGGCTCCGCCGCGGTCTCTGTGTGCTTGAGGGCGGTGAGTTCGTCCTTCAATTTGCCGACTTGCCGGACAAGTGCCGCATTCTCGGCTTTTTCCGCTCGCGCGGCCTGCGCCAGCTTATCGCCAAGGGCAGCTTTCGCTTTTTTGGCGGCAATTTCCTCCGCGGCGATGCGTTCGGCCACCGCGGCGCGCTGTTCGGCGTCGGCGAGCCGCCGATGAAGTTCGAGCACCTCATCCTCCAGCGACGCCAACTGCGACGTGGCGACGGAGTCCGGTGATGCGGTTTTGGTCCTGTCGATTGCCCTTGCTACCTCCCGGATGATGGATGTGTCGGCTTACCCCATCCGGCTTAGTTCGGATTTACACCAACGAAGTCGGTTCGCGGTGATTCGATAACTTACCGTCGATTTAGCCTGAACCAGTCGACTCGGACAACTGCCAGCAGGGGGTACACCGGGCGGGTGTAATCACGCCAATAGTTACTCAATGCCCGTATGCGGACCCGGGGTATTGACGAATTTCTTTGGAATCTGAGTCAGCTGATCCTAATTTTCTTTATTTGTGCCAATATGTTGGCGTCAATCATCCGAAACCATCCGACGCATCCGATTAATCCGATCAAGGTGCCCGTCAATCCAAACTGGATGCTGAGGCCGAGCGCGTCCTCGCGCGGCACGCCGGCCAGGCCGAGGCCGATAATCATCGCGCCTTCACGGACCCCCCAGCCTGCGATCGAAATTGGCAACGCGGCGACAAGCATGACCGGTGGCAGGATGATCAAGCAATCGATCAGGTTGAGTTGCACGCCGGCGCCCTGTGCGAGGATGTAAACCGCGAGGATCATCGTAAACTGGCAAAGTATGCTGACGCCGGTACTCATCGCCAGAAACCGTGGTTTTGTCGTTTTCTGGGCCACGCCGGACAGATACCGCAATGCCGGCCCGATCAGCGGGAGGTCGAGGGCGGCGCGCAGCGCGTGCGTACGCCACGCGACGAAGATGACGGCGAGTATGATAACCGCAAGGAGCACCGAGATCTTCGCAAGGTCACGGAATGCGTCGGGCTCGAGCACAGATATTGTGAGAAATGGCATTGCAATGACGGCCAGGAGAATGAGGCTACCCATAGCCAGAAAACGCTCGACCACGACACTTGTGACCGCATCCGCCGTCGGCACGCCGGATCGGCTGGCCATCAACGCCTTGACGGCGGCCCCGCCGATCGATGCCGGCAGGAACAGCCCGGCGAATTGGCCCATATAGGTGAAGAGAAGCAACCGGTGATGCGGTTGCCGGCTGTTCAGCGCTTCGATTACGAGCGACCATCGCGTGGCACTGAGATCGACTTGCAGCGCAAAGATCAGCAGTGTCAGCAGCCATGCCGAGGGTGCGGTCGACATGATCATGTTCAATACGTGTGAGAGGTCGACCGCGAAAATGACGAGGCCGATGAGCAGCGCGCTGACAGAAAGGCGGATTAGCAGGTTAGTCACGATAGCCGCGCTTGCGGGAATGACCGGGTGGGAGCGGACGGGTTCCGCCTGTCCGCCTCGTGCCGGATGCGGGCTGTTCCGACGCTCCGGCGGTCGCAAAGATTTCCGGTTGCAAGGATCATCGCGTTACCTGGGTCGAAAATTCAGAATCTGCGGATCGGTCGCGCCGTTTTCCGGGTTGATCCAAATTAGAACGAACAGAGCCGCAGCAATCGTCCATAGCGACACCTGAAAAATACGTGAAAGGCCGCCGGGCAATCTGCGTAGGACAATATCGCGGCACCCCAACGCCACCAACAATATTGCCGCGATTGAAGCCGCAATTATCGTCTGCACGGATACATGGTCTCCACAAAAGTTGGCCGAGTATGCCGCATTCCGAAGATAATCAACATATTAACTGGAAAATGCGCGCTTTCGCCGCAATTTGCTATTTATTCACGGTAGATATTTTCGGCGGTGCGAAAGCATCAGGGCGCCGGCGACAATAAACAACGCGGGGACAATAAATTTCAGATAATCGCTGGTTTGTTCGAAATGCAGAAGGATTTGGGACTTCCATTCGAACTGGCTGCCGGGCGGATAGGAAACGAAATTGTTGTCTTCGCGGCTGGTCAGAATTCTCACAACGGCATCAAGCGACAATTGGCTTCCCGGCTTGCCGCCGTATGCCTTACGGATCAGGTCCTCGTTTCGGGATAGTGCCGCCACGCTGAGGACCGACCCGGTGCCGTTCAGCGGAGCCACTTCGAAGTCGGGGTCGTACATATGCCAGTCCCCGTCATGCCAGGCTTCCATGACGATATGCCCGTTCAAGCCGACGTGACGGGAACGAATCCCCGCCTTGCGGGCCAGCTGCATCAATACGTAAGACACTTCTCCGCAAAAAGCCGACTCGCTGCGCTTCAATAGGATGCTCGGATCCCTGACCGCGCCGAAGGCCGGGTGAATTCGCCCGAGCGCCCAAAGCATCCAATTGCTCAACGGCGTGTGCATGGCTGCGCCGTGGGTGAAGCGTGCGGAAGTGATCGCAAACAGACTCTGCATCGACTGCCGCGGCGGCAGGCTGCGCAAATTTCCGCCGCTCTTTCGTTCGGCCGCGTCGTACAGCGCATCCAGAGTCCGGGTGCGTTCCGCGAGGCCGCGATCGAAATGTTCCCATACCCGCGCGCGTTTGGTGCGCAGGTCGCCGAGACTGCTCCATTCCCCAAGCATCGACATCAACAGGAGTCCGGCACCGATGAACAGGAGCACGCAGCCAAGGCGACGCCGAACAGGGCGCGCCTTGTGAGAGGTCAGGCTCGACTCGATCAACGGGATCTCTCCGGACGATCCGCGCCGGGATCCTTGCCGGCCAGATTGTGAACGTGAACCAAGCTGCCGGCGCCGATCGGCTGCGTCGTGATCCCGATAACATGGCCTTGTTTGCGGACATCTGAGTTCGCCGGCAGGTCGATCAGGGCGACTTTGTGATAGATCGGAATGTCCTCGGCGATCGTAAGGCGCGCCTGCCGGCCCGGGTAGCCGATGCTGACGTCCGAGCCCTTCTTGATCGGCCTGAGGGCGGTCGCGACCGCATCCGACTCGTCAAGCACGATCGCGGCGACACCCGCGCTTGGTCCCGCGATATCGGCATGCCGCGCCGTCACAGGGCGGACCCAAGGCGGCTTATCACTTCATCGCCCTCGTCGAGGATTTCGCCCCAGGTCAGCTCGCCCGAGGCAATCGAGATGAGCCGCGCCAGCAAGTGGTCGGTTACGGTCTGCAGATCCGCGGTGCCCCGGGTCAGCGCGCTGGCGTCGAAGTCGATTTGTTCGGTGAGCCGTTGCACCGTCTCCACATTGGCCGACAGCTTGATCGTCGGCGCAAGCAGACTGGTAAAACTATTGCCCGGGCCGGTCGTGAACAAGGCGAGCTGCGCGCCTGCGGAGACCATGCCGGTCAAGGATTCAGGCGCATAAAAGGGTGCATCCATTACGTAGAGGCCGGGCCCCGGCGGTTTTTCCGAAATATCGAGAACGCGCTGAATAGTCCTGCTGCCGCCTTTGGCAACCGACCCCAAGGACTTTTCTTCCAGGGTGGTCAGGCCGGCGGCGATATTGGTCGGCCCGGGGTTGTTACCGACCAGGTCAATCCCTGCATCGGCGGCTGCGTTTTCCCGCCGCCGCACCGCTTGCCGGATTTCCGATGCGACCGACGCGTCTGCGGCGCGCTCGCTCAAAATCGCTTCTGTGCCATACCATTCCAAGGTTTCGCCGAACACGGCAGTGCCGCCGAGATCAATCAGCCGATCGACGACCGAGCCGACCAACGGGTTGGCGGCAATGCCGGAGCTCGGGTCGGAGCGGCCGCATTCAAGCGCCATGAACAGCGCTGACAACGGCATCTGCTGACGTTTTTCGCGGGAGATTTCTTTCGCCAAATGACCCGCGCGCCGAATGCCGCGGTCGGTCAGTTTCAGGGCGTCCTGATCGCAACGGTCCAGGCTCGCCGATTCCACGCGCTGTCCCGTCTCGGCGATTTCGGCGGCAATGGAATCCAATTCCGGTTCGTTCCCGCTGACCACCACGACGCCGCCGACATTGGGATGGGTGGCGAGGCCGATCAGCGCGCGCCGCCGCAACGCCCCATCGGCGCCGACAACGCCGCTCGCATAGGGCATGGTCACAACCTTGGCGCCCGCGACGGATTTGCCGATGCGCTGGGCGGTTGGCCCCGTCAAGCCGGTGGTAGAAAGCACCAGCAAATGGTTTCGAGTGCCGGCCGAACCGTTCGGCCGCGCAAACCCATCGAAGGTCGGACCTTCGTCCATGGCGCGTTATACGCAGGCGAGTGCGTAGACGCCCTCGACACCGTCGGGCAGTTTGTATTCCTGCCAGGTCGTGCCGCCGTCTTCCGTGCCGAAAACCTGCCCGCGCCGGGCACCGCAATAGACCCGGCCGGCGGCGTCCGCGCTTTGGGCGATGATCATGAGGGTACTGTCGATCGAGCATTCCTTGTCGAAGCGCGCCCAGGTCGCGCCGAAATCGTCGCTGCGGTAGAGCGAGCCCACATCGCTGATGGCGGCGGCGCTGAACGCCGCGTAAATGCGATCGGGATCGTGCAACGAGACTTGAACGTCGCGGGCGTAGGTCAGGTCCGAATAGCGGCCGATTTCCGCCTCGGTCCAGGTGGTCCCCTTATCGTCGCTGCGGAACAGCCCCATCCGGTTCGCCAGCCAGATCTGGCCGGGATGGGACGGGCTGATCGACAGGGAATGCGAATCCATCATGCCCTCGGTTTCGGTGTTGCTGAGGATCTGACTTTTCAATCGCTTGTCGTCCGACAGGGCGAGCAAACCCGCGTTGCAACTTTCCCAGTTCGCGCCGCCATCCAGGCTGCGGACGACACCGCCGACTTCGAGCGCCGCGTACACCTCGTCCGGGTTGCTCGGGTCCAGCGCCATCCGAACCACCCGCATGGGAAAGCCCATGGCGACGGCGCCCGGCGGTGGCGTCACCGCCAGCCGGCGCCATGTGTCGCCGCCGTCGTCACTTCGGAAGATTGCGGTCCCCTGGGTGCCGGCATAGACGATATTCGGGTCGCGCGGGTGCAGCCGAATGGACCAAACCACGCGTTCTTCCGCACTCGTGTCGTCGGGCAGCGGCAGGGCGGACCAGGTATCGCCGCCGTCGATCGACCGGTAGGGGCCGTACTGGGTGCCGGCGAAGACGACTTTTGGATCGTCGGGCCGCACCGCGAGGTAGCGCACCTCGACATCCGAGGGCAGGCCTTCATGAAGCGGCTGCCAGTCTCCGGTTGCCGCGTTCAAGCCGAATAATCCCTGTGCCCGCGCGTCGTCGGCGGCAGCACGCCACTGTCCCGCGCCGGCGAATACCGAATACGCCATTTCTGGTTCTCCCCCGATAGGCCGGGACACGCCCTGGAACGGCGTCGCGTCCACTGGCCGGCTTTTTAATTTCGCGATGGTTAGTTTAGAGGTGTCGGGGCCGCTGTCGAGTGTATATCCCGCCGGTACTATGGCAATTCGCCGGCCGGGACGCCAGAGACCCTACCGTGCGGGCGGATGGCGCAGCGTCATTTGCGCATGACGAACCAGCGGCCGTCATGCAATGCGATCTGATACGCGAGGGAATGCCGGTTACAGGAAAAATAAAATCCGTCATTGGCGGCGAGCTTGCCCACCCAGTCGATGGTGTCGCAGCGATGCCCGGTCGCGGTAATGGTTTCCTGCACCGTGCTGGCGGCGGTGGCACAGTCGTGAATTTTCGGGCCGCATATGCCATTCGAGGATCTGTCCGACGGCATGCAGGCGGCCACGGGGGCGGCAACCAGCAGCAGGATGATCCTCGCATATCGCATAAGGAGAGTTTCCTACTGCGGCGGCGACAAAGATATAGTCCGAAAGTGTGATGGTGCGCACAGGCCCGCATGCTGCTTCACACATGGGATTTCGTTCAATTAACCATAAGACGGCCCGTGACGCGCCGAATCCCCCCGCTTCGCCGGGCCATTCAGCGGATGAAATTAACCAATCTCGAATATCTGGAAAAATATGGTGCCGCCGGCAAGAATCGAACTTGCGACCCCACCCTTACCAAGGGTGTCCAGCATTCTGATTCGTTGCGATATTTCAAACTGCTGTGCATTTAGCGTCTTTGTTGCCCCGCTTTTGCCCTACTACATCCGCTCTTTCAGTACGCGCTGGCGTTCGACATTGGTGTGTGTATAGCGCATCGCCGCCTGTACCGACCGCCATCCGCCGGCGTCCATCAAGTCCTTCAATGAGGCCCCTTTGGCGTGCGCCTGATCGCCGAAGGTGTGGCGGCCCATATGTGGGTGGAACTTGATACCAGTACGTTCGACGAGTTTCTCGATGGCACGGCGCGGCCCGGAGCGCGTTTTCCATCGGATGAATTTATCATCGGCTTCAAACTTACATCGCTTCAAGGCTGCTTTGGTTCTCTGGTGCATCGCCCGCCAGTGGACCCGCTCAACCCCGCCCTTACGCTGAATCGTCTTGATCTTGCCGCGCCTGATATCTGCGTAAGGGTATTCCGAACGGTCGCGACGGCGCAGTTCTATGGACTCGGTTATCCGCAGGCCGTCGAGAAACCATAGGCAGAGTACTGCCTCCAAATCCCGGTCATCCATATCGCGGGCCTCAGATATCAGGAGATCGCGCTTCTGTTTGTCGAGCGCGTCATATGCCTGGTCCTCAATCGACTTCATCTTCGGGCGTTTGACATTGGCAGAGATGCCCGAATGGTTCAACGCTGCGAGCAGCGGTGTGAATATTTGTCGGTTCCACGTTTCGTTGCTGCATCCCGGGTACAGCCTCCTACAACAGCGATCAAATTCGGCCTGCGTCACGTCTTCAGCCGTCAGCCCACCAATTTCTCCGCAGATACGGTCGATATATGCAGCGTCCTTTTTGGATGGGCGCAGCGCCTCTTTGTACGCTTCGATCACGTCGGCGACACTCCCCGGAGCGGGACCACGTTCGTCCCCGAGTCCCCGGATGAATTCAAGCGTTGCTGCTTCAGCCGCTTGCTCAGTGCGCGCGTCCGGGCGGATTTCGTAAGGCTCGCCCCGGAACCGGAAGCGCACGATCCATTTCGTGTTTGTGTATTTCTTGCCTCGGACCTTTGTCTGACATCAGCGCCCTTGGGACAGACTGAGGGGTTTTCATAAAGGAGGATTTCTGGCTCATCGCAGTGACCGAAGGGAACGAAGATGAGGCAGAAATCGATGAGAGGGAAAGACCCGGCCGAG
>JAOTYV010000363.1 GCA_029861675.1 Alphaproteobacteria bacterium
AGCCTTTACCGCCGCCGGCGCCGCGCAATGCGGTTATTGCACGCCGGGCATTGTCATCGCCGCTACGGCGCTTTTGAGTCAATCACCCAAACCCGGCGATGCCCAGATTCGCGAAGCGCTGACTCCGCATCTGTGCCGTTGCGGATCGCACCCGCGCATTCTGCGTGCCCTCAAACTCTTGACCGGCGGCGGCTGAACCCGTGGCGTCGAACCCGAGCCTCACAGCCAGCCCCAATGTCGACGACTGGATCGCCATCGATGCCGACGGCCGGGTCCATGTGCGTTCCGGCAAGGTGGATCTAGGCCAGCGCATCTCCACCGCCATCGCCATTGTCGCCGCAGAGGAACTGGAGGTGGATGCGGCCGATATCGTCGTGGAGGCGCGCCAGACCGGCGTGACACCGGACGAGGGGGTTACGGCTGGCAGCAATTCCGTCGAACAATCGGGTCACGCCGTCCGCCGGGCCGCGGCGAGCGCGCGGCGTCATCTGCTCGACCAGGCCGCTCGGCAATTCGAAACCGACGTGGCGGCGCTTCGGATGGATGGCGGCCTGATCCGAGATCCGGCGACCAACCAGTCGGTAAGCCTCAAGGAGTTGGCCGGCGGCAAGCGATTCGGCATTCCCGTCGATCCCGACGTGGAGCTGAAGGCGCCTGATACTTATAGCCGGATCGGCAAACCGGCGACGCCGCGCGGTGCGGTGGGTCAGGTCACGGGGCGGACCGTTTTCGTCCACGACATGGTCATGGATGGCATGTGGCATGCCCGGGTCGTCCGGCCGCCGCATTCAATTGCGCGGTTGAGCGAACTGCACGAAACGGTTTGTGAAAGACTCAAGGCACAGGGCCTGGAAATCGTCCGCGACGGCAGTTTCCTCGCCATTGCCGGGGCGGATGAATTCGCCGTCATCAAGGCGTCCGAGCGGCTCGCCGCCACCGCCGCGTGGGATGGCGGCCCCGGCCTGGACGAGACCGACATCTTCATGGCGCTGACAGAAAACGACCGGTTGAGCTTTCCCGTGGTCGGTGGCACGCCCGAAAAGTCACCTGTCCCGGCCTTGCCGGAACCATCGGCCGATGCCACCATGACGCTCTCGGCCCGGTTTGAGCGTCCCTATCAGATGCACGGTTCCATCGGCCCGTCGGCTGCCATGGCCATGACGGAGAACGGCAGGATAACGGTGTGGACGCACAGTCAGGGCATCTATCCGCTGCGCGACACCATCGCCGAAGTGCTCGACCTCCCCGCCGGCGACATCACCATCCACCACGCGCTCGGGTCCGGTTGCTATGGCCACAACGGCGCCGATGATGCGGCATTCGAAGCGGTGTTGGTGGCCCGGACGTTTCCGGGACGGCCGATCCTCTTGAAATGGACCCGTGAGGATGAGCACGCCTGGGAGCCCTATGCCTCGGCTATGGTGGTTGAGCTCCGAGCCAGCCTCAATGCGGCAGGGCGAGTCGTTCATTGGTCTGCCGACAGCTATAGCGACACGCATTCAGCCCGACCTCGCAAAGGGCCAGACAGTGCCGGGCCGGCGCGGCTGCTGGCAAATCGATTCCGTGAAGAGGCGATAGCTCCCTGGCTGCCGAAACCCAACTTCGCCAATCACGGCGGTCTGCACCGCAATCTCGACCCGTATTACACATTCACCAAGCGCCGGCTGGTCAAGCACCTGGTCCGGGGCCTGCCGCATCGCACCTCGTCCATGCGCTGCCTGGGCGCCGTCGCCAATGTCTTCGCGCTGGAATGCTTCATGGACGAATTGGCCGGGGCCGCCGGCATGGACGCCGTCCGGTTCCGGCTCAATCATCTGGGCGACGAACGCGCCAGGGCCGTCCTGCAAGCGGCAGCGGAAGGTATCGGCTGGCGTGGAACTGAATTGGCGGATGGACACGGACAGGGCATCGCCTTCGCCCGCTACAAGAACGCCCAGACCTACGCCGCCGTCGCCGTGGAACTGCACGTAGACGACGCGGCAAATGTCGATCTCAAGCGTGTTTTCATCGCCGCCGATTCCGGCGAGGTGATCGACGCCGACGGCCTGAAAGCCCAGCTGGAAGGCGGCTTCATGCAGGCCGCCAGTTGGGCGCTCTATGAGCAGGTCAGCCATGACCGCGACGGCATCACCAGCCGCGATTGGGAGACCTACCCGATTCTTAAATTCGACAATGTGCCGGAGATCGAGGTCCGCCTCTTCGACCGGCCCGGCGACAAGTCGCTGGGCGCGGGGGAGGCCGCAAGCGGCCCGTCAGTGGCGGCCATCGCCAACGCCATTCATGACGCGACAACGTTGCGCCTGCGCCGCATGCCTTTCAATCCGGAGGCCATCCGGGCCGCCGCCATGGCCGATGACGGCTGAACAGGATTTTTCAGGACACAAAGGCTGGCAGCGAGCCCTGATCGGGCGTATCAGGACGCACCAATCTTAGAAGGGGCAGAGGAAGAATATGTTTCATACTTGCGGTGCAAAGGGACCGGCGGCCGACCATGCCGCCCGGCCGAAAGCCTCGAACGGATCGAAGACCCTGACCGTCGACATCCATTGTCACTGCCAGTCCTATCCGGTGAGCGAGATGATGAAGGCGGAAGCGGAGCGCGCCGGTCACGCGGCGCTGGCCTTCGGCAATCCGCTGACGAAATCGGTCAACGAAAAGCAATTGGTCGACATTCAGCCGAAGATGCAGTCGCTGGACGAGCGGCTGGCGGACATGGACCGCATGGGCGTCGACGTGCAGGCCATCACCATCCCGCCTTATCAGTATTATTACTGGGCCGAGCCGGAGGTCGGACGCGAGGCCTCCCGCAAGCTCAACGATCATCTCGCCGAGACCGTCGCCAAAATGCCCGAGCGGCTGGTCGCCATGGGAACGGTACCGCTGCAGAACACGGAAATGGCCGTCGCCGAACTGGAACGGTGCATCGGCGATCTCGGGATGCGCGGCGTCGAGATTTCCACGCATGTGGGAAGCGAGGAACTGTCATCGCCCCGGCTGGAGCCGTTCTTCGCCAAGGCGGAGGAACTGGACACGCTGATCTTCATCCACCCCATGGGATTCAGCCACGGCGACCGTTTTACCGAACACTATTTCATCAACCTGATCGGCCATCCGGTGGAATCGAGTCTGGCGATCGGCCATCTGATCTTCGGCGGCGTTCTCGATCGCTATCCCGGCCTGAAGATATGCGTCGCCCATGGCGGCGGCTACGTTCCGGCCTATGCCGGGCGCATGGACCACGGCTACCACGCCCGTCCCGACTGCCGCGAGAACCTCACCTCGCCGCCGAGCACCTATCTCAGCAAGTTCTATTTCGACACGATGGTCTTCGAACCCGACCAACTGGCCTTTCTGATCGAGAAATACGGCGCCGACCACATTCTGCTCGGCACCGATTACCCCTACGACATGGGCGAGGACGATCCGCTCGGGCTGCTGGCCAAGGTAGACGGGCTGGACGCCGATCAGCGCTCCGCTATTTGCGGCCTGAACGCCGCAAGACTGCTGAAGCTGACGGACTGACTACTGCGGCCGTTTGAGCCCGGCCATTTCCTCCAAAACGGCGCAGACCACCGCCGTGTCCTGTTTGCCCCGACCCTGGCCGAGGGCCGCCGAGTAGATGGGGGCGCTGGCGGAAAAAAGCGGCGCCGGGCATCCGAGTGCGCGCGCAAAGTCGGTGATGACCGTCATGTCCTTTTGCCAGATATCGACCTTCATGGTGGGCTCGTCATAGTCGCCCTTGGTCATCAGCGGCCCGCGTATTTCCAGCATGCGCGAATTGCCGGCACTGTCGGTTAACACCTCCAACATGGTCTCGGCGTCCAGGCCGGCCTTTTGGCCGAGCACCAGGGCCTCGGCGGCGGCGACGTTGTGTATGGCGACCAAGAGGTTGGCGACGAATTTCATGGCGCTGCCGTTGCCGAATTTACCGAGATAATATTGCGACCGGGAGAACCCCTTGAATACGGGTATGCAGGTCTCATAGGCCGCCTCGTCGCCGCTACCGAAAACCACCAAATCGCCGCTTGCCGCCTGGGCGCCGGTACCGCTGAGCGGACAGTCGAGCAGCGCCGTTCCAGCTTCGCGCAGGACGTCGTGGGAACGCTGCTTGTCAGCGATCGGCAAGGTGCTTGTTTCGATCACGGTCCGCCCGCCGCCTGCGGCGAGAATGCCGTCCGGCCCCTGCGTGGCCTCGTCAAAGGCGGTAATGCTGGGCAGGGATGTCAT
>JAOTYV010000083.1 GCA_029861675.1 Alphaproteobacteria bacterium
GAAAATTAATGCCGCCATCATGAAAGGCATTTCACATGTCCTTTAAGTCATTTTCCACCGCACAAGATACTCCGAGTAAAAACAAACCGGCCGACAAAAAAGAGGCTGCGGCAAGCGCCGGTCCAGCGACTGCCCAACCAGAAAAAGCGCCAGCCACCGCCCCTTCCAAATCCTAGCGCTCTGAACGGAGGGAAGCTGGCCCTCCTCCGACACCTGTTGATGGGACGGTAGGGCCGCCGACAGGTTCATAGTCAGTGACGACACGCACGCGCAAAACGACAGTGACGTTCGCAAAGTCCTTCATCTTGAGCAATCTCGACGAGGTGCAGCCGGCGGGCGTCTATGAGATCGAAACGGACGAAGAATTGCTGGAAGGCAATTCATGTCCTGCCTACCGGCGAATTGTGACCCTGATCCACCTGCACACATCGTCAGACAATCCTGGCCTTACGCGGGCATTAACGATCGACCCGACTGAGCTGGCCGCGGCCATAGCGCGCGATCAAGCATCCGCCTAGTTATGCGTTCACGTCGATGCTGTGACCGGATCCGGTGACAGCGACTTTAGACACCACGCTCTATCAAAAATGTGAAGGAATAAACCATGGGTAGACGGCAACGACCAATGATGACCGCGCTTAGATCTCTGCTTTTTTTGGTATTCCTTGTAACTCTGCCCGGTGTTGCCGTCGCTCAAAGCGCCTCCATCGGGATACCAAAAAACGCCCACTCGAAAAGCTATGGCAGCGGCTGGGAATGCGACCGCGGATACCGAGAGGCCGACGGGACCTGCGTTGCCGTCAAGGTGCCCGCAAATGCGTATCCGACCAACGCCTCCTACGGACAGGGATGGGAGTGCACGCGCGGCTATCTGGAGGTCGACAAGGCTTGCGTCGAAATAAAGATCCCGGCGAACGCCTACCTGACTTCCACGGGCGACAGGTGGGAATGCCACCGGGGGTTTCGGGAAGTAGCTGAGACCTGCGTCGCCGTCAAAGTACCCAAAAACGGCTATTTGTCGGACTCTTCGTCCTGGGCATGCAACCGGGGATTCCGGGCGGCCAACGATAAGTGCATCGCCGTCACGGTGCCCGCGCATGGGTATTTCGTGGATACATCCTTCGACCGTGGCTGGAAATGCGAGCGCGGATATCGCGCCGTCGGCGGAGCCTGCAAGGCCATTGCCGTACCCGCGAACGGCCATTTCGTGGACGCATCCTATGGCGTTGGTTGGAAATGCGATCGCGGATATCGCGCCGCCAAAGGCGCATGCGTTACCGTGACGGTGCCGCGGAACGCGCACTTCAACTATTCCGGAAACGATTGGGACTGCAACCGGCCTTACCGCAAGCGACAGGGCAAATGCGCCCTGGAGTAACAAAATCCAAACTGCGCGGAAAATAGAAACCGCCCCGTGTCATTGACAGGGGGCGGAGCGTGCCGAGACCGATCGCCGTATGCGTCTTAGAGTTTGAAGGCCGCGTTCAGCATGGTCGCGCAGGCTTCCGCCACCTTGTCGTCTGGCTCCGCGCCGCCGGGAAACGTCGCCCAGCCGGTTTTCATCAAGTGACTGTTCCGCTCCCAGGCGCTAACCGCCTTGAGCTTGACGACCAGCGCTTTGTCGCCGGTTGCCGCACGTTCGAACTTGTCGGCGCAGATCGGCGCCAATGCCTTGACCATGGCCGTTTGGCTCGCGGTTGCGACCTGATCCTCGACAGTACTGTTGAGATGCCATCCGGCCCAACCGAAGCCAATGACGATTGTCCCAATCGCGCCTACCATCAGACCTTGAAATAGACGTTTGGGAGCATCTCCGTTCATGAAAGAAGGAGTTTGCATGGGGTTCCCTTCCCATTCCGAGGGCGAAGTGTTCCACCCTGCCTCGGCAACCCTATCACACTTGCGTCGCCTTTGTCGGCGTCTATGGGACTAGTCCTATTCGTGCCCGATTTCCCGGCCCCGCGTCGCCATTTTTGAATTCCCCTGGACCATTTCCTGATTAAATTGACTCAAGTGAAGTGGTCTATCTCTTTGTTTATCCGCAAATACGTCGTCGCGAATCGTTTCGGTTCGCTCGGGATTTACTCTAGATCTTTGCCGCCCGGATCGCGCGCCAAATCCTCTCGGCCGTTGCCGGCATCGGGATGTGCCGGATGCCGTAGACCGAAAGCGCGTCGACCACCGCGTTCGCCACGGCGGGAAGCGCACCGACATTGCCGGCTTCGCCCGCGCCCTTGACGCCGAGCGGATTGGTTCTTGTCGGCACCGGATTGCTTTTGACATCCATAAAACTCAAATCGCCCGCCCGGGGCATGCAATAATCCATGAAAGAGCCGGTGACGAGCTGGCCGGACCCATCGTCGTAGCGGATATCCTCCATCAGCACCTGCCCCGCCCCTTGCGCGACCCCGCCATGAATCTGCCCCTTCAACAGGAGCGGGTTGATCACCGTGCCCACGTCATCGACCACATTGTAGTCGACGATCGAGACCGTGCCGGTCTCCGAGTCGATCTCCACCTCGCATACATGGGTGCCGTTCGGATAGTTGGCGACCCGCGCCGCGAACATCGCGCTCTCCGACAGGCCCGGCTCCATCCCGTCCGGCAGGTTTGCCGGATTGAGCGACTTTCGCGCCACGTCCTTGATGGTCAGGCTTTGATTGGTGCCGGACGCGGTAAACACGCCGTCGTCGAAAGCAATGTCGCCGGGCGCCACCTCCAGCAGGTGGGCGGCGATTTGCGTGGCTTTGGACACGATCTTTTCCGCCGCCAGATGAAAGGCGGAACCGCCGATGGTCGCCGACCGCGATCCGAAGGTCCCCTGGCCGAGCGGCACCTTGTCCGTATCGCCCGACATATAGTGTATGTCCTCAGGCTCCAGCCCGAGACGGTCGCAGGCGAGCTGCGTGTACATCGTCGCATGGCCCTGACCCTGCGCGATCGACCCCGTCAGCACCGTCGCGGTGCCGCTGCGGTCGAAGCGGATTTCCGCACCTTCCACGCCCTCGGCCCCGGCGCGCTCGATCGAGTTGGAGATGCCGATACCGCGGAGCCTGCCCCGCCCGGCCGCTTCCTCGCGCCGCCGCTCGAAGCCCGCGTAGTCAGCCATCTGCAGCGCCATATCCATGTTCTTTTCGAATTCGCCGCTGTCATAGGTGAAGGTCAGCGCCGTCTTGTAGGGCATGGCCTCGGGCGGGATGGTGTTGCGGCGGCGGAGCTCCGCTGGATCGATCGCCATCTCGTCGGCGGCCATCTCGACCAGCCGCTCGATGACATAGGCCGATTCCGGCCGGCCATTGCCGCGATAGGCGCGTATCGGATTGGTGTTGGTGAAGACGCCGGTCACGTCGACATGGATCGCCGGGATCGTGTAGACGCCGGCCAACGTGCCCAGATTCTTGACCGCCGAGCTTTCCGCGCCGAGTTGAAGATAGGCGCCGAGCGCGGCGACAATATTGACGCGAAGGCCGAGAAACCGACCTTCCCCGTCAAGCGCCAACTCCGCGTCCACCACATGATCGCGCGCATGACCGTCGCTCGCGAAAGCCTCGGACCGGCCGCTGATCCACTTGACCGGCCGACCGGTCAATTTTGACGCCAGCAGGGCCAGCGGGCCCTCATTGTACACGGCCGATTTCATGCCGAAGCCGCCGCCGATATCGCCGGCGATCACGCGAACCTTGGCCTCGGGCTCGTTCAAAATACCGGCCAGGAGGGAGCGATACGGCTGCAACCCCTGCAGCGTCGTATATAGAGCGTAACGGCCCTCGCCCGCATCGTACTGCGCGATACAGCCGCGCGGCTCGAGGCTGTTGGCGCTGACCCGGTTGATGACCATTCTTTGCCGGACCACATGGGCCGCCGCCGCGAAGGCCGCCTCCGTCGCCGCTTCATCGCCGTCCCGATGCACATAGCAGATGTTATCGGGACACTCCTCCCACACGCGCGGCGCGCCCGGCTTTGGCGCCTCCTCGGTCGAAGTGACGGCGGGCAGGCTATCATAGTCGACGGAGATCAGTTCGGACGCATCCATCGCCTGATGGCGGGTTTCGGCGACGACGAAGGCGACATAATCGCCGACCCGGCGAACGCGGTCTTCCACCAGCGCCGGGTAGCGCGGCACGTACATCGGCGACCCATCGCGCCGCGTGCGCCCGCTGCCGGTCGGCAGGTCGCCAAATCCCGATGTGCGCCAGTCGGCGCCGGTCAGGACGGCCAGAACGCCGGGCGCCGATTGCGCCGCCGCCGTGTCGATCGACTTTATCTTCGCATGGGCATGGGGCGACCGCAGGACGTGACCGAACGCCATGCCCGGCAGAACGATATCGTCGACAAAGCGGCCGCCGCCCGTGAGCAGGCGTGGATCTTCGAGCCGCGAAACCGCCTGCCCGACCGCGAATTCACCCATGGCCTTCTCCCAGATGCGCGCGCATCGCTGCCTGTGTTTCCGCGCCGCCTTGGTTGATCGGCAATTCCTTGGCCGCATCGCGCTGACGCAGCCGGTGGGCGTATTCCAGCGGCATCTGCCCGTAGGGATCGTCGATACCCATCTCCTTCGCCGCATGCGCCGGCCAATCCGCATTCCAGAGCAGTTCCCGGGCCAGCGCGATCAGGTCGGCCTTGCCGTCCTGAAGAATGCTTTCCGCCTGCGCGGCTTCGGTGATCCCGCCGACGGCGATCGTCATGATGCCGACCTCGCGCCGCACCCGCTCGGCGAAGCCCACCTGATACCCCGGCACCCGCGGCACCATCGGCATTTCCGTATCGCCCATAATGCCGCCGGACGAACAATCGACCAGATCGATATCGCGATCCTTGAGTTCCCGCGCGAGCGCGAGCGTATCGTCGAGCGTCCACATGCCGCCCACGCCGTCGACCGACGACACCCGGAAGAACAGCGGTTTGTCGGCCGGCCAGGCGGCGCGCACCGTCTCCGCCACTTCGAGCGCAAACCGCATCCGGCCGGCGCGGTCGCCGCCATAGGCGTCGTTGCGCTGATTGCTGACCGGCGACAAAAACTGATGGATCAGGTAGCCGTGCGCGCCGTGGATTTCGCAAATATCGAATCCCGCATCGATACTGCGCCGTGTCGCGTCGCGCCAGGACTCCAGAACCGTGCGGATATCGTCCCGGTCCATCGCCTTCGGCAGAAACCGGCGCGGCAATTGATCGAGCGCGCTCGGCGCGAGGCCCTGCCAGGGCGGCATGCCGTCCGCCGCATCGGCATCCGACAGCGGCTCCCAATTCTGGACCGCCGTGTGGCACGATGCCTTGCGGCCCGCATGGCCGAGCTGGATCGCCGGCACCGCGCCCTGCGCGCGAATGAAGTCGGTGATCCGCCGATAGGCGGCAATATGGCGGTCGTCATAAATGCCGGCGCATTTGTATGTCTTGCGGCCGCGCTCCTCTACCGCGGTCTCCTCGCCGAAGACGATGCCCGCGCCGCCGACCGACAGGCGGGCGAGATGCATGAACTGCCAGTCACCGGGCCCGCCGCCATCGGACGCGTATTGGCACATCGGCGAGACGACGATTCGGTTCCGCGCGGTGATGCCGCGGATCGTGATCGGCGTGAACAGTAAGGGCCGTTTCGAATTCGGCTGTTGAGTCATGAAGTGCGCTTTCCCGCCCTGCGACGCCCCGGAACATTCGACTGAATCGAATCGGCGACCGATTTCCCCATCATACCCGGATTGGCCGCGACCAAAACCCGGCCAGGCAAATAGAAATTGGCCCGCAATTGCGGCGTTTCGGGACGCCGGCACCCGTCAAAAGCATGACCGATGACGCCGCCGTCGCGCCGTTGTATGGTCGGCCGACATCTGCGCGGGGGGAAGCATTGAGTCACGTTGATCCGGATCCGGTCGTAAACGCCGATTTTTTAAATGATCCAAGCGCGCCGGCCGACCCGCCGCCGTCATCTTCCGTCAGTCCCGACGCCCGCGCGATCCTCAAAAGCAAGTTCGGTTACGACTCCTTTCGGCCGGGTCAAGAGGAGGTGCTGGCCGCGCTGCTCGGCGGCACCAGCGTCCTCGCGGTCATGCCGACCGGATCCGGAAAATCCCTGTGCTACCAAATTCCGGCGCTGCTGCGGGGTGGCCTGACCGTGGTGGTTTCGCCCCTGGTCGCCTTGATGGAGGATCAGGTGACCGCACTTCGGCTGGCCGGGGTCGCGGCGGAGACAATCAACTCGTCGCGGTCCTACGACGACAATGCGGCTAGCTGGCGCCGCGTGGCCGCGGGCGAGTCTCCGCTGCTGTACATTTCGCCCGAGCGCTTGATGACCGATCGGATGATGGCGGCATTGATGCAGCTTCCGGTGCAATTGATCGCGATCGACGAGGCCCATTGCATCTCGCGCTGGGGGCCGTCGTTCCGACCCGAATACGAGCAGTTGGGGCAACTCAAGGAAAAATTTCCCGGCGTCCCGATCGCCGCCTTGACCGCCACCGCCGATGAAAGCACGCGAATCGATATCGCCGCGCAATTGTTCGACGGCAACGGCAAAATCGTGGTCCGCGGCTTCGACCGGCCGAACATCCGCCTCGCGGTCGAAATGCGCCGTAGCTGGAAGGCCCAATTGCTGGAATTCGTGCAGGCGCGCGCGGACCAATGCGGCATCGTCTATTGCCTGTCGCGCAAGAAAACCGAAGAAGCGGCGGATTTCCTGAGCGAACATGGCGTTCGCGCCCTGCCCTATCACGCCGGCATGGACAAATCGCTGCGAATCGCCAACCAGGATACCTTCATGACCGATCCCGGCACGGTCATGGTGGCGACCATCGCCTTCGGCATGGGCATCGACAAGCCGGACGTGCGGTATGTCTTCCACACCAATCTTCCCGGCAACATGGAATCCTACTATCAGGAAATCGGCCGCGCCGGGCGGGACGGGCTGCCGTCGGACGCCCATATGCTGTACGGGCTGGACGATATTCGCATGCGGCGGATGTTTATCGACCAGGAGGACGGCGGCGAAGAACACATGCGGCGGGAGCACAAACGCCTGGACAGTCTCATCGCCTATTGCGAAACGCCGGAGTGCCGGCGACAGGCGCTTCTTTCGTATTTCGACGAGACGACACCGCCCTGCGGCAACTGCGACATCTGCCAGGATCCGCCGGTGCTGACGGATGGAACCGCCGTGGGAAAGCAGATCCTGTCGGTCGCCCGTTCGACGGGGCAGCGGTTTGGCGCAGCGCATCTGGTCGATGTCCTGCGCGGCGCGGACACCGAAAAGACCCGCAAATTCGGGCATACCGGACTTCCCGAATTCGGCACCGCCGGCGCCACCAGCAAGGAAGATTTGCGCTCGATCATCCGCCAACTGGTCGCCGCCGGACTTCTTCAATTGGATATCAAGGGATTCGGCGGCTTGAGCCTGACCGATAAGGGTATCGGGTTTATGGCCGGCACCGAGTCATTCCAATATCGCGAAGACACTTTCAAGAATCGCGCGTTGAAAACCCCGGGAAAGAAGACGGCGCCGGCAGCGGCCGACCTGTCGGCGCCGGAGGCCGAGCTGTTCAATGCGCTGAAGGAACGACGCCGGGACCTCGCCAAGACGCGGGGCGTGCCTGCCTATGTGATCTTCGCGGATCGCGCCTTGGCCGACATGGCCCGCCGCAAACCCCGAACCGAAGAGGAATTCGCCAGTGTCCATGGCGTCGGCGAAGCAAAGCTGCGCGACTTTGCGGTCCCGTTCCTCGAGGTGATTTCGGGATATGAACAGGACGCGATCTAGACCATTTCTTGTTCAATTTGACCCAAGTGAAATGGTCTATCTCATCGTTTTTACGCAAATACGTCGTCGCGAACCGTTTCCGTCCGATCGGGATTCGCTCTAAGCGCGTGGAGCCTATTGCTTCGTTTCAGTTCTGGTGGGGATCGTTGATCAGATCGAGCGGATAAATCGGCCGACGTACGTTTTCGAAGTTGAGCTGGCCATAGTCCGACGTGCAAACGCCGGTGCCGGCGCATTCGATCACCTCCTTGGCAATCGGCTTGAAGCCGGCGCGATAATGAATCCGGCTCTTTAGCATGAGATAGCGTTTCTCGGTCGGGTCGATGCCGAGGCTGAGCAGGCAGCCCTGATCGTTCGGCTCCTGATGCCGTGAAATGACGACAATTTCGACATTGCCCGTATCGAGCACGACGGTCGGCCCCATATCCATCAGGATGCCCGCCGACGCCGGGCCGCGATTGCGATACTTGCCGTCGGAAATCAGCTTCACCGTTCCCGTCACCGTTCGCGGCGCGCCCGTTCGCCCGATCGACGGCATGTCCACCTTGCCGCCGAGCGGCAGCGTGACCGTTGACCCGATCCCCGCTTCGATCATGGTTGCAACGGCAGCCGGATCGTGGATCGCAAATGCCGCCACATCCTCCAGACCCGCGTCGAGGATCGCGCCCAGCACGGTCATCGTATCCATCGTGCCGCCGGACGCCGCGTTGTCGTAATGGTCGAGCAGGACCACCGGCCCGTCGGTGATCGTCTTGGCACGGGCCATTGAGTCCTGCAGCGGCTCGATCTGGTAGACCCAGGCTTCGCGATTGTCCCATGCGCCATCGAGCAATTCGTCCCGCAACCGCGCCGCCAATTCCGGATCGTTGTCGGTCACCACGACCGCGCTCAACCCCGCATTGCTGATATCCGCATGGGGAAAGCCGGTAAACAGGGTCGCCGCCATGGCCTCGCCCTGTTCCATCTCCCGGGCGCGCTCTTGTAGTTCGCTGTTGGGGAAGTCGTCGGTGCCTTGCCGCATCACATGCGGCAGCATCGGCCGGTTGCCCCATGCCAGCGTCGGCTGTGCTTCGCCCTTCAACAGTTTGATCAGCGGTTCGCCCGCGCGCATACCGGTCTCGTAGTTGTCGATATGCGGATAGGTCTGGAACCCGGCCAGCGTCGTCGAATTCTCGACGATCGCCGGATAGAGATTGGTATGCATGTCGAGGGCGCTGGCAATCGGAATACCGGGCGCGATCTGCCGCAGCCGTTCCAGCAGCGTGCCTTCGCCATCCTCCACGCTTTCGGTGACCATCGCCCCGTGCAGATCCAGCATCACCGCATCGCACCCCGCCGAGACGGCCTCGCAGATCGCATCGGTGATCGCGGCATAGGCGGCATCTTCGACCGGCCCGCTCGGCCAAGCCTGCGCCGCGATCGGCGTGACGACCTCATACCCTTCGCGTTCGGCGAGATCGATATAGGCGCCCATCGCGGACCCGGTGCCCCTGTAGGCGTCATAAGCCTCCCGTCCGCGCGGCGGCAACGGGAAGCCGCGGGCAAACCGTTCGAGCGGCGTCGGCACCGGCGAGAAGGTATTGGTTTCGTGCTTCATCATCGCAATGACGACACGCATGACGGTTCTCCCGAAACTGGAGCAAATTCCGAGCGAACCGACCCGGTTCGCGACGACGTATTTGCACAAAACTAAAGAGTAGAGACCATTTCACTTGAGTCAATTTGAACAAGAAATGGCTTAGCGCGCGCCGGCCAGGATCAAATCCGCGCCTTTTTCACCGATCATCAGCGACGCCGAGTTGGTGTTCGACGACGGCATGTTGGGCATGATCGAGGAATCGACGACCCGCAGATTTTCCATCCCGTGGACGCGCAGCTCGTAGTCGACCACATCCTGATCGCTGCGCCCCATCCGGCAGGTGCTGATCGGATGCCAGCAGGTCTGCGCCGACTGCCGTGCGTAATCCATCACCGCCTCATCGCTTTGAACCTCGGGGCCCGGCCGCACCTCGCGCACGATGAACGGCGCGATCGCCGGCTGCGACGCGATATTCCGGATCATCTTCATGCCGCGGAGCAAGACCTCCACATCCGTCGGATGGGTCAGGTAATTGGCGTTGATTTGTGGCGGATCGGCGGGGTCGCTCGATTGGATGTGCAGCGACCCGCGCGACTCCGGATACAACTGGAAAATGCCGAGCGCAAATCCGGAAAACGGATCGACTCCAATTTCCTTGCTGCGCGCATAGCGGTCCTTGCCGGACACCAGGGCGATCTGCAGCTTCATATCCGGATGCGGCACGTCGTCGCCGCTGCGCATGATCGCCTGTACGGTCGGCGCGGAGATCGACAGCAATCCGTCGCGAAACACCAGATAACGCAGCAGCGCCATCGCGCCGCGAATCGGGCTGTTCAGGATATCGTTGATCGTGACCTTGGCGTTCGTCTCGTAGGTCATGCGGCTCTGAATATGATCCTGGAGATTCTCGCCCACGCCCGGCAGGTAGTGCGCGACATCGATGCCGAACTTCTTCAGCACGTCGCCGTCGCCGATGCCAGACAATTCGAGCAGCTTGGGTGACACGATCGGCCCGGCCGCGAGAATAACGTCATGCCGCGCCTCGGCGATTCGGCGCTCTCCATCCTTTTCATAAACGATACCGGCGGCGCGCTTGCCGTCCAGAAGGATCCGGCTTGCGAGCGCGTTCGTCCGGACCTCCAGATTCGGCCGCGACCGCGCGGGATGCAGATAGGCCACCGCGGCGGAACAGCGCCGGCCGTTGCGAATTGAAAATTGCAGCCAGCTCGCCCCTTCGAATTTTTCGGCGTTGTAGTCCGGGTTCTCGAAAGTCCCGGTCTGCACGCTGGCGTCCAGAAAAGCGCGCGACAGCGGATCCCGGTAGCCGCCGTCGCTGACGGTGAGCGGCCCGCCCTTTCCGCGCCAGGCCGGATCGCCGCCGGGCCGGTCCTCGATCTTCTTGAAATACGGCAGGACATCGTCATAGCCCCAGCCGGGATTGTTGCCGTCACGCCAGTCGTCGAACCGATGCGCCGCGCCGCGCGCGTAGATCATGCCGTTGACGGAACTCGATCCGCCGAGCATGCGGCCGCGCGGCCAGTAGACATCCTGATCTTTCAGCTCCCGCTCCTTGTCGGTGCTGAACGGCCAGACGAATTTCGGATTGGTCAGCATGCGGCCGATGCCGATCGGCATGTGGACCCAGCGATGCTTGTCCTCACCACCGGCCTCCAGCAGCAGGACGCGGTAGCGCCCGTTCTCCGACAGCCGGTTCGCCAGAACGCAGCCGGACGATCCGGCGCCGACAATGATGAAATCGAATTCTTCCGCCATGTATAGAGACTTTCCCCTTACTCAAATTCGCAATAGCGACCGTGCGGCGGCCACGCCTAGCATGTTACCCCGTCGCCTCCGACTCTTCCGGAAAATAGCATGCCGCCCGATGACCCAATTCGGACGCCTCGTCCAATGCCGGCGGCGCGCCCGCGCAAATATCCTGCACCTTCCAGCAGCGGTTCCGAAACCGGCAACCGGAGGGCGGGTTGGCGGGGCTGGGTACCTCGCCTTCAAGAATGATGCGCTTGCGCTTGCGCGCGCCGGAAAAATCGAGCGACGGCTCGGCGGACAGCAACGCCTTGGTATAGGGATGGCGCGGACGGTTGTAGACCTGTTCTTCGTCGCCGATTTCGACGATGCGGCCGAGATACATGACCGCGACCCGGTGCGACATATGGCGCACCACCGACAGGTCGTGGGCGATGAAGATATAGGCGATGCCGAAGCGTTCCTGAATTTCCTCCAACAGATTGACGACTTGCGCCTGCACCGACACGTCGAGGGCGGACACCGGCTCGTCGCAGATCAGCACTTCGGGATTGAGCGCCATGGCACGCGCGATACCGATGCGTTGACGCTGGCCGCCGGAAAATTCATGGGGGTAGCGGTCCGCGTGTTCGCCGCGAAGGCCGACGCTCTCCAGCAATTCGCGAACCCGGGCCGGCCGTTCGGACCGGGGCACCAGGTCGGGATGGATGACCCAGGGTTCGCCGATGATATCCTCAACCCGCATCCGTGGATTGAGCGAGGCGTATGGGTCCTGAAAGATCACTTGAATCCGCCGTCGCATCTCTTTCAGTTCGGCTTCCGATGCCGTGAAGATGTCGTGACCGTGAAACAGCGCCTCACCGGCAGTCGGTTCCTCGAGTCGCAGCAACGTGCGGGCGACGGTCGACTTGCCGCAGCCGCTTTCGCCGACCAATCCCATGGTCTCGCCGCGCCGCAGCTCGAAGCTCACATCATCGACCGCGCGAATGACGCCGGACTGCCGCCGCAAGGCAAGGCCGCTGCCGATCGGAAAATGTTTCACCAGGCCGCGCACTTCCAGAATCGGCCGGTCGCCGCCGGTGTTCGCGTCAGCGCTCATTGAACACAGCCTCCGCGTGATGACACTCGGCGAGCCTTCCCGGGACCACGGCAACCGGCGACGGCGCTTCCGCGCGGCATTGGTCGGTGGCGAAGCGGCAGCGCGGATGGAATGCGCAGCCCTGCGGTATCCGCGCCATATCCGGCGGCGACCCGACAATCGGCCGCAGCTTTTGACCCTTGCCCAGCGCCTGCGGCACGGAATCCAGCAAGGCCAGCGTATAGGGATGGGCCGGCCGTCCCAGCACATCCCGGACCCGGCCGCTTTCGACCACGCGGCCCGCATACATCACCGCCACCTGATCGGCGACATCGGCGACGACGCCCAAATCATGAGTGATCAGGACAATTGCCATGCCGGTCTCCTCGCGAAGGTCTTCCAGCAATTCCATGATCTGCGCCTGCACCGTCACATCCAGCGCCGTGGTGGGCTCGTCGGCGATCAGCAAGTCCGGCCCGAGCGCGATCGCCATGGCGATCATGACCCGCTGGCGCATGCCGCCGGAAAACTGATGCGGGTAGTCTTTCGCCCGGTTGGCCGGGTCGGGGATACCGACACGCGCCAGTAGATCGATCGCGCGCGCGTCCGCCTCGCCGCCGGAATGCGCTCCATGCGCCCGGAACTGTTCGGCGATTTGCCAGCCGACGCTGAACACCGGGTTAAGCGAGGCCAGCGCATCCTGAAACACCATGGCGATTTCCTGCCCGCACAACCGGCGCCATTGGTGTATCGGCATGGCCAGAACGTCCTCGCCCTTGAAGCGAATTTCGCCACCCGTGACGAAGGCCGGCGGTGATTGCAGCAGGCGCATGATCGCCGACGCGCTGACGCTCTTACCCGACCCGCTTTCGCCGAGCACGGCTGCCGTCTCGCCGGCGACGACACGGAAACCCGCGCCATTGACCGCATGAACGATTTCGCGGCCGGTCCGGAATTCGACCTGCAGATCGGTGACTTCAAGCAATGGCGCGGCACCGTCAGTCATCGGTGTCTCTCGGCGCTTCCAGCCGCCAGCGCTGCACCGGATCGGTGACGATGCGGAGCCAATTCGACAGGACGTTTGCCGACAGCGTGGCCATCATGATGGCGACGCCCGGCAGAAAGGCCAGCCACCAGGCCTGGTTCAAATAGTTGCGGCCCTGCGCCACCATCAAGCCCCAGGTGATTTCCGGCGGCTGTATGCCGATGCCGAGAAAACTGAGTCCCGATTCCGCCAGCATGACGATGGCGAAATCGACGGTCATGATGGTCAGCAGCGTCGGCGCGACCACCGGGGCGATATGACGACTCAAAATATGAAAACGGCTGCCGCCCAGCGCGCGCGCCGCGTCGACGAAGACCCTTTCCCGGATCTCCAGCACTTCGGCGCGGGTCACGCGGAGGTAGACCGGCAACCGGGTTATCGCCAGCACGATCACCAGATTCCCGACCCGGGGTTCGAGCACGTACAACACCACGACCGCCAGCAGCAGCGACGGGAAACTTTGCACGATGTCGGCGAACCGCATGATGACATGGCCGATGCCGCGGCCGATATAACCCGCGATCAAGCCGAGAACGCCGCCGAACACCATCGCCAGGATCACCGCCGTCAGCGCCACCGACAGGGTATTGCGGCTGGCGACGATGAGACGCGCCAGCATGCTGCGCCCGAGCGCGTCGCTGCCGAGGACCATCATCCAACCTTGCTCGAGCGACCCCGGCGGTAGGTTGCGGGCGCGCAGGTTGAGCGCGTTCGCCGCCTTGCCGAACAACTCCGGTCCGAACAGGAAACAGAGGACGAGCAGGACGATCCACAGCGCTGCTGCCAGCGCAAACCGATCGCGCATCAGCAAGCGCCACCACGGCAGGCGCTGGCGCAGGATGATGGCTTCCTGTTCCGCGGTCGCCGCGGCCAAAACCGGCGCTATTCCCTTGTCGCCGCTCATTGGTGACGGATGCGCGGATCGAGCGCCACATACAGCAGATCGATCACGATGTTGAGCATGAAGATGGCCGTCGCGGTGACCATGATCGACGCCTGGACGACGGGAAAATCGCGCTGAATGACCGCATCGACCATGAGCTTGCCGACTCCCGGCCAGCCGAACACGGTCTCGACGATGACCGCGCCATTGATCAATCCCACCGCCAGGTCGCCCGCGACCGTCACGATTGAAAGGCACGCATTACGCAACGCGTGAACAAAGATAACCGATCGTTCGCTGACGCCCTTGGCGCGCGCGGTTTTGACATAAGCCGACGACAGCGCCCCCAGCATGGCGCCGCGCACCACCTGCACCAACAGGCCGAACGGCCGCAGCATCAGCACCGCAATCGGCATGATCCAATACGGAAATCCGCCCAGTCCCGAGGTCGGCAGCCAGCGGAGACTCACCGCGAATAGGAGGATTCCTGTTATCGCCACCCAGAAATCGGGCGCGCTGGCCCCCGCCAGCGACGCCATGCTGCCTATTCGGTCGAACACCCCGCCCGGCCGGTAGGCGGCGATCGCGCCGACCAGCACGGCGAGCCCGATCGCCAGCACCATGGTCAGCCCGGCGAGTTTCAGCGTGGTCGGATAGGCTTCAAGCACCAGTTCCATGGCGGGTCGCTGCTTGCGCATGGAATATCCCAAATCGCCGCGGGAAACGTCCTCGAGGAAACTGAAGAATTGCTCGATCGCCGGGCGGTCGAAGCCGTGCTTGTGCGCGAATTCCTTGCGGGTCTCCAACGACGCGTCGATCGGCAAAAACAAATTGGTCGGATCGCCGGTCAGACGGGCCAGGAAGAACACCGCGAGAACCAGGCCGATCAACGCGATCGCGCTGTGCAACGCGCGGCGCCCGAGATAGGCCGTCATCTATCCGCCCCCCCAAGCACGGTGTGCTGCATCGCCCATCATCCGTCGAAGAAGGGCCGGCCATGATCGCGGTGCCAGATGCGCATCAGGTGCCGGCGCTTTTGCGGATCGGGATTGTCGGTAAAATCGGAGCGATGATGCAAGCCTTCCAGATTGTTGTAGAAAAAGATCTGACCTCGCTCCAGGGCGAACTCCACTGCGAGGTTTTCCCGCTGGATGATATCAACCACGGCGTCCAGTGCGGCATCGCCCTCGGCGTCCACCGGTTCCTGCATCTTGGCGTAACCGCCGCGGATCTTATTGCCCGAATAGCGGCATTGCAGCCGCGCGCCGTCATAGGTCAGGGCGGGCGCGATCAAGACGCCCGGCTCGCCCGGCGGCTGAATGCCCTGGCGGTCGTGGTAATACGGCCGGTACAACCGGTCGAGCAGATCGGGATGCGCCCGCCGGAGCGCGTTGTGCAGGCTGTAAACGCTGCAATACTGGCTGAGGCCGCCGGACATGGCCGGATGCACGCAAAGCAGGCTGGAGAATTCCGGCCGCGCGATATTACCTGAA
>JAOTYV010000084.1 GCA_029861675.1 Alphaproteobacteria bacterium
CCGCGTGGCATGCTCTGACCCTGGCGGCGCGCGCCGCCTGGCGTCCGATCGGCGACCTTCGGACCCTGGTCATCGGCGGCGGATCGGTCGGACTTTTGGGCGGCTTGATTTTGCAGAGCTGGGGCGCGCGCGAGGTCCGCGTTGCCGAGACCAACCCGTTGCGCCGGAAAACCGCGGCGGCGGCCGGTCTCGACACCTTCGATCCCCTTGCAACGCCGCCGGTCAACGCCAGCGCCGACATCGTCCTTGATGCGGTCGGCGCCACCGTCACGCGCGCCGCCGCGATCGCCGCCGTCCGCCCCGGCGGCGTGATTTCGCATATCGGGTTGCAGGATTGGGCCGGCGACTTCGACGCCCGTACCCTGACGCTCTCCGAAATCACCATGGTCGGCGTGTACACCTATACCGAGGCCGACCTGAAGGCGTCGCTCGCCGCACTGCATGACGGCCGGCTGGGCGCACTCGACTGGATCGAAGAACGCCCGTTATCGGACGGCGCCGCGGCATTCCGCGATCTCGACACCGGCCGCACCGCCGCCGCCAAAATTATTCTGCGGCCATGATCCTTTAGTCCATCGGAACGAATTCGGAGCGACTTGACGCTTGGCCGTCGCAAGGCCAAGCTTATCTCCCAACAATTGAGACTTCTGGTTCCAAATATGGTCAGGGCAGGGAGATTTTCAGGGGATTTACACAAAACCATCTGAATTCCGATATCTGTATCCGTCAATATCATCAAACAATCGGCCCGTATCAAGGCCGTGCGAAATGACCACGAAGAGAACCAAAAATAATTATTCCAGGGAGAAATGACACGATGCGACTAAAACGACTACTGCTCGGCCTGGCCGGCGCCGTCATCGGGGCCGCGGTCTTGGCATCCGGCAGCACCGTGACCTTCGCCGCCGATTATCCGAAGAAGCCGATTAGACTGATCTCACCGTACGATTCCGGCGGAGCGGCGGATTTGGCCGCGCGCATCCTGGCATCGACCGCGCCGGCCTATATCGGCCAAGGCATTTTGGTGAGCAACAAAACCGGCGCCGGCGGCGTAACCGGATCGAACTACGTCGTCCGTTCGCGGCCGGACGGATACACGCTGCTGCTGGCGCGTGTCGGGTCGCAGGCGGGTGTCCCGGCGATCAACCCGAACATCCCCTACAAATGGAACGACTATACCTTCCTCGGCTTGCTCGAGAAAAATCCGTTTGTCCTCGTGGTCAACAGCAAATCGTCTTTCAAATCGCTGAAAGATATTCAGACCGGCGCAAAGGCGGCTCTGAAATCCGGCAAGAAGCTGACCTATTCGACCGGTGGCGTCGGCACCTTGCCGCATATCGCGATGGTGATGCTGCTGGACGAGTTCGGCCTGCCGGCGGACGCAATGACCCACGTACCCTACAAGGGCGGCGGCAAGGCGGCGGCGGCGCTTGCCGGCGGTCATGTCGACATGTTCTTCCAGAACCTGTCCGGCGTGATCGGTCAGATCCGCTCCGGCGGCTTGCGCGCGCTTTGCGTCACCACGCCGAAACGATATTCGGCGATCAAGGACGTTCCCACGGTTGCTGAGCTGGGCCACAAAAATCTCGAAGTGGTGGTCGGCTGGAGCGCGTTGTACGGCCCGCCAAAGATGAAGCAGCCGGCCGTGAAAAAATGGACCGCCGCGCTTCAAAGCATCAAGACGGATAAGTCCTGGAACAAGATGACCAAGAAGCTCGGCTCGATTCCGGCGATCATGTCGCCGGCGGATACCGAGAAATTCGCGAAAACCCAGTACGAGACATTCCATGCCGTCGCCAAGAAAGTCGGCATGGTGATGAAGAAGAAATAGCGGAACCGCACCGCGCTCCCCGCCCGTTCCGGGGTGGGGAGCGTGTTTGCGGCGACGGAACGGACACCATGCGTTCGTTGCGTCGCAACCGCGTGTCGCACTGGAGTAGCCTCGCAATGGCGACAATTCCGCCAAGTCGCAAGCGTTTAGTCGATGCAAGCTGACATCAGGAACGACCTGATCACCGGCGCCGCCGTCGTCATCTTCGCCCTGGTGGTGCTGCTGTTGCTGGTGCCCTATGGCGTCGACCAGCCCGGGCAGGTCGACCTCTCGGCGCTGTCGCCGAATTTCTGGCCGACGGTTCTCGGTTATTTCCTGTTGCTCATGGGCGGTCTGGTGACCGGTCAGACGCTGTGGCGGCACAAGAAAAATACGGAGCCGGCACTTCGAAATACCGCGCCTCCAGAAGATTGGCCCGGCCTCGGCCCGGTCCCCAAAACCCTCGCCGCGGTCGCATTGTTGTTCGTCTATTATGCGGTGCTCAATCCCTTGGGCCTGGTGGCGGCCTCCGTACTGGCGATGATTGCCTTCACGCTTCTGGCCGGCGAACGGCGGATCGTGATCCTCGCACCGCTCGCCATTCTGGTTCCGATCGGACTCTACCTGTTCTTCCAGGAAGTCGCCCAGGTCGCGATCCCGGTCGGCATCTTCGAAGAAATGTTGGGCTAGCGCATCATGATCGAGCATTTGCAAACCGCGCTGGCGCTGGTCTTTACGTTCGAAACGATCTTCGCGTTGTTCGCCGGCGTCCTGATCGGCACGATCATCGGCGCGATTCCCGGCATGACGGTCACCATGGGCGTGGCGCTGACCCTTCCTTTCACTTTTTCCATGCATCCGGTAACGGGAATTTTGCTGCTCCTCGGCGTCTACAAGGGCGGTATCTACGGCGGCTCGATCACCGCGATCCTGATCAAGACTCCCGGCACGCCCGCGGCATCGTGCACCGTACTCGACGGCTATCCGATGTCGCAAAACGGCCAGGCGCGAAAGGCGCTCGACATCGCGCTCTATGCGTCGTGCGTGGCCGACTTCATTTCCAACCTGTCGCTGATCCTGTTTGCCGGATTCCTGGCGAGTTTCGCCCTGCGGTTCGGTCCGCCGGAATTCTTCACGCTAATCGTCTTCTCGCTGACCATCATCGCCGGCATCTCCAGCGACAATATGGCGAAGGGATTGATCTCGGCCGGGCTCGGCCTGCTGCTGGCGACGGTCGGGCTGGATTTGGTGTACGGCACAAACCGGTTCGTGTTCGGCGAGGTGGAGTTGATGGCCGGGCTGAATTTCATTCCCGTGTTGATCGGATTGTTCGCGCTACCGGAGATCATCAACCACTACACCAAGCGGCGCGGCAGCGGCGATCACATTCAGTCCCTCGGCGGCGGCCATGCGACGTTTGCGGAATTCCGGCGGTGCCTCAAAAGTATCATTCGCGGCAGCGCGATCGGCGTTGTATTGGGCGCAATTCCCGGTATTGGCGGCGCGCCCTCGGCCTTCCTGTCCTACAGCGAGGCGCGGCGCACATCCCCCACGCCGGAACGGTTCGGCAAGGGTGAGATCGAAGGGGTGGCCGCCTCGGAAGCGGGCAATAACGGCGTCGCCGGGTCGACGATGATTCCGCTGCTGGCGCTCGGCGTGCCGGGCGACGTGGTGACCGCGGTCATTCTCGGCGCCTTCATGATCCATGGCCTCCGGCCCGGTCCGCTCCTGTTCCAGGAGAATATCGAACTGGTCTACGGCCTGTTCATCGGCATCATGATGAGTTCGGTTTTCCTGTTCATCGTCGGCAAATCCTCGATCCGGCTGTTCAGCCGGGTCTCGCAGATTCCGAACGACCTCCTGTTTCCGATCGTTCTGGTGCTCTGCGTCTATGGCGGTTATGCGGTGAACAACACCCTGTTCGATATCCTGGTCATGATCATCGTCGGCCTGCTTGGTTTCGGCATGCTTCGGGCCAATGTCCCCGCCGCCCCCTTCCTGATCGCTTTCGTGCTCGGCCCCTTGCTGGAGGACAATTTTCGGCAAGCCCTGCTGCTGTCGGGCGGCAGTCTCGACATCTTTTTCCGCAACGGGATTTGCATCCTGTTCTGGGCGCTGACCGCTTTGTCGGTGTTTCTGATCCTGCGCCGCCGCCGAATCGACGCGTTGTCGTCGGTCCCGTAACGCAATTCCCGAGCGAATCGAGACGGTTCGCGACGACGTATTTGCGTAAAAAGGAAGAGATAGACGATTCCCTTGAGTCAATTTAAACAAGAAATGGTCTAGGCTTCGGCACACTTGGCCCGCCTTGCGCCCACGCGACCCATTCGAGACAATACTATTCGTCATGTAAGACGACAGTGGCGGGATGGATTATGAAAGCTAATCGGTGAGCGGAGACATCAAACCATCGGCGCGATTGCAGGATCTCATCCATCGCAAGGACAAGGTCCTGGTCGTGCTGCATCCACCGACCGCGGCCCATGCCCGAATCATGGAAGAAGCGGGCGCGGAATGCGGATTCGTCGGGACCGGCGGCGTGGTCGGCACCTATACGGGCCTCGCCGATGTCGGCACGGCGACCCTCAACGAATGCGTCACCATCGCGGGATGGATTGCCGACAGCGTCAAATTTCCGATCATTATGGATGGCGACACCGGGCATGGCGGCGTCATGGCGGTCCGCCGGATGGTGCGGGATTGCATTCGCGCGGGCATTGCCGGGGTCCGCATCGACGACCAGCCGATCGAAGGAAAACGCAAGACCCAAAGCGCCGGCATGGAAGTGGTGCCGCGGGAACAGGCGATCGCGCGCTACCGCGCCGCCGTCGATATGAAAAACGAGCTGGATCCGGATTTCGTGGTGATGGCGCAATGCTACGCCCGCGATGCCGCCAATGGCGGGCTCGACGATTGCCTCGCCCGGCTGGCCGCGTACGAACAGGAAGCGGGGGTCGATTGGGTGCAGTTGGAATCGCCCCATTCGACCGCCGAAATCGAGCAAGCCCGCGCGGCGGTCAAGGGCCCGTTTTCCTTCATGAAGGGCAAGCTGCCGCGCTTCCTCGGGCTCGACGAGCATCTCGCGCTCGGCGTTACGATCGCCTGGTATCCCGGCTTCACCCATCACGTGACCTGGGCGGCGCTGTGGGATTTCATGCAGGATTTCCAGACCCGCGGCATGGATGCCTGGGACGAATTCACGGAGAAGCGTAAGGACAATCCCTATCCCATTCCCGTGGTCGGCCCCGATGGCGAGGGACTCGACAAACAGCGGATATTGGAAGAACGGTATTTCTCGGACGCGGCATTGGCAAAATATCGGCCGGCCAATGGCGGCGGGAACGAAGAACCCTAGAGCAAATCCCGAGCGAACCGAAACTGTTCGCGACGACGAATTTGCCTAAGAGAAAGAGCGAGAGACCATTTCACTTGAGTCAATTTGAACAAGAAATGGTCTAGGAGCGGGCACACAGCGGCGGGAGGTACAGATGGCGCGCGACGGCTTCAAGATCTTCGATTCGGATACCCATGTGGGTCCCTTCGTCGATATTCTCGATCCGCATCTTGAACCGGCGGCGAAGGCGATGCTCGCCGATTGGGAACAATACAAGCAAGCCCATCACCGGACCGGCCACGTCACCTATACCCGCGGGCAGCGGCGCTACCGCCGCCAGCTCGGCACGGCAAAAGCCGAGGAAACGCCCGGCGGCTACATGGCGGGATTCACCGGCGCCCATAAGGGCCGCGACCCATCGCCGCGCGTGGACGACGACCCGGCGGAACGAATCGCCGATATGGACCTCGAAGGCGTCGATGTGAACCTGACCCTGCCGTCCGGCTGGTTCGGCACCTGGACGCTGTCGGAGGACGTGACGCTCGAGACCGGCATGTACCGCGCCTATCACCGCTGGATGGAGGAGTATTGCGGCGCCTATCCGGACCGGCTGGGCGGCGTCATTCTGTGCACGGCACGCGATATCGACGCCTCGGTCGCGGAGATCAAGCATTGGGGAAAATCGCGCTGGGCTTGGGGAATCCTCGTCTACGCGCTGAAGGATACGCCGCTCGACCATCCCGATCTGGAACCGGTCTGGGCAGCGGCGGCCGATCACGACCTCGCGGTGACCCTGCATACCTTCACCGTTATGCCGCCTTACGCGCCGGGCGGCACCGACAACTGGGAAAACCTCTTTCTGCAGCGCTCCGCCTCGCACCCCTGGTGCGGCATGCGCAACATGGCGTCGCTGATCGGCAGCGGCGTGATGGACCGCTATCCTGGCCTGCGCATCGGTACGCTCGAGGCCGGCCATAGCTGGCTGCCCTTCTGGATGGCGCGGACCGATGAGCATGCCCGCACCATTCGAGCGGCGTTGCCCGACGACCTGAAAATGATGCCGAGCGACTATGTCCGGTCCGGACGCTATTTCCAGAGCATCGAAATCCCCGAGGGCGAGGCGCTGACCAATTCGGTGATCGACCTGCTGGGCGACGACATTCTGATGTACGCCTCCGACTATCCGCACGGCGAGAGCTGGTTCCCGAAATCGGTCGAAACCGTGCTCGGCTGGTCGATGCCGGAGGAGCGCAAGCGAAAACTGTTCTGGGATAACGCGGTCCAGCTCTACGCCCGCGCCGGATTCAAATGAGGCCGCCGTCATGAAAATCGACCGTGTAGAAATCCGCGTCACCGACTACACCGCGCGCCTGCAGCGCACCACGATGCACGGCGCCTACGACACCGGGCAATCGGGCCAAATGTTGGGCAAGCCCGTATTCCTGCGGGTATTTGCCGATTCGGTGGTTGGCAATGCGCAAATCCGCCCGACGACACCGGGTCATTCGATGCCCGACACCTATAAGAGTGTCATCTGTGCGATCCAGGAGATCGTCGGGCCGATGCTGATCGGCCGCGACATCTTCGACCTGGAGAGCATTTTCGCCGAGTTCGACATGCTGCTGCCGGCCAACACGGTGGTCCGCGCGCTGGTCGATTTCGCGCTGCACGACGCCCAGGGCAAGGCGCTCGGCGTGCCCGTCCACAAACTGCTGGGCGGATTGTCGCAGCCGCGCCTGCCGCTCGAATGGTCGATCAGCATGTATGACGACCCGCAGCGCAGCATCGACGACGCGCTTCGGGGTAAGGAAGAATTCGGCATCATGGTGGCCTGCCTCAAGGCGGGTTCGCCCAAGGGCTGGAGGCACGACGTGAACAGCTTCGCCAAGCTGCGCGAAGCGGTCGGCGACGAGATGAGCCTCGGCATGGACCCGAACACCGCCTGGAGCGTGCCGGAAACCGTCCAGGCGATGCGCGCCGCCGCCGACCACCGGCTCGATTACATCGAACAGCCGGTCGAACGGCGCGACCTGGCCGGCATGGCGCATATCCGCCGCAACGCCGGCGGCGTCATGGTGATGGCCGACGAGGCGCTGATGAGCGTCCAGGATGCCTATGCGCTCGCGCGGGCCGAGGCCTGCGACGTGTTCTGCTTCAAGCTCTACCGGTTCGGCGGCCTCAGCGTCGCCCGGAAGATCGCGGGCATCGCCGAGGGCGCGAATATTCTAGTCAATATCGGCGGGCTGGCGGTGATGTCCCAGCTCGAAGCGGCCGCGGCGGCGCACTTCTATGCCAGCCTGCCGGCGCGGCGCTGCATGCCGGCCGGCGAGTTCATCTTCGGCCTCGGCGTCGCCGGGCCGGACCCGCTGGTCGGCGAAACCGACTTCGTGATCGAGGACGGCCATGTCCGCCCGCCGAGCGGCCCCGGCATGGGCGTGACGATAGACGAGGCGGCGCTCGAAAAACGGACGCTGCTGCAGGAGACGGTTACATGAGCGCCGCGCCGCAAACGGCCGGCGATTTGCCGCCGGTTACCCGGATGCTGGGCGATTGGATCGCCGGCCTTAAATTCGACGACATCCCTGCCGCGTCGATTACCCACGCCAAGCGATGCTTGCTCGACGCCATCGGTTGCGGGCTCTATGGCGGCCAGCAGGAATGGGGCCGCATTGTCGCTAACGTGGCGCACGATTTTTCCGGCGGCGGGCCGTCCAGCCTATGGGGACACGGCCACAGCGCGGGGCCGGCCGATGCGGCGATGGTAAATGGCACCGCCGTGCATGGCTTTGAAATTGACGATGTTCATGTGGAATCGATGTTCCACCCCGGCGCGGTGACGATACCCGCCGTCCTCGCGGTCGCTGAAGCACGCGGTAATTCGGGCGAAGAGGTCCTAACGGCGATCGTCGCCGGATACGAGATCGGCATTCGGATGGGCATCGCCGCCGGCATCCCCCACAAAATGAAGGGGTATCACGTCACCGCGACCAATGGCTGTTTCGCCGCCGCCGCCACCGTCGCCAACTTGCTCGGCCTGACCGGCGAGTCCGCGGCGGATGCGCTGGGAATCGCCGCTACCGAGGCGTCCGGCCTGTATTCCGCGCGCAAGGGGGCGATGACCAAACGCTTCCACGGCGGCATGGCGGCGAAGAACGGTGTCGTCGCGGGATATCTCGCCGAGCAAGGATTTACCGGTGCCCGGGACGCAATCGAAACGCCGTTCGGCGGCTATCTGTCGACGATGAGCGCGGATGCAGACCTGTCGATTCTTATCAGCGATCTCGGGCGGCGCTGGCATATCGATGACATCGGCTTCAAGGCCTATGCGTCCTGCGCCAGCACACACACCACGATCGACTGTCTCGACACGCTGATGGGTCAAGGCCTGACAGCCGGGACTTTGAACCGTCTGACGATCCGCATGTCGAAAGCGGGTTTCACCAATGTGGGCTGGGATTACCAGCCGCTCGGCGTGGTCGGCATGCAGATGAACGGCCGGTTCGTCGCCGCGACCAAGCTGTTGGCGGGTGACGTGTTCGTCGACCAGTTTTCCGAAGACCGGATCGCCGATCCCCCGACCCTGGCGCTGATCGGCCGCATCGACATCGTGCACGACCCGGCCATCGATGCCCTCGGATTGGCGAGGCGGCACACCGTCCATGTCGAAGCGGAGATGCAAGACGGACGCACGCTGACCGCCAGCCGGGAGCAAAGGACAGGCAGCTCGGAGCATCCGCTGAGCGATCAAACCCTGACGCAAAAATTCCGCCATACCGCTGGCGCCGTCGTTCAAGACTCCGCCGTCGACGCCCTGATCACCGAAATTAACGGCATTGAGCAGGCTCGCGATATGTCCGGCCTGACGGCGCTGCTGCTGGGCAAGTCGCCGAAGCGCACCGGCTGGCACGAGCCCGCTAAATAGTCCCGTCTTCTTCCAGCGCCGCTAGTTTATCCGGGTCGAGGCCCAGCTCGTCGCAGTAAATTTCCCGGTTGTGCTGCCCCTTGCGCGCGCCGGCGTGGCGGATCTTTGCCGGCGTTTCCGACAGGAACGGGAAGGCGTTGGTCATCCGGACCGGGCCAAGGTCTTCATCCGGCACTTCGACGATGTCGTTGCGCGCCTGGTATTGCGGGTCCTTGAAAATTTGGGAGATGTCATAGGCCGGGCCGATCGCCGCCTCGGCTTCCTCGAATTCCCGCAGCACCACGTCCAGGTCGCGTTGCCCGATCCAGCCGGCGACCAAGCCGTCGACTTCGTCGATATGCTCGACCCGGCTTTGCGGTGTCGCGAAGCGGGGATCTTCCGCCGCTTCCTTGCCGCCGCAGAGCGTCAGCACCCGGGTGACGATTGCCGGCGAATTGGTCGACAGCGCGACCCAGTGGCCGTCCTTTGTCTGGTAGGTATTGCGGGGCGCGTTGTTTTTCGACCGATTGCCCCAGCGTTCCTGAATGACGCCGAGCTGATCGTATTGCAGCGCTTGCGGGCCCATCACCTGAAAGATCGGCTCGTAAATGCTGAGGTCGATATACTGCCCCTTGCCGCCGCCCTGCGCATCCCGATGGTACAGCGCGAACATCGCCGCGAAGGTTCCATAGGAGGCGGCGATGCCGTCCGCCAGACCAAAATTCGGCAAGGTCGGCGGGCCGTCCGGCTCGCCGGTGATCGCGGCAAAACCGCTGAACGCTTCGGCGATGGTGCCGAAGCCGGGCCGATGCCGGTAGGGTCCCGTCTGCCCGAAGCCGGTTACGCGCACCATGACGAGCCGCGGGTTAATCGCCTTCAAATCCTCCCAGCCCAGGCCCCATTTTTCCATCGTGCCGGTGCGGAAATTTTCGATCAGGACGTCGGTCGTCTTGATCAGGTCCTTGAACAGGGCCTGCCCCGCATCCTTGCTCAAATTCAGCGTGACACAGCGCTTGTTGCGGTTCGCCATCTTGAACCACAGGCCGACGCCGTCCTTCTGATATCCGGTATGGCGCAGCACATCGCCGCGCGGGTGTTCCACCTTGATGACATCGGCGCCGAAATCGCCGAGCAGCATGCCGATCGTCGGGCCGGCGATGACCGTCGCGGCGTCGATGACCCGAAGGCCCTTGAGCGGAGTGTCCTGGTCGTTTGGCATTCAATATCTGGAATTGGTTCATTGCGGGGCTGCGGTACCTTAGGCTGACCGGTCGGCATCGGGCAAGGCAGCGGGTTGGTCGGTGCGATCGAATCTCGCTAAAGTGGACCGATCGCCGCAACCATGGATTCCGCCTTCAGCATGACATTGCAAACGCACGCTCTGCACCCGCTTTTCGGCGTGGAGATCACCGGCGTCGACATCGCCAAGCCGATCGACGGCGGCATCTTCGCGAAAATTCGCGCCGCGCTGGACGAATACTCCTTGCTGCTATTCCGGGGCGCGGAGATGACCGACGAGCGGCAGGTGGCGTTCGGCGAACAATTCGGGCCGGTGCTGAAGGCAACCAGCAACAACCCCGGCGGCGGCACGCCGTTTTCCCGGCAATCGAACCTCGACATCGAAACCGGCGAAAAGATCCCGGCCGATGACAAGCGCATGGTGTATCAGCAGGCCAACGCGCTGTGGCACTCGGACAGCTCGTACCGCGTGGTCCCGTCGCTGTGCTCGCTCCTGTCGGGGCGGCTGGTGCCACCCGACGGGGGTGCGACGGAATTCGCCTCGATGCGCGCCGCCTGGGACGCGCTACCGCCGGACAGACAGCAATCCCTTGAAGGACTTGTCGCCGAACACAGTCTTTTCAATTCACGCCGTCAGGTCGATCCCAGCGTCATGAGCGACGCCCAAAGGAAAGAAACGCCGCCGGTCCGCCAGGCCGTGGTGCGCTGCAATCCCGCCAATGGCCGCAAGAACCTGTTCATCGGGGCGCATGCCTCGCACATCATCGGGCAGCCGACCGACCAAAGCCGTGCGCTGCTGGCCGACCTGCTGGATTTCGGGACCCAACCGCAATTCGTCTACCGGCATGACTGGCAAGCGGACGATTTGATCGTCTACGACAACCGCTGCCTGCTGCACCGCGCGACCCCCTATGACACGCAGCGCCATCGCCGGTTCCTGCAACGCGTCACCGTCTCGGGCGACGGCCCCACGGCGCCGCAGGAATAACTAGCCGCCGGGCGAAAAGGCCTCCAGGGCGCTCCAGTCCGGCGTGGCAGCACCCGATGGGTCGAGCGGCTGGATGCAGACATGGGTGGCGCCGGCGGCAAAATGCGCATCGATCCGGGACCGAATATCCTCTTCGCTGCCCCAGACGACCATCGCGTCCAGGAACCGGTCACTACCGCGTCCCGACAACTCATCTTCGGAAAATCCCAGCCTGAGCCAGTTGTTGCGGTAATTCGGCGTCGCCATGTAGCGCGCCATGTTCGCGGCCGCGACATCCCGCGCCGCTTTTGGATCCGAAGTAAAACAGATTTTCTGCTCGACGCAGAGCCATGCATCCGGCCCGAGTATTTTCTTCGCCTCCGCCGTGTGTTCCGGCGTCACGTTATAGGGCAAGGCGCCGGCCGCCCTATCGCGCGCCAGGGCGAGCATGTTCGGGCCGAGCGCGGCGAGAACCACATTCCGCGCCGGCGCGGATATCGCCAATTCCGCCGCGGCCATGGAGTCCAGGTAGGCGCGCATGGTGGCGACCGGCTTACCATAGGCGTGCCCGCGCCGTCCTTCGACGAGCGGGATATGCGAAACGCCGAGCCCCAGGATGAAGCGGTCGCCATACAGAGTGTTCAGCGTGTCGTGCCCCGCCATCGCCGCGACGGCATCGCGGCCGTAAATATTCGCGATGCCGCTGCCGAGACACAGCCGATCGGTCTGCCCCAGCAGGAACCCGCCGAGCGCCAGGGATTCATAGCTCAGCGATTCCGGATACCATAGGACATCGTAGTTCAACCGCTCGACCCCTTGCGCCAGGGCGGCCAGCTGCGCCGTGTCCAGCGCGTTCGTCGAGAACCAAACGCCATATTTGCCGATCTTCATTGTTGCTTCCTTTGATTTTGGACGGCTCCGCGCGCCGACCGTGCACATGACCCGTGACAAGCTTATAATCCCTGACCAAATCGAAGGTCCGCTACGAATTCAGGAGGAAACCGTGTCCGACGAAATCAAGATGCCGGTCGAAGCAACGCACATCATGATGTTTGCCCGTTCGATCGGCGACGACAATCCAATCTACCACGACGAGGAATACGCAAAAAACAGCGACGTCGGACATATCATCGCGCCGCCGACCTTTCCCCGCGCGGTTTCGCAATTCGATCCCGACTATCACCTGCGCCCGAAGAACGGCGTGAAATGGTTCGGCTCCGGCAAGAACCCGACCGGTCTGGACGGCCCCGCGCCGAGCAGCGGCGGACTGCACGCCGAGCAGCATTTCGAGTATCACCGGCAGCTAAGGCCGGGCGACCAGCTAACCGTCACCACCAAGGTCGGCAAAACCTGGGAGAAAGAGAGCAAGCGCGCCGGCAAGCTGAAATTTCTCGAACGCATCCAGGAATACCGCGACCAGAATGGCGATCTCGTGGTTACGTCGCGGGCGGTCAGCGTCACGACCGAGCGTCCGGTCGATCAGGGTTAGGGAGGAAAGTACGATGGCGCTCAGCGCAAGCAATTTGAAGGCCGGCGACAGCTACAAGGAAGTCGTCGTCGAGGACCTGACCCGGACCCAGCTCGTCATGTATGCGGGCACCTCCGGCGACTACAATCCGCTGCACACCGACGATCTCTATTCCCGGGAAGCCGCGGGATATCCCGGCGTGTTCGCGCACGGCATGCTGTCGATGGGGCTGACCGGCAAGATGCTGACCAACTATGTCGGCGATGGCCGGCTCGCCAAATTCGGCGTGCGCTTCACCAACCAGGTCTGGCCGGGGGACACGCTGACCGCCGAGGCCACGGTCGCCGAAATCCGTGAGGAAGGCGGCGAGCAATTTGTCGATCTGACGCTGGAAACCAAGAACCAGGACGGCAAGACGGTGATCACCGGAACCGCGACCGCGCGTATCGATCCGTAGGCTCGGCCGGATACGGCCAACACTTGCCTTCAGGCCTTACCGATCCAATATCCGATACACGGCGCAATTACGCTAGACGCGGCGCGATGGTCGAGTCCTGCGCGATGCAACAATGTGAAGGCTATTGTGATTTCGCGGCCGTAGCCTTGTCGTATTTTCGGGAAGTCAGTTAGCGGGACAACCCAGGAGAAACGGATGGGCAATACCGCGCCAAATCTGACACGCCGCGCGCTGCTCGCCGCACTGGGCGCACACGGCCTGATTTTGGGACCGGGCGTGATTACCGGAGGTAGCCGCGTCCTGGCCGCCGCCAATCCGATCCTGAAGCGGCCGATCCCGACCAGCGGCCAGCGCATACCGGTGATCGGGATGGGTTCGTGGATTACCTTCAACGTCGGCGACGATGTCTCCTTGCGCGACCAGCGCGTCAAGGTGCTACAGGCATTTTTCGACCGGGGCGGTGGATTGATCGATTCGTCACCCATGTACGGATCGTCGGAGGAGGTTATCGGCTATTGCCTGAAGCGCATCACCAACAAGAATGCGCTATTCTCCGCCACCAAAGTGTGGACCCTGTCCCGCTGGATGGGCGTGCGGCAGATGAACGACTCGTTCAAACTGTGGGGCGTAAATCAGTTTGACCTGATGCAGATCCACAATCTGCTAGACTGGGAAACCCATCTGGAAACGCTGAAGGAATGGCGCGCCCAGGGACGCGTACGCTATATCGGCATCACCACCTCGCATGGCAGTCGCCATGAAGAATTGGCCCGCATCATGGCGAGCGAGCCAATCGATTTCGTACAGTTCACATACAATGTGCTGGACCGCGAGGCCGAGCGCCGACTGTTGCCGCTAGCCGCCGAGCGCGGCCTGGCGGTCATCGTCAACCGGCCGTTCCGGCGCGGCGCGCTGTTCGGCCGGTTCGAAGGTCATCCCCTGCCCGCCTGGGCCGGCGAATTCGATTGCGCCAACTGGGCACAGTTCTTCCTCAAATTCATCGTCTCGCACCCGGCGGTCACCTGCGCCATCCCGGCGACCTCACGGGTCGATCACATGCAGGAAAACATGGGCGCGGCCTACGGACCGCTGCCCGACGCTCATATGCGCAAGCGCATGATCCAATATGTCGACAGCCTGTAATTCGCCATGAGCCGCATGCTGCCGTTCACGCCGGAGGTCTTTTTTTCGCTGTTCGCGCAGTATAACGCGACGATTTGGCCCATGCAGATTGTCGCCTACGTGTTGGGTCTGCTGGCGGTTTTTCTGACCCTGCGACCGCGCCGGGACGCCGGCAGGCTCATCGCCGCCATTCTGTCCGGGTTCTGGCTTTGGATCGGCATCGTCTACCACATTATGTTTTTCGCCACGATCAACTTCGCCGCGCCCGTGTTCGGCGTCGTTTTTATTGTCCAGGGGCTACTGCTCGCCTGGACCGGAGTGATGAAGGGCCAGCTCGAGTTCCGGTTTCGCGGCGATCTCTCCGGGTGGATCGGACTGGGATTCGCCGTTTTTGCCATGGCGGCCTATCCGCTGCTGGGCCTTTTCGCGGGACATGTCTGGCCGCGGGCGCCCATATTCGGCGTCGCCCCCTGTCCGACGACGATATTCACACTCGGCCTATTGCTGCTGTCCGCGCGCCGCGTGCCGCTGTCTCTGCTGGCCATCCCGGTGTTGTGGTCCCTTGTCGGCGGATCGGCATCGTGGCTGCTCGGGGTTCCCGAGGACATCGCCCTACCCGTGGCGGGCATCGCCGGACTCGGGATGGCGATATGGAAAAACCGCAGGATGCCTCGCGCCGAGGCGGGGTGAACGGCGCGGCGCTTTTGCCAGGCCGCCGCAGGCTAGAGAAAATCCTGAGCGAACCGAAACGGTTGGCGACGACGTATTTGCGTAAAATCAAAGAGATAGACCATTTCACTTGAGTCAATCTAAACAAGAAATGGTCTAGCGGCACGACCGCCGTCGTTGCGAATCGCAAAGTGGCCGCCGCCGCTATGCCCGCTACTGGTTCTTGAAGTTGCCCGGCCGTTTTTCGCGCCACGCCGCGATCGATTCCTTGTGATCCTCGCTCGAGCGGGCCAGCGTCATGTGCGACGAGATCATGTCGAGCGCACTGCGCAGATCCATGTTGAGTCCCGCATACATCGACCGCTTGATCAGGCGCACCGAGATCGGCGACGAGTTCACCAGCCGCGACACATAGGTGCGGGTTTCTTCCATCAATTTGTCGTCCGGCACCACCTTGTTGACGAGGCCGATCCGCAGCGCCTCCTCGGCCAGGACGAAATCCGCGCTCCACAACATTTCCAGCGCCCGCGGCACGCCGATGAT
>JAOTYV010000085.1 GCA_029861675.1 Alphaproteobacteria bacterium
CCAATTTCGTCGTCCCCACGATTGCCGTGGTTACGCCGGGCTGCGCCAAGGTAAACCGCAGGGCGATTTCGGGCCAGGCGTCGTCCGGGAATCCAATGTCGGCCGGCGTGATCGCCATCTTCGCCAGGCGGTCATGGTACGTCTGGGCGTAATTGGCATACATGCCACGCTGTTCCGATGCGTCGCGCCAGGCCGCATTGGCGATCGGCCGTTTGACCAGGATGCCGATATTGTTTCGCTTTGCGACGGGGAGCAGCGTATCGATGTTGGCTTGATCGCAAATGCTGACCGAGGTTTCGATCACCGCGACATCCTCGATCCCGGCGGCGTACACCGCGGCCTCGTTGTCGCCGGAATAGCCGACGAAGCGGAGCTTGCCGGCATCGCGCGCCTTGATCAGCGTGCCGAGGGCCTCGCCCTGCTGCAGGACTTCCAAATCGCAGGTATGCAGCAGCATGACATCGATGTGATCGGTCTTGAGGCGCCGCAACGCGCGGTCAACCGTTTGTTCGATTGCCGTCGCCGACCACGCTTCTCCTTCGATATCCTCGAACGCTTGTCCGCATTTTGAAACCAGTACGTAGTCGTCGCGGCGGTGGCTGATCGCGTCGCCGATCGCTTCCTCCGAACCGGCATAGGCAGCTGCCGTATCAATCAGATTGACGCCGCGGTCGAGCAGCGAGTTGAGGATTTCGGTGACCTCTTTCCGGTCTGTTTCGAGGTAGCCTACCGGTGCGCCGCCAAAGCCCAGCGCGGACACATCGAAACCGGTTTTCCCCAAGCGTCGCATTTCCATACCGAATCGTCCCCAAGTGTTGTTGATCCCCACAAGCCTGATACGCACCGACCGCGCCGTCAATGGGGCGGGACGTCACCATGGTACTGCTTGGGTGGTTGTGACAGTTCGAGCCGCGAACGGTCGCCGGCCCCGGCGGCCGGTATCGATGCCAGCGGCTTCCTCACCGGAGGGGAAGGGCTTATTTCTTTTTCTTCTTCTCTTTGGCCGCCGCCGCCTCGGCGGATGCTATATCGGCAGCTTCCTTGTCGGCGGCTTCTTTGGCGAGGCGCAGGTCCCGCAAGCTCGCGGTGTGCGCCGCTTCCTTCTTTCGTGCTTTCTCTCTTTCGGTCAGGGCTTGTTCGTATTTTTTCTGGTTTGCCCTGAATTTTTCCTCAGCTTTCGTTCGCACTGATTTCAACATTTCGGTCATCCTCTTTTGCTGTTCAATCCTCTACGGGCGGCGGCAACAGTCGCGCGAACCATTGCGCCGCGACGTCCGTCCGGTCCCATTGCCAGAGGGCTTTCAGCGTTGCTCTTGCCAAACCTGATTCTCAATTTGGAGGCCGGAGGTCAGTTCATATCCAACCGAGCTTCGTCGTCCATGATCGGTGCGCCATTGCGGGCCGGTAGATAGCCGTGACGGTGGGCCCAGATCGCCGCCTGCGTCCGGTTGCTGACCTTGATCTTTCGCAGGAGGCTCTTGATATGCACCTTGATTGTGGCTTCGGTGATGCTCAGACGGCGGGCGATCAGTTTGTTCGACTCACCCCAGAGGAGACACCGCATGGTTTCGATCTCGCGGTTAGAGAGTCCACATTCATTGTCATGCGGTACGCTTAGCGGCCGCTGTATCTGAACATCATCCACGAGCATCCCGGCCAGATAGTTGGGAAAAACCGTCTCCCCCAATACGACAAGCTGTAACGATTTCAGCAATGCCTCGGGCGTGATGTTCGTGGTCAGGAAGCCGCTGACGCCGGCCGCCAGGCAAGCTGCCAATGTCGCCATGCGAATTTGACTATCCAAGACGACAGTCGGCGCATGGGGGTAAATTGCGTTCAGATGCTCCAGCGTGTCCATGATGCGCTTGGGATCGCTCGGACACTCCAACACGATAATGTCGGGTTCGGGCAAATCGTTGGGCTCTATCATGGCGATATCCGAAATTTCGCCAATTACCGTAAACGGCGACCCTTCGAACAGGTGCTTGAGACTTGCATGGAACAGTTTGTTGGGGCCAACCAGCAACAATGTGGAGGTATGCATGATGGCCCTTTCTTTGTTGGGGCCGTCGACGTTACGTCCCGTTTTTATTATATGGAGTTTTTATTTGTATAAGCAAGATTTAGATAAATGAAATTTAGCTTCGGGTGGAATGTTCGTGACTAATAATTTGGCGCTATATAATATTAATAGATCATAATTCTGCACTATTCGAATAATATTAAAGCTGTTTGTTGGTAATGGCGAAGTATATCTCTAGTGCGCTCGCCAGATATAGAATGCACACAAAAACCGTACCGCAATTTTCTTTTTGTTGACCTCCCGTGTACCCACGGGACAGCAATACATGCGTGACGGGTTCTACCGTTGCCCGTGCGCGCGCCACGTTGTCTGATAAAGTCGAAATTGCGACTGCTTGTGGCGCACCCTCACTTCGGCATCACCGGATAAGAACACCGAAAGGTATTCACGATGAACGATCTGCCCGACATTCTCGAGACCACCGACGCGGAACGCCATGCTACGGGATATGTCTTCACCGAAGGGCCGTTGTGGCACCCGGACGGGTTCTATTATTTCAACGATATCCATCCGGGCGCTCTATACCGCCTGACACTCGGCGAAACCGCCGAGCTGATCCGGAAAACCGATGGCGGAAACGGGATGACATTCGACCTGCAGGGGCGTCTGATCCATTGTGAGGGATCGGGAAACCGGGTTACCCGCACCGATCTGGACGGTACGGTCACGACACTGGTCGACCGCTTCGAAGGCGGACGCTTCAACCGTCCGAATGACGTCGTCTGCCATTCGGATGGCAGTCTCTATTTCACCGATCCGTCGATGCGGATTGCGTTTCCGGATCGAGAACAGCCCCGTCCCGAGGGCGAAGACGGTGTTTGGGGCGGCGCGCGCGTCTACCGCATGGCGCCGGATGGCGCTCTTTCCGCCGTCGTGAACTGCGAATATCCCAACGGCCTCGCCTTTTCGCCCGATGAGCGCACGCTGTACATCGCCAACACGCGATGGACGAAGTATATCCTGGCGATCGATATCGATCCCGCCGGCGTCATGCAGCGCCGCCGTATCTTCGCCGATTTGAGCGCGGGCGACGCACCGGGCGCGCCGGATGGCGTCAAGGTCGATACTTTGGGCCGCGTCTTTTGCACCGGCCCCGGCGGGATTTGGGTCATGGAGCCGGACGGACGCCATATCGGGACCATTCAGTTGCCGGAGCAAGCGGTGAATTTCACGTTTGGCGGGGACGATCTACGGACGCTTTTCGTGACTGCGGTCACCTCCGTCTACACCCTGCGGGTCAGGACGCCGGGCCTGCCGCATCCATGGTATCGGCTGTACAAGGGCGGCTAGAGAAAATCCCGAGCGAACCGAAACGGTTCGCGACGACGTATTTGCGTAAAAATAATGAGATAGACCATTTCACTTGAGTCAATTTGAACAAGAAATGGTCTAGGCGGGGCGGTCCCGGTCAATAGCCGACGGCTTGCTCTGTGTGGAGAAAGTCGAGGATAATGATCCGGTCGAGTGAGAATGGGCGAATAGCGCGGGAGTGCAAGGCGATGCAGGCAAGCGGCGTCACGATGGACAGCAAACCCGAACACTCCGGGACCTATCGGATCGGGCCGATTACCGTCAACCCGGCGACGCCGGCGATTGGCGCCGAAATCCGGGATGTGGATATATCCCGCGCGCTCGACACGGAAACGATCGTGGCGATCAAACAGGCATGGCACGCGCATTTGGTGCTGCTGTTTCGAGGCCAGACATTGACGCCGGAACAGCAAATTCACTTCTCTTCCTATTTCGGCCTGCCGCAGAGCCCCAACCGCACGTCGTTCACGCCGATGACCGAGCAATACCCGGAAATCGTCGAGGTCATGAACGTCGGCATGGATCAGGAGCGGCTCGATCGGAGCTTGGGCAGCGCGGAGGCCTTCTGGCACACCGACATGTCGTACAAGGAAATTCCGCCCGCGGCGAGCGCGCTGTATTCCCGGGAAGTCCCACCGGAAGGCGGCAATACCTGTGTGTGCAATATGTACATGGCCTATGACGATTTGCCGCCGGATTTGCTGAGCCAAATCGAGGGGCGCAAAGCGGTGCACGACGCCAGCCGCAACAGTGCGGGACGGCTCCGTCCCGGCTTCGAGGACGAGCAGGATCCGCGCAAAACGCCGGGACCCCATCACCCGCTCGTCCGGACGCATCCGGAAACCGGACGCAAAGCATTGTTTCTCGGCCGCCGGCCCTACAGCTACATTCCGGGACTTCCGCTGGAAGAAAGCGAAGCCCTGCTCGACCGGCTGTGGGCCCATGCGGCGCAGGAACAATATGCCTGGTGCCATTCCTGGGCGGTCGGCGACCTTTTACTCTGGGATAATCGCTGCGCCATGCATCGGCGCGACCCGTTCGACATGAAGCAACGGCGGGTCATGCACCGGACGCAGATCGCCGGGGTGCGGCCCTATTGAGCGGGCGAGGGGCCGCCGGAACCGCAAACGGAGGAGGTTTTCGTGGCGACTGAAATCATTCCGACTGGCGCCAAGCTCGGCGCGGAAGTTCGTGGCATAGACGCATCCGACATCGTCGGTAAGGAGGATCAGCGCGCATTGCGGGCGGCGCTGGCCAAGCACATGGTGTTGATTTTCAGGGAGCAATCCGTCCCGGTCGATGCGCAGATCCGGTTCGCCCAAACCTTCGGCGATCTCGGGGCGATCGCGGATACCTTGCTGGGGATCGGAAGAAGACATTATCAACCGGACGAAATGCCGGAATGCGTCAGCGTCATTTCAAACATCAAGGTCGACGGTAAGAAAATCGGCAGCCTGGGCGACGGGGAATGTTTTTGGCACACCGATAGTTGTTTTTCAGAGACGCCGCCATCGGCCAGCACGCTCTACTCGGTGGAATTGCCGCCCGAAGGCGGCAACACTGCTTTCATGGATATGGTCGACGCGCTGGAGGCATTGCCTAAGTCCCTGCGCGCCCGGATCGAGGGGCTGAGCATTCGCCACTCGCAGATCTATGACAGTACGGGCACGAAGCGCCCTGCCTTCGATGAGGTGTCGGATATCACCAAAGCGCCCGGGCCGGTGCATCCGATCATCCGGACCATTCCCGAGAGCGGGCGGCAATGCCTCTATCTCGGCCGCCGGCTGGGCGCCTATGTGGTGGGGCTGCCGGTGCAGGAAAGCGAAGAACTGCTGGACGAATTATGGGCCCACGCGGTGCGCGACCATCGCGTCTACTCGCACCGTTGGTCGCTGGGCGACCTGTTGGTTTGGGACAATCGATTCACCATGCACCATCGCGACCCGTTCGATCCCAATGCGCGCCGTCGACTGCACAAGGTCCAGGTCGCCGGGGAACGGCCGGTTTAGCCGTCAGCGGGGCATCTATTCGATGGCGTCGGTAGCGCCGCGTTTATGGACGCACGACGCCAAAGTCGAGATAGGCTTCAGGATTCTATCCGCCGCATCAAGCCGGCCTCACATCGGCCGGGCTACGTCCTTCACCTGGGTACGATGCATGATGCGGCGGCAGGTCGGCGGAAATTCGTCACGCCGGTGCATGGCGCAGCGATTGTCCCAGATTATGAAATCGCCGGGCCGCCAGCGGTGATGCCAGGTCGTCTGGCCGATCTTGGCGACATGGGCCCAGACCGCGTCGAGTAGGTCGTCCGACTCCTCCACGGACAAGCCGTCGACGTAGGTATTTTGCCGGCGGCCGATATAGAGCGCCTTGCGCCCGGTTTCGGGGTGGGTGCGGACGATCGGATGGCTGACGCCGGAAAGCGTGCCCGGGTCGAACGCACCGCGCGCCTTGACTTGCGCCAGCGGCTCGCCGCCTTCTTCTCGGGCAAGGCCGTCCAGAGTGTACTGGTCCTCATGCTTGATCGATCGCCCTTCTACCTTTTCGCGCAATGCGGCCGGCAAGGTTTCATAGGCGGTGTACATATTGAGGAAGCCGGTATTGCCCTCCCCGTCGGGGACTTCCAGCGAATAAAGGCAGCTCGCCTTCGGCGGAATCTCGGTATAGGACATGTCCGTATGCCACAGGCATTCGCCGTCGCCCAGCGATCCGATCGGTCGCCCATTTTCCACGACGTTGGAAATGATGAACATCTCGGGCAGGCCCTCGACGAAGGCGCGGCCATGACCTTTTATCGGGGCCAGGTCCAGGTCGCCGAACCGGCGGCTGAACGCGATCAGTTGCGGATCGGTCAATTCCTGGTCGCGGAACAGCAGGACGAGATTGCCGAGCCAGGCCGAGTAAATCTCCGCGAATGTCGCATCGCTCACCGGCTGGCTGAGATCGACGCCGCGGATTTCGGCGGCGATGTCGGATGAGAGTGGGACCGTCTGAGGGTCGTCGGAAGGCGTTGCCTGCGCCATGGGGTGCACCTCCAATGTTCGCATTGCAAACTTTAGCACGAACGGCGCGCGGGCCGAATATCCGTCACCCCGCGGCCATGACATTTCGCACGCCGGCGGCAATCTTGTTTCGGTCGGGAAATACGTGATCCTCCAGGCCGGGGCTGTAGGGGATCGGCACCTGCAGCGCACAAACCCGCTCGACCGGCGTCTTGAGCGCGGCGAATGTTGCGGCGTCCTCGGTCGCCAGCGCGGCGATTTCGGCGGAGGCGCCGGCGGTCGGTCCGGCCTCGTCGGCGATCACCAGCCGGCCGGTTTTCCGGACCGACGCGCGGATTGTCTCCGCATCCATCGGTACCAGGCTGCGCGGGTCGACCACTTCGGCGGAAATACCTTCCGCCGCGAGCGTCTCGGCCGCCGCCAGCGCTTCGTGCACCAGCCAGGCGAGCGCGACAATTGTGACATCGCTGCCCTCGCGTTTTATGTCGGCCTGGCCCAGCGGGATCGTATAGTCCTCGTCGGGCACCTCGCCCTTTAAGCCGTCGAGGCGGCCGGACTCGAACAGGATCACCGGATTGTCGTCGCGAATGGCGGTCTTGAGCATCCCCTTCATGTCATAGGGTGTCGACGGCAGGATGATTTTCAGCCCCGCCACGTTCATGAACATTGAATAAGGGCTTTGCGAATGCTGTGCCGCGCGGCGCGTGCCGCCGCCGACCGAGGCGCGAAACAGGATGGGAAATGTCACCTGGCCGCCGAACATGTAATGAATTTTCGCCGCCTGATTGACGATCTGATCCATTGCGACGAAGGAAAACGTCACGCTGCTCCAGTTGACGATCGGCCGAAATCCGGAGCCGGCCGCGCCGACGGCTATGCCGGTCAGCGCGCCCTCGGCGATTGGCGTGGCGCGCACGCGGTCGGCACCGAATTCCTCGACCAAGGGTCGCGGCGCTTCGGTGGACAGATGGAAAACCTTTGGGTCGCGCCGCATTTCTTCCGCGACCGCATCCAGGCCGGCTTGTGCGTAGCTGATCTCAACCATGGCGCACCCCCAGCGTCTCTTCCGCGAATAAATCGTCCAACGCCGCTTCCGGCGCGGGGAAGGGGCTCGCTTCCGCGAAGGCGACCGATGCCTCGATGTCCCGCATGATCTCGTCGTCCATGGTCTGCCATTCCTCGTCGCTGAGCTGTCCCTGCTGCTGCTTGAGGTGCTGCACGAGGCGCGCGATTGGGTCTTTCTGTTTCCAGTCCTCGATTTCCGCCGGCGGGCGATAGTCCGGCTGGTTCACCCGTTCCGTATGGGCGCGCCAGCGGTACGTCTTGCACTCGATCAGGGTCGGGCCGTCGCCGGCGCGGGCGCGGGCCACCGCTTCCGCTGCCGCCTCATGGACCGCGAAAATATCGTTGCCGTCGACCACGACGCCGGGAATGCCGTACCCCGCGGCACGGGCGGCGACGTCCTCGTACGCCAGGGTTTGCGTCGCCGGCGTCTGGGCCGCGTAGAGATTGTTTTCGCAGACATAGAGCATCGGCAATTTCCAGGCGGCCGCGATGTTGATGGATTCGTGAAAGGGTCCGGCGTTCGATGCGCCGTCGCCGAAGAACGACACCGCGACGCGGCCCTTGCCCTCAAGCTGCGCCGCCAGCCCCGCACCGGTCACGATCGGGATGCCGCCGGCGACAATACCGTTCGCGCCCAGCATGCCGATGCCGAAATCGGCGATGTGCATGGAGCCGCCCTTGCCCTTGCAGTAACCCGCTTCCCTGCCATAGAGCTCGGCCATCATGCGGTTGAGGTCGGCTCCCTTGGCGATACAGTGTCCGTGTCCGCGATGGGTGCTGATGATCTGGTCGTCCTGATTCAGCGCCGCGCAGACGCCGACGGCGACGGCCTCTTCACCGATGTAGCAATGCACGACGCCGTAGATTGAACCGTCGTGAAAATCGTCCGACGCACGCTCTTCGAACCGGCGGATGGTTTGCATTTGGCGCAACATGTCGCGCTGCTGTTCGGGGGAAAGACTCATGGCGGCTGTTCCTCGATTGATCGCGGCGGGGAGAGGCGGGTCGGGCTAGCGTAATCCCCGCAGGGTATCGCGGGCAAGCCGAGCGGCCCGGCGCCGATAAACGCCGAACAACGCCGCGCGACACGCCGCGGTTTTACCGCCAGTCCTTGGCGTGTCCGGCCTCGACCATCACGTCGGCAATATCGGCATCGAAATAGAAGCATTGTGCGATCGTCCGGCTGCTGCTTTGCGGCATTTTTCGCTTGTTGCATGCCGCGCCGACGCCAATCGGCACACAGCGCACCTCCTTGCCTTGAATCATCTTCTGCAGGAATTTAGCCGATTGGCGGTAACCGGGTTTTCCCTGCTCGGGGGCGTCGATGCCGCACAGCCGAATGCGGGTCCGGTCGATGAAAAAGGTATCGCCGTCCACGATGTGGCGGACCGGGCCGGTAACCGTCGTGGTGGGGGGTTGTTCGCAGCCGAGAAGCAGGGTCAGGAGCCCGGCAAACGCGGCCGGCTTCGAAAAATTTAGCGGCAACATGGCTGGAGGTTAACCGATTTCGCCGCGTCCGGTCCACTCAGCGAAAAGGGCGCAGATTGGCTCGGCGGTTCTCAAACGCGCGACGTCTCGACGACGAACCAGCTTTCTCCAAGCGGATCGGCAATCGCGTTGACGCCATAGTCGTCCGAAACCTGATCGAGCGATTGGATGCCGTCGATTCGGTAACCGTGCTGCCGGAATGCTGTTTCGATCTCGGCCGCCGTCGCGCCGAAGGGCGCATCCCCGAACAGCCGTTTTCCCGTCATTTCCACGACTTTCGCGTTGAGGGCGCGCACCCGGCCGGGGCTCCAGCAATCCAGCATCAGACGGCTGCCCCGCGCCAATGCGAGTGTTGCCGGGTCGGCCAGCGCCGCCGCGGTATCGCTCGATAGGAAAAACGAGACACCTTCCATGAACACCGCGGCCGGTTCGCCCGTCCGGTATCCTGCTGCGGTGAGCGGCGATGCGCGGTCCGGTGTGTTGAGGTCCATCGGGACGAAACGGAGATAATCGGGAACGGCGATGTCGTTTTGCGCCAGCACGGATATTTTCTCGGCGACCTTGTCGGGCAGATCGACTTCGTAAACCCGGCATTTGCCGGTGGCCAGCGCCGGCAGCGTCATCGCCCGCGTATCGCAGCCTGCGCCGAGCACGAGACATTGGTCGAATTGCGCCGCGGCTTCGGCCATGCGCTCCGAAAAGCGTTTGTAACGCACAATGTTGTACTGCTCGTAAACCGGATCGAGCGAGAGGGCCATGTTGGCCAGCGCGCGGCCCGCCTCGGTGTCGAACAGAGGGTCGTAGGGGCAGTCGATTCCAAGAGTTTTCGCCAAGGGGCTGCCGATCCGCAGGCTCACCAAGGCGTCGGCGGTGATCTGTACGCTCTCCGTGCGCGTCATCGCAGGCTCCTTTGCGACGGGGTGCATGAATAATCGTATTATCGAATAGAATAATGAGATGCAGGCAACCAATCGACTGGATATCCCATGACGACGATCGGTGTCATTTCCGACACGCATGGCTTGCTGCGCCCGGAAGCGGTGCGACTCCTCGCGGGTGTCGATCTGATTCTTCACGCGGGCGATATCGGATCGCCGGATGTTATTTCGGCGTTAAACGCCATTGCGCCGGTGACCGCCGTCCGCGGCAACAATGACCGGGACGGATGGGCCGCCAGCTATCCCGAGGACGCGGTGCTGGAGGTCGGCGGGCGCACGCTTTACATGCTGCACGATCTCAAGGAACTCAACCTCGATCCCCGCGCGGCGGGGTTCGACGCGGTGGTTGCCGGCCATTCCCATAAGCCGAAAGTGGAAACCGTCGATGGCGTTTTGTATCTGAATCCCGGCAGCGCCGGACCGCGCCGATTCACCCTGCCGATCGCTTTGGCCATGCTCGACATTGCGGACGGCGATTTGCACCCGCGAATTCACGAAATTGAATTGTGAATTCCCTCAATCGAGCGGCGGCTGGCGCAGATGCCAGTCGGTGGCATTCTGATAGGCCCAGCCGATCCGCAGGGCCGTGGCCTCCTCATACCCCGCGCACACGATGTGCAGCGAGGCGGGCAGGCCGCCGGCGGTGAAGCCGTTCGGCAGCGCCAGCGCACAGCGATCCAGCAGGTTCACCGTGCGGGTAAAGGTCGCGGGCGTGCCGCTCTGGTCAATCGTCTCGACCACCGGCGCGGCGGTGGCGATGGTGGGCGTCAACAGGGCGTCCGTATCGGCGAGCGCCGCGTCGAAGTCGCGTTTGATCGCTTCGCGTTCGCGCAGGGTGAGCAGGTAGTCGCGCGCCGACATGCCCTTACCGATCTGAATCCGGGGCCGGACGTCGTCGTCTACCGGCTGATCCAGGTCGTCAACGAGATCGCCGACAAAGGAATACCCTTCGGCGCCGATGATCCGGCCGGTGACGCCGGCCAGCGAATCGAACGGGCGCGGCAGCGTCACGGGCACGATTTGTGCGCCGAGCTCGGCCAGCACCTCGACCGACGTGTCGTAGGCGGCGAGGATGTCGTCGTCGACGCGGCTGCGCTCGTCGTCGGGCAAGACCGCGAGGCGCAACCCGGCGACGCCGCGCTTCAGACCGGGCATCGGATCGTCGGGCGGGCGGCGCAGTGTGAGCGGATCCATCGGATCGGGACCTTGCAGCACGGCGTAGAGTAGTGCCGCATCCTCGACCGAGCGAGTCATGGGGCCCGGTGTGTCCAGGGTGGTGCTGAGCGGCAGTACGCCATGGGTGCTGATCCGCCCGATCGTGACCTTGAGGCCGGTAATGCCGCACCAGGCCGCCGGCAGCCGGACGGAGCCGCCGGTGTCGGTGCCGATGGCGCAGGGCGCCATGCCGGCCGCGACCGATACCGCGGACCCCGCGCTGGACCCGCCCGGCGCGCGGTGGGTTTCGGGATCCCATGGATTCCAGGGCGTGCCCATATGCCGGTTGGTGCCCCAGGCGCCCATCGCGAATTCGACCGAATGGGTTTTGCCGATGACGATCATGCCGGCGGCGATCAGCCGCCGCGCCAGGGTGGCGGTAACCGGCGAGACGCGATCGGCCCATGCCTTCGAGCCGCCGGTGGTGATCCGCCCCTCCAAATCGACGATGTCCTTGAGCGCGATCGGAATGCCATGCAGGGGGCCGACGGCATGGCCGGCGCGGATCGCTTTTTCGGCGGCTTCGGCGGCGGCTCTGGCGTCATCGCCATAGACCGCGATGAAGGCGTGCAATTTGGCATCGTAGGTCTCGATGCGCGCGAGCAGCGCCTCGGTCAGCGCCGCCGGCGACAACCGGCCGCCGGAAATTTCGGCGGAAAGTCTGTGCACTGGCAGGTAGACAAGATCGGACGTCGGCATCGCTTTCTCCCCGTGTCGACTGGCGTTCGCCGTATGGCGGCAAACCGCCATGGCCGACTTTGCGAGGAGACAATCGCGGGTGCAAGCGGCAATCAGCGGCACTCGGCCGTTCGCGCCGGTACCGCATCGGGCGACGCGGTGCCCGATGTTGGCGTGATGATACGGAAGAATCGCGCGCGGAGGGCCGTCGTGGTGTCCAGATCGGCAAGATTGAGGGTGGTCAAGTCGACCAGGCTAATGACGTCCTTTGCCAGATCATAGGTCAGGCCGACGCTCGTGCCGGTATGGTCGGCGTGGCGCTGAGCCCGGACGATCATCGCCTGGATTGTCATTTGAACGGTCGGCTGTACACCGTCGTCGATTGTTCTTGCCATAGCACGGCTCCGTCTCGATTAGCGAGGAGTCTTCCCCTGTACTAACGGGCGAAATCGGCGAATGGGGTTGTGGCGCGGCGGCGGTTTGGCAAAAAAAAATGTGCGAATGCGGCGCGGTTCCGGATTACCGGGCGTGTTGACCAGGATCAACGATGCGCACCAATGCAACGGATACGTTTTTATTTTCTGATCCCAATTTTTAGGGAGTTTGGAAAATGCGTTTTCAGGAAAATGCTCGGACGCAGACGGGAAGAACGCTGCGTGGTAAGACTCCGCCGCTCCGTGCACGGGATATCGAACAAGTTATCGACCCCGGTATCGATGTAGGGTTCGTTCAGCGCGAACCGGCGACGGGGCTCAACGCCCTCCGCGGTCGGATGAAAGTGGCGCCGAATGAGAGGAGCCGCTCGCAAGTTTGGATTGGCGTTCTTATCCTCGCCCTGCTGGGCGTGTGCGTGATCTTAGGAGTCCAATTTTTTTAGGCTTGCGGCGCTGTGACTTCGGTATCGCTTGGGTCTTGAAACATCAGCCGCCGGGCTGCTCGGCCGTGTGTCCTCTCGTTCGTCGTCAATGCGACGATCGCAGGACCACCGGTTCGGGGCCGAGGTAGAACCGCGCGATCTCCGGGTCGGAGCGCCGGACCAGCCGTTCGATCCGTTTCGTCTCGGCGGCACAGTGATCGAGCGACATCAGAATCAAGATCTCCGACTCCAATCCTGTGGAGTTGCCGCTCATCTTTTGCATTGCGGCCTCGCGCAAGGCGCGGCACGCATCATCCAGTTGCGATTCCGCAACGTGCAGCCGCTCGACAGTCACAGATTCCCGCGCTTCCGCCTCTATGATGACCGTCGCCAGGGCGGATGCCGCTTGATTTTGGCGCGTGAATACGTGCTCGCCGTGCTCCGATTGCGAACATCCGGCGAGCGCGGTGAAAAATATCATCACCACCGCGGTGCGCGTCAGAATAACCGAGGCGACACGTCGCATGAGATCACTCCCACCAATGTCGATATCAATTAAGTACCATTAACTATCTGTTGGGGCAGTGGCGGAGGTCACTCCCTAAGAATGGTGAATTTCGACAAATCAGAGGTAGCTCAAAAGTTCTAATGATTCATCAACATGCCTTCATCTTGGCGGGGAGTCTCAATATCCGCCGGTATACGGCAAGTTTCGGCGATTTGCGCCGGCATAGCGCACATCGATTCATTCCCAAAGACCGTCCGGGATTTGTTGCGCCGCGTCGGTTCGGCGAGTCAGACTTCAGGCGCCCATTCGTCAGGGGCGCCGTTATCGCGAGAGAGGGAGATAATTCATGGCAGAGAAGTTCGACGCGATCGTCATCGGGACCGGCCAGGCGGGCCCTTCGCTTGCCACGCGCATGGCGCGGGAAGGCATGAAGACCGCCATCATCGAACGGAAATTGTTCGGCGGTACCTGCGTCAACGTCGGCTGCATTCCCACCAAAACGCTGGTCGCGAGCGCGCGGGCCGCCCATATGGCGCGGCGCGGCGAAGAATTCGGCGTCACTATCGGTGGGCCGATCGGTGTCGATATGAAGCGCGTCAAGGAACGCAAGGATGGCGTGGTTCGGCAATCGAACCAGGGGGTGACCAACTGGCTCCGGGGAACCGAAAACCTGACCGTGTACGAAGGCCATGGCCGGTTCGAGAGCCCGCGTTCCGTTCGCGTCAATGACGATTTGCTGGAGGCCGACAAAATCATCCTCAACGTTGGCGGCCGCGCCTTCGTGCCGGACATGCCCGGGCTCGGCGAGGTGGAGTACATGACGAACTCGTCCATCATGGATGTCGATTTTCTGCCGGAGCATCTGGTTGTCGTCGGCGGCAGTTACATTGGCCTCGAATTCGCGCAGATGTATCGCCGTTTCGGCAGCCGCGTAACAGTGGTGGAACGGGGCGACCGGCTGATCGCCCGCGACGACGAAGATGTGTCCGATACCGTGCGGGAAATTATGGAAGCGGAGGGCGTCGATATCCGGCTCGACGCCGACTGCATCGGCTTCAAGAAACGTGACGATGGCATTGCCGTTACCGCGAGCTGTGCGCCGGGACCGGAAGATATCGTCGGCAGCCATGTCTTGTTTGCCGTCGGCCGCCAGCCGAATTCCGATGATTTGGGGCTCGACAAGGCCGGCATCGAGACGGACGAGCGTGGCTTCATCACGGTCGATGATCAACTTCGCACGAATGTGGACGGCGTTTATGCGATTGGGGACGTCAACGGGAAAGGGGCGTTCACCCATACCGCCTACAACGACTATGAAATCTTGGCGGCCAATATGTTCGATAATGATCCGCGCCGGGTTTCCGACCGCATCACGGCATATGGCCTGTTTATCGATCCGCCGCTGGGCCGTGTGGGATTGACCGAGCGCGAGGTCCGGGCGTCCGGCCGGAAGGCGTTGGTCGGCAAGATGATGATGGCGCGGGTTGGCCGGGCACGGGAACGCAGCGAGACGCAGGGCTTCATGAAGATCCTCGTCGATGCGGAGACCAACCATATCCTTGGCGCGGCGATTCTCGGCATCGGCGGCGACGAAATTGTCCAGTCGCTGCTTGATATCATGTACGCCGGCGCACCCTATACGGTGATCCAGCGCGCGGTGCATATTCACCCCACCGTCGCCGAACTGATCCCGACCCTGCTCGCCGACCTGAAGCCGTTGGAATAAGACACATTTTCGCGATTGGTGTGGCGTGATATCTGGCGTTTTTTGGCTCTTTGTTGTATAAAACCGGGAAATCTTCAGGGGATTGAAAATGCATGTGGATCAGTCTTCGCCGGCGTCCGATATGCGGCGGAAATCGGATTGGACCGCGCCCATCTGGGCCCTCCTCCGGGAGCATTTGGAGGACATGAAAGCGCCGATTAATCGGGCTATCCGCGAGACGCCGCCACCGATTCCATGCTGCGACGCCCGCTTCAACCATCTCTTGGAAGAGCGGTCCGGGATTGCCCGCGAGCTGAATCGCCTGGAGGCCTTGTCTTCACAGGATGTCGAGCCGGGACACGAAGCCGGCGCGATTGCGGAATTCTTGCGCTCTTCGGCCTATATCGACGCGGATTTGGCGCGGGAGATTGGGGAAAGCCTCAAACGGGAGCGCGCCGCTTCGGACAGCGACGCCTGATCCCGGGCTCGAAAGGACGGTTAGCGCCGTGCTGCCGGTCCGCCACCCTAGGTCACATACTCATTAACGTGATTCCCAAACGGACAGAATTGTGATTCAAATTCCTCGTGAGAGGAGTTTGGCAATGGCACGATTTGATTTAACGGATTTTGAGTGGTCGGTGATCCAACCTTT
>JAOTYV010000364.1 GCA_029861675.1 Alphaproteobacteria bacterium
ATAGCGAGCGCACCGCCCGCGCCGCGATCACTGCAATTCCGGACGGTACCTACCGGTTCACCGATTACCTCGACGATGACGGGATCAATTTCGGTGTGCCGGTCCCGATCGCCGTCGCGCTCACCATCGAGGGCGACACCATGACCGTCGACTTTGCCGGCACCGCGCCGCAGGTGGATGGCGCGATCAACGCGACCCTGTCTTTCACGAAATCCGCCATTTATTTCGTCGTGCGCACCATCATGGAGGCGGACGTGCCGAACAGCGCGGGCTTCTTCCGGCCGATCGAAGTCGCCGCCGATCTGGGCTCGATCGTGAACCCGCGCCCGCCGGCGGCCTGCGCGGCGCGCGGCGTTACCGGAATTCGCGTCGTCGACGCCCTGATGGGCGCGCTGGCCGAGGCGGTGCCGCACCGGGTCCGGGCGCCGGGCGAAGGCGGCACCACCAGCTACAGCATCGCCGGATACGATCAAAATGGCGCGTATTCCCAATTCCGCGAGGCGGTCATGGGCGCTTGGGGCGGCGGGTTGGCACGCGAAGGCATCGACGGTGCGGCCAATCCGGCCCTGAACGTCGGCAATGCGCCCATCGAGGTGGTGGAGAACACCGCGCCGATCCGCGTCGAACGCTACGAGCTGGTTTCCGACAGCGGCGGGCCCGGCAAATGGCGCGGCGGCATGTCGGTGCTGCGCCAGCTCCGCTATCTCGGCGAACGCGCGACCTTCCAACTCCGCTCCGACCGGCGCGATCACCGGCCGTTCGGGATCGCGGGCGGCGAGCCCGGGGCGCCTTCGATGAACCTGTTCGATACCACCGAGGCCTGGGAGGAGTTGCCGACGAAATTCGTCCGCCCGATTCTGCGTGGCCAGGCGATGCGCCATGTCACGGCGGGCGCCGGCGGTTATGGCGATCCGTTCGAGCGCGATCCGGCGTCGGTGCTCGACGATGTCTGGAACGGCAAGGTTACGCCGCAGGGCGCGGCGCATAATTACCGCGTGGCGGTTAGCGGCCCGCCCTGGAAGATCGACGAGGCCGGGACGCGCCAACTCCGCAATGCGCCGACGGATCCTGCGGGCGATGACTGAAGACACCCGTCCCGGCATCAGGATCGGCGTCGATATCGGCGGCACCTTCACCGATCTGGTCTTCCTGGGGTCGGATGGCCGTCTCAAAAAACGTAAATTACCCTCCACACCCGATGATTATGCCCGCGCGATCGTCGACGGCGTCCGCGGCTACCTGACCGATAGCGCCGCAAAGGGCGATGTCGACGTGGCCGAGCTTGTGCATGCGACGACGGTTGCGACCAACGCAATCCTCGAACGCAAGGGCGTCCGGACGGCGCTGATCACGACCGCCGGATTTCGCGACGTTCTCGAACTGCGCCGCATTCGCATTCCGTCATCCTACGACGTCGATTGGCAAAAGCCGGCGCCCCTCGTCCCGCGCGGCCTGCGCTATGAGGTTACGGAGCGGCTGGATGCCAGCGGCACGATCCTGGAAGATATTGTTATCAATGAGCTAGACGATATCATTGAGTCGATAAATCAGGAAAACGTGACGGCCGTTGCGATCTGTTTCCTGCATGCCTACCGCAATCCGGCGCATGAGCGCGCGGCCGGTGCGTATCTGCGGAAACGGCTTCCGGACATCCACATCTCCCTGTCGTCGGAGGTGTTGCCGGAAATTCAGGAATTCGAGCGCAGCAGCACCACCGTGGTGAACGCCTATGTCGGGCCCCTGATCGACCGGTATCTCATGGCACTGCGGATGCAGCTTCGGGATATCGATGTCACCGCTCCGATTCTGGTAATGCAGTCGAATGGCGGGCTGGTACCGGCGCGAACGGCGGCGGAACGCCCGGTGACGATCATCGAATCCGGTCCGGCGGCCGGTGTGGTGGCGGCCGCGCGCGCGGCCAGGGCCGCCGGGTACGACAACGTCATCACCCTGGATATGGGCGGCACGACGACCAAGGCGTCGATTATCGAACGCGGACAAATCCTGCGCGCCCGCGATTACGAGGTCGGCGCACCGGTTTCGGTCAGCAGCAGGCTGGTGCGCGGCGGCGGATACATGTTGCGTATTCCGGTCATCGATATTTCGGAAGTTGGCGCCGGCGGCGGCAGCATTGCCGAGATCGACGATGCCGGGGCCTTGCGGGTCGGCCCGCGCAGTGCGGGCGCAGCGCCCGGCCCCGTGTGCTACGGCATGGGCAACGAAGCGCCGACCGTTACCGACGCCAATCTCGTCCTCGGATATCTGCATGACGGATCGCTCGCCGGCGGCGCGTTGCAAGTCGATGGCGCGCTGGCCCGCGACGCAATCGCGGCCCGGATTGCCGCGCCGTTCGGAATGGCGCTGCTGGAAGCGGCCCATGGCATCCACACGGTCGCCAACTCGAATATGGTGCGCGCGATCAAATCCGTATCGGTGGAGCGCGGACGCGACCCCGCGGATTTTGTCATGATGGCGTTTGGCGGTGCGGGACCGATCCATGCGGCCGGCATTGCGCGTGCCCTCGGCATCCGGCGTGTTCTTGTCCCCCCGGCGCCCGGACTGTTCAGCGCCTTTGGCCTGCTGCGCGCCGCGGTCGAACATCACACGACCCGTACGGTCCTGACCGGCACCCGGGCGCCGGAAGTCTCCGGAATCAGAGGTGTTTTTAAGAAGATGCGCCGTAACTTATTGAAACGTATATCAGAAGAAGGAATCGCCGAATCCTCGGTTTCCTTTTCGGCGATGGCCGATATGCGATACGCGGGACAGTCCTCCGAAATCATGGTGCCGTTCGCCTACGACCAGCCTCTCGAGGCGGCGCTTGCCGAGGCCGAAGTCGCTTTCGAGGCGGAATACGAGCGCAGTTACGGTCACCGATCCGACCACGCGGCCTATGAGTTGGTCAATTGCCATCTCGTCGCGACGGTCGCGCGCGGCGTCGAGCAAGCGGGAGTCTGGCGCGATACCGAAAGCGCATCCACGGAAGAAAATGGCGAACGCCTGGTGTATTTTGGCCCCGAGGCAGGTGACATGCGGACCCTGATTCTCTCCCGCGCTGCCTTGTCCGCGACGCCCCGCCCCGGCCCCGTGATCATCGAAGAATATGATTCGACGGTGGTCGTGCCTCCGGGAACTTCGGTTTCCCGGGACGATTCGGGCAACATCGTCATCGACGTCGAATAAAGCGGGATTCCGCGTATATTTCCAAGCAGTCCGCTCCAATTGTCCTGCCGGCCAACCTTACGGCTTTGTAAGGTTGGCGAAAGCGCGCCGTAAGTAGGGTGTCCCTATTTTGGTCAGTGTGACCGGGACGGTTAGGCGCGACGATCGATGTTCCTGTAGCCATAGTCGCGGTTCCGGCCCGGTCACAACTCGTTTCACGGAGATGGAGTTGGATCGATGGGCCTGAAATCACGCTTGTTGCAAGGCTATAAGACACAGTCGACGGTGATCGCGACGATGGCACTGATCGCGGCGGGTACCGCGATCGGCGTGTTGAGCGAAAGCGGTGTCCAGGCGACGCCGGCCGCTACGGTCGCGGCCGAGGCGCCGTCAGCGCTGCCGCGCAGTTTCTCTCAAGTCATCGAAAAGGTGGGCCCGGCCGTCGTTAGCATCCAGGTGACCCACAACCCACAAACCGCGTCGGCGACCGGCCACGGCGATACGCCTTCCGGCGTCCCCGAGGGCATGGAGGATTTTCTCAAGCGCTTCTTCGGCGGCGATCCGTCGCGGCAATTCCGCGCACAGCCGGGACAAGACAATCAGCGATTCCAGCCAATGCCGCGGCGGCCCCTGCGGGGCGCCGGATCCGGTTTCATCATCGATCCGGCGGGCTACATCGTTACCAACGATCACGTCGTGCGCGGCAGTTCCAAGATCCGGGTGAAGATGCAGGACGGCACCGAATTCGATGCCAGGCTGATCGGCCGCGATCCGTTGACCGATCTCGCCGTCTTGAAGGTCGATGCCGGCCGAACGTTGCCGCATGTGGCCTTCAGCGACACAAAGGCGCCGAAAGTCGGCGATTGGGTAGTGACGATCGGCAATCCCTTCGGCCTCGGCCATACGGTTACGGCCGGGATCGTCTCGGCCCATCATCGCAGCATCGGTCAAGGGCCGTATGACGATTTCATTCAAATTGACGCGCCCATCAACAAAGGAAATTCAGGCGGTCCGGCCTTCAACATCGACGGCTCG
>JAOTYV010000086.1 GCA_029861675.1 Alphaproteobacteria bacterium
TGCTGCTCATGATTCGTCCGGTTGCCTTGCCGTCGTTTTGGCCTAGCCTATACCGCGATTCCCCGCTTGCAAATGGTCCCAGGGAAAGCACCTTCATGGCATCGACATTTCTCGGTTTCCCGGCGGCCAAAGCCTCACCCCGCCTCGATGCGGACATCGCGATCCTGGGTGCGCCGCACGCAACGCCGTACCGGACGGACCAAAGCCCCTGCGCCGGCGCGCCCGCGGCATTGCGGGAGCGAATCGGTCGGCAAGCCGACAAGCTGGCGCACCACGATTTCGACCTCGGCGGTCCCTTGTTGGGAGATGAAGGCGACATTCGCGTCGTCGATTGCGGCGACCTGTCCTGCGACCCGACGGACGCGGACGGCAACCGGGAGCGAATCGCCGGGGCGGTCGATGCGATCCTGAATGCGGGTGCGGTCCCGATCGTGCTCGGCGGCGACGATTCCGTGGTGATCCCGGTCGTCGCGGGCTTCAAAGCCCACGGCCCTGTCTGCGTCGTGCAGGTCGACGCCCACATCGACTGGCGCGACGAGGTCAACGGTATCCGACACGGCTACAGCAGCCCGATGCGCCGCGCCTCCGAGATGCCCTGGGTCACCGGCATGATTCAGGTGGGCTTGCGCGGCGTCGGCAGCGCCCGCCGTGCCGAACTGGACGATGCGCTGGCATGGGGCTCGCACATCGTCACCGCGCGCGAAATCCACCAATCGGGCATCGAGACGGCCCTGCGGCACATACCCGAAGGCGCGCGGTGTTTCATCACCATCGACTGCGACGGCCTCGACCCGTCCGTGATCCCGGCGGTGGTCGCGCCGGCGCCCGGCGGCCTGACCTATTGGCAGGTGGTCGATCTGATCCACGGCATCGCCGAGCGCGCGCAGATCGCCGGTATGGATCTGGTCGAATTCGCCCCCGGGCTCGACCCCAACGGTCACGCGGCGCTGGCGGCCGCGCGCCTCGTCTCCAATACGATCGGCACGGTCGCCCGGGCCGCCGGAGAAAAGGCTGCCGACACATGACAAATCACGTTTGCGTTTCGTCACAAGTCTCCGGGAAACAACAAATATCGTCATACCCGCGGAAGCGGGTATCCAGGCATAGCGGCGTCTCATGGATTCCGGCTTGGCGCATTGCGCCGTCCGGAATGACACGTTTCGTTGTTTTCGGCATTTCATCGAAACAGGAGCGAAGCGCATGATCCCGCGCACCGTCTACGCCGGCGAGCATGAATTATTCCGCGAAACCGTCCGCGCCTTCATCGAGAAGGAGGTAATCCCCCATCACGCGCAATGGGAGAAGGACGGCGTGGTCAGCCGCGAGATCTGGCAAAAGGCCGGCGCGGTCGGGCTGCTGTGCTGCACCATCCCCGAAGAATATGGCGGCGCGGGCGCGGATTTCCGTTTCAGCGCCATCGTGGTCGAAGAGCTCGCGCGCGCCGGGACGACCGGCCCCGCCTTCTATCTGCACTCGGACATCATCGCGCCTTATATCGCCGCTTACGGGTCCGAGGAGCAGAAGCGCGATTGGCTGCCCAAGATGGCCACAGGCGAGGTCATCGGCGCGATTTCGATGACCGAACCCGGCGCGGGCTCCGACCTGCAGGGCATTCGCACCCGGGCCGTGATGGACGGCAACCAGTATGTCCTGAACGGCCAGAAGACCTTCATCAGCAATGGTCAGCTCGCCGATTTGGTCGTCGTGGTGGCGAAGACCGATCCGGACGCCCGCGGCAAGGGCATCAGCCTGATCCTGGTGGAACGCGGCCGCGAGGGTTTCGCGCGCGGACGCAATCTGGAGAAAGTCGGCTACAAGGCGCAGGACACCTCGGAGCTGTTCTTCAACGACGTCCGCGTGCCGACCGCCAACCTGCTGGGCGAACAAGAGGGCCAAGGATTTGCGCAGTTGATGCAGCAATTGCCGCAGGAGCGCCTGCTGGTGGCATTGCGCTGCGCCACTTCGATCGAGACGGCGCTGGAGTGGACCGTCAGTTACGTGCAGGAGCGCGAGGCCTTCGGCCGTCCGCTGGCGGCCTTCCAGAACACCCGCTTCACCCTCGCCGATATCAAAACCGAGGCCACCGTCTGCCGTACCTTCATCGACCGCTGCCTCGAACTGCATGGTGACAGTAAGTTGTCCGCCGAGGACGCGGCGATGGCCAAGCTGCACTCGACCGAATTGCTGTGCCGGGTGCTCGACGACTGCGTCCAGTTGCATGGCGGCTACGGCTATATGTGGGAATTCCCGATCGCCCGCGCCTGGGCCGACGCCCGCATGAGCCGCATCGCCGGCGGCGCCAGCGAGATCATGCGCGAGATCATCGGGCGGAGCCTGTTCGACGCCTGAGAGCCGCCGCCAATCGGGCAGCGAAACGATCCTCTTGATCTGAATACATCTGGCGCTACAACAATACCGCTGAATTCGGACCAATACGGATAGTCAGGCTCATGAAATATTCGACCAAGTTTCTGTCTCTTTTTTTGACACCCCTGTTATTCGGGGCTTTTTTTTTGGGTATCACCGGCAGACGCGGCGAAAAAGCCGCTCGTCGCCACCCAGCATTCGCCGGCAAAATGGGCCGGCAAGGCCAATTGCAGGAGCAAATACGGCGCGTTCAAGGACAAGACGGGCGTCAAGTGGAACCGGTCGTTCCGCAATATCATCCGCAATCAATGCTGGAGCTGCCCGGCCAGCGCGCCGCACCGCACGACCTTTCCGGTCAAGAGCAACAAGGCGTGCAAGCGCAAGGCTTATAAGAAATACAAGCGTGCCGCCGGTCCGAAGAAACCGACCGGGAAATTGGTCAAAACGAAATGCCAGAAGGGCTGGTTTCTCGATGTCGGCAAAGGGCGGTGCTATTCCTGTCAGGGGTACAAACGCTCGCTCAAATCCGTCGCCGGCCCAAAAGCCTGCTACAAGCGCATCAAGACGAAACGGGTCGCCGCGCGATATCGGGGCAAGGCGGGATGCGGCAAGGGCAAATTCCGTAACGGCGTGCTCGATCAGTGCTATTCCTGCCCCCGCGGCTATGCCCGCGGCATCGCGCTCGGCAAGGACCTGACCAAGCAGCCGAAAGCCTGCTTTCGCGTCACCATCAATCCGCCGAAGCTCCGCGTGAAGCCGCCGAAGGGCCTGGTCAAGCGCGCGCTGAAGGAAATCCGGCCGTATTCCGACCTGATCGTCCAGGCGGTGCTCAGCCTGCCGCGGGCGCAGAAATCCCTGCTGACCGGCAAAGATCCGAAGAAATACCGTGACGACAAGTTGATGGCCGCGATCAAGCGCTTCAATGCGAAGAATAAGCGCCGCGCGGACATGGTCGCCCCGATCCAGTTCGCATCGGCGGCAAGCGACATCACGATGCCGGTGCTCCTGCAACAGGCGCGGCGGCAAATTCCGCCCATCCGGCACTTCAGCCTCGGGGTGGTCGGCGACGGCACGTCACCCTACCTGATCGGCGGCAACGGATCGGCGGAATTGGTCTGGCGGCCTGGCCGTCTCAAACCTATCGGAACGATGCTCGGCCTAAGCGTCACCGTTGGCGCGCCGGTGCCCGGCGGCGACGCATCGGCCTTCGTCGGGTTCTACACGGTCGAGGAAAGGGATTTGAAGGGCTTCTCCTGGAGTGTCGAAATCGGCTACCGCATGGCTGCGCCGGTCGGATCCGCCACCACCCCTGCCGGCGTCCTGCCGCTGCCGCTCCCGCCCGGCAAGATGCCCAAGGGACTCGACATCCAAGCGATTTTCCTTTTCGACAATGCGCCCGGCATCCAGCCGCCCAAGTTTGCGGGGCTGGTCATCGGAACCGGCGTCGGGTCGCCCGGCGGCGAAGCGGATATCGGGGTCAACTATTCGGCGCTCTTGAAGTAAAGCGGGCACGCCTAACCAGCGAATATAACGGTATAAATTCAAGTGCCAATTGCGCGGAGCGGCCCGTCGGGCCGTATCCTTCACGGGACGTTAAGAAACAGTTCCGATACTGCCGCCTCACCTCACCCTTCGAGTGACGGTCAGGAAAGAGTCAGCCATGCGGGTCGCGCTGCGCCACCGGGGCACCGGAAAGATCAAACTGGTCGATACCGGATGGAGCTGGTCGATCTTCCTCGCCGCAGGCTTTTTCGGACTGCCGCTATACCTCCGCGGCCTGTCGTTTTGGGGCACGGTCATGGTCATCACCTGGTGTCTGCGGCTCTTCCTGCCGACGGCCGCGGGCTCGCTCGCGAATGCCGCCGAGCTGCAGCTCTACCTGTCGCTGGCGATCGGCGGCCTCTGCCTCTATCTCGGATTCAAGGGCAATGGCCTCTCGGCCCGGCACTACATCGCCTGCGGTTACGAATTCTCCGACCCGAACGGCACCGAAGCCCGCTTCGCCAGTGAGGAATGGGGGTTGTGAGCGCCGCGGTGGGCCACACTAACAATTAGTGCGGTTCGATTTTGCACGCCGCCCCTTCCCGTCTATAATCCTCCCTGTCACCCTCCGCAAACTTGCGGAGTGTGGCGCGTTCTCGGGGCGGGGTGAAATTCCCCACCGGCGGTAAATGCACATGGTGCATGAGCCCGCGAGCGCCCGTCGGCTGGATTAACGGCCAGCGGCGGGGTCAGCAGAGCCGGTGTGAAACCGGCGCCGACGGTGAGAGTCCGGATGAGAGAGAACGGGATGACGGTATCCTGCGTCGCCGCGTGCATGGTGCGCATCGTTGTTTCCCGAACGCCCTGGGTCTGGATTTGAACAACGAGGTATCGCCATGACGCAGCCCCTTCGAACCAAAGTCGATTTGTCGCCGCCGACCGCCACGGGCAAATCAGACCAGGACGTGCGAATCGCCTTCATCCAGGCCTGCTGGCACAAGGAGATCGTCGACCGGGCGCGCGAGTCCTTCACCGCCGAGATGCGCGGCCACGGCGTGACCACAGAACAGATCGACGTGTTCGAGGTGCCGGGCAGCCTGGAAATCCCGCTGCAGGCGAAGCTGCTGGCGAAGACCGGCCGCTACGCGGTGATCGTCGCCGCCGGACTGATCGTCGACGGCGGCATCTACCGGCACGATTTCGTCGCCTCCACCGTGCTCGACGCAATGATGCAAATCCAGCTCGACACCGAGGTGCCGGTCCTTTCCGTAGTGCTGACCCCGCACCATTTTCACGAGTCCGGGGAGCACGCGCGCTTCTTCCACGACCATTTCGTGGTCAAGGGCAAGGAAGCGGCGGAAGCGTGTGCGATGACGCTGGGCAATCAACGTGCGTTGGCGCGAACGGCTTAAACCGCGTCATTCCCGCAAAGGCGGGAATTCAGCGATGCGAAGATTCCATGGATCCCGGATAGCCGCTGCGCGACTTCCGGGATGACGAACGACCTATCTATTCTTCGGATCCCGCCGCGCGCTCCGGTCCGGTAATTCCAACCCCACCCCCAGCAAATGTCCGAACAGCTCGGAGAGCTTGTCCGTATCCGCCTTGGGCAGCGGCGGACTGCAGATGGAGTCGATGTTGGTCTTGAGGTGATCCACATTGCCGGTGCCGAACAGGACGACGCTGACCCCCGGCTCGTGGCGGACGAAGCGGTAGGCGGCATCGATCAGGCTGTTGGCCCCGCCATCATGGACCAGGAAGCCGAGCGGGTCATCCATCTCGGCAAATTCCTGGGGGATCTCGCCCTTGGCCGCACGTTCCTGCATGACTTCCTGCAACTTGCCCGGCTGGCTGAAGACGTTGCGCACGACGAACATCAGCAAGGTGCCGATGCCGTTCTTGATGGTCTCGGGAAACACTTCGCGCCGCGCATTCTGATGCATCAGGTTGAATCCCAGCATCATCACTTTCCAGATACCGTCATGCACGGCGCGCTGCAGCATCTTGTGCTCGTGGTCGAACGGCGAGGTTTCGGTGATGCCGAGATGGCGGAACTTGCCTTTTTCCTGTTCCCGCAGCAGCGCGGGCGCGAGCTCGTTCAGCGCATGGTCGTACGCATCCGGCGCCACAGCGTGCAGTTGGAACACGTCGATGTAATCCGTATCGAGTTCGCGGAGGGAATTGTCCAGGCTGGCGATGATTTCCTCGGCCGACGCCACGCCGTCTTTTCCGCGCATCGACGCCTTGGTGGTGACGACGACCTGATCGCGCGGCACCGCCTTTATCGCCTTACCGACGATCGTTTCGGTTTTGTAGTTGGCCGCCGTGTCCAGGAGATTCACACCGAGGTCCATCGCGGTTCTCACGAGCGCCACCGACTCGTCTTCGCTCATGCCCCGGGTTTGCCCCAACCTGGCGTTGCCGCCGCAGCCGAGGCCCGCGACGCTGACCTTCAAGCCGGTCTTTCCGAAATCAACGTAGTCCATGCCTGCTTCCCATGCGTTTGATGTTGCCGTTCGCGCTCCATCCCTTGCACCGGCGCGCGCAAAGGCTTGTACTATAAATCGGCAAAACAGCCACGGGGCAACCGTGGCGAACGCAATTTATCATGGGGAGACGCAGATGGACCTGGGCATCAAGGGCAAACGCGCGCTCGTTCTGGGATCGAGCAAGGGGCTCGGTTACGCCACGGCGCACACGCTGGCGGGCGAAGGCGTCGACGTCGCGGTCAGCAGTTCCAGCCTGGAGCGCGCGACCGAGGCGGCCGGCACGATTGCCGCCGATACCGGCGCGAAGGTGGTGCCGCTGCTCGGCGACGTCTCGAACCCGGACAACATGAACACCCTCGCGGCGGAAGCGGAGGCAGCGCTCGGCGGCATCGACATTCTCGTCAACAACCACGGCGGCCCGCCGTTGGGATTCGCGGTCGACGTGAAGGACGCGGATCTGGTCGAGCAGTTCGACAAGATGGTGCGCAGCGTCATCCGCATCACCAGCCTGGTACTGCCCGGGATGATCGAGCGCAAATGGGGCCGCATCGTCACGATCAGCTCGGCTGGCAATCGGGAGCCGCTGGACAACATGGTGCTGTCGAACACGCTGCGCGGCGCGATCGTCAACTACACCAAGACGCTGGCGACCGAAGTCGCGAAGCACAACGTGACCGCCAATATCGCCTCGCCCGGTTCGATCCTGACCGACCGCACGCGCTCGTCGGTCGCGACCACGGCCAAGCGTCGCGGCATCAGCGAGGAAGAAGTCATGGCCGAACGGGTCAAGTCGATCCCGGCGGGTCGCCTGGGCGATCCCAAGGAGTTCGCGGCGATGACGGCTTTCCTGTGCAGCGAGCCCGCGGGCTATTGCACGGGGGCGCTTTATCTGGCGGATGGCGGCCGCACTCGCAGCATCGTCTGAAGGTGTCGCCGACTGGAAGAAGGGTGGGAAACAAGTAACTGATTTATATTCGTAAAAGGGGAGAACGATGGGACGATTGGATGGCAAGGTTGCGCTGATCACCGGCGGCGCATCGGGATTCGGGGCGACGGCCTCGCAGATCTTCGCCCGCGAGGGCGCGAAAGTGATGGTCACCGACAAGAACGACAAGGGGGCCGCAAAGGTCGCAAAGAGCATTGGCGACGCCGCCACGTCGATGGCGCATGACGTGACGCGGGAAGCCGAATGGAAGGCCGTGGTGGACGCCACCGTGGAATCCTTCGGCGGCGTGCATGTCCTGATGAACAACGCCGGCGTCTTCGGCAGCGGTGCGCCGCAATCGATCGAAGACATCAGCCTGGAGGAATGGCGCTTCGTCAACGACATCAACATGGACGGCGTATTCCTCGGCTGCCGCGCCGTGATCGGCGCCATGGCGAAAAGCGGCGGCGGATCGATCGTCAACATCTCGTCGATCGCGGGGATCCGCGCCACACCCGATATCGTCGCCTATGGCGCCAGCAAGGGCGCGGTGCGGCAGTTGACCAAGTCGGTCGCGGTCTATTGCGGCCGCAAAGGCTACAAGATCCGCTGCAACTCGATCCATCCGGGCATGGTCCGGACGCCGCTCGGCGATGATGTCCTCAAACATTCCTGGGGCGACGCCGACAAGGGCGCGAAGGAGCGCTTGAAGGGCATCCCGCTCGGCGAGCTCGGCACCGTCGAGGATATCGCCAACGCGGCGCTGTATTTCGCCTCCGACGAAAGCCGGTACGTCACCGGCGCGGAGCTGGTGATCGATGGCGGGGTGCTGTACAGCCGGTAGCCGTTACCCCTCCGCTGGCAGCGTGCCGGGTCACACAAGACTAGAGTCCTGGATCAATCCCGTTTGAAGCGTCCGTCCGGATAACGCACGGCGATGCGGCGGCCGCTTTTGCTGTCCCTGAAGACAACCGGTTTCGACCGGCCCCCATTGAAATACAGATGATCGGCCAATGCCGTCTTGGCGTAACTTTCGATTGCCGTATCGGGGAATTTGCGAAACCCCGCCCCGACAAAATGCGTGACATTGTATTTTCCGTTTTCGATACGTTCGATAATGCCGCGCTTGAGCAGACCCGCCACGGTTTGATCGGTTTGCCGCTTGGCACGCGCCGCGGCTCGGGCAGTGCCCGTCGCCAAGGCCGCCGCGGCAACGACGGGAGCTCTCTCGCGCTTCTTCGCCGCGTCGATCGGATTGAACAGGGCCCCCAGGGCCAGACAAAACAAGGTACAGCCGGCGAATGCCTTTACCTGGTTTACCGGCCGGTCCGGCCGCGACCGGATCGCAATGAAACCGCCAAACAGGATCAGGGTAAGCAGCATGGCGCCGAACGCCGTTATCGCGCTCTGGCCGAGCACGACAATCCAGACACTGTCAGCCGGAAACTTACGGCCCGCCAAATCCAGATTGAGAATTCCGTACTGAAACGTGGCGACATAGAGCAGGCCATAAAACAGGCATGCCGACAGGCAATAGGGTACGCCGGAGCGGCGCTTCCATATCACCGCTAGAAAGTAAATGACTCCGACGATTACCGTTGCGCCCATCAGCCCCGCGATAATTACCGGCACGGGATTGAAATCCGCCGTCATAATGCGCTCAGTCTCTCCTGTTCCGTCCCACTCCATGATCGCGTACGGGATCGGAATGGTCCGATTATCGCCGACCACATTTAAATATTTGTAAAATTTCAAGGCAGTACGGAGAATCATTAAGGTTAATTTGCCGATCTTGATTCGCGCCGAATACGGTCCCCGATTTGCGCAAGTACTTTTTATATTGCCTGTCGCCGGGATCGAATCAGCGCCGGAGAGAGTTTATTTAGTTATTAATTAACAAACCTTTATGCCGTTTTCCCGTGGTGAATTGACCGGGCATCGGTACCGCGGAGTCCGGCCGCGGCGCTTGTCACGGTTTGGTTAAATGTGGTCGAATATCAATGAAGCGCTTCTGTTCTGAATTGGCTGGCGCATTTTCACAGCGACGCCGTACAGGAATCAAATCGCCGGCTGGCGGCTTCCTGCGTCTGAGCGATCGCCCCCTCGGAAAGCTGAATTCTGTTGACGGTCATGGAACGGAGAAAGCGCAATCGATACGAATGAAAGGGAGAAATTCGATGATGGGAGCTTGCGGGAGAATTCTCGTCGCGATCGGCATTGCCGCCGCACTGGCGCTGCCGAGTTCCGGCTATGCCGATACGACGGAACAACGCATCAAGGCACTGTACGAAGCAGCCAAAAGCGAAGGCGAGGTCATTTTCTATACGACCGGCCGAAAAGCCTACAACAAGAAATTCAGCAAATTCTGGAAGAAGAAATTTCCGGGCGTAAAGCTGAAATTGCTGCGCAAGAACTCGGGAAAGCTGATCCAGACCTTTTCCGCTGAAATGGCAGCCGGCAAGCCCCGGCCCGACGTCATCAGTGTTTCCGTCCCCTACATGGCAGAAGTCTGGCGCGATAAAGGACTCTACGTTCCATACAAGCCGGCCCTGTTCGATAAAATCGACGCCAAATTTAAGGATCCCGACGGCCATTGGATTTCCCGCACGGTGTTCCTGCTGCTCGGCGCCTACAACACCAACCTGATCAAGGACAAGGGCGTCCTGCCGAACAAGTTCACCGACCTTCTGGATTCGAAATGGAAGGATCAGTTGATCTCGGCGCATCCGGAGACAGCAGGATCGTCGCGCACCTTCTATGCAACGATGGTGCGGAACGACATCGCCGGCGGATGGAAATTCCTCGAGAAACTCGGCAAGCAGAACCTGTTCTACACGCGGGGCAACAGCGCGGCCGCCCGTATGCTGGTCGCCGGAGAGCGCCCCCTCGCCGTCGCAATATCTTCGCACAATATCGTGGTGGCGATGGATAAGGGCCAGGCGATCAACTGGTACGCCTACAAGGACGGCGCCATCATCAACCATTCGCCGATGGGCATCCTGAAAACGGGCAAACATCCGAACGCGGCGAAATTGCTGATGGAATGGACCTATTCCATGGAAGGCCAGGCTCAGCTCGCCCGATGGGGACGCCAATGGGGTTCCCTCGACGGTGCCGAACCGCCGAAGGGAATGCCGCCGCTGAAGTCGTTCAATCTGGTGAATCCGAACTTGAAATTCATGATCAAAGGACAGAAGGAGTTCTTGGAGAAGTTCGGCGACCTAATGGGCAAACGCAGCTAACGACCGATACGGTTATGCACGACCGGCTTCCTATCCATGGCAATGGATGGGAAGCTGGCCGGTGCATGAATACCATTGTAATTAGGCCTCTACATCGTCCGGCTACAGATACGATACCTAATGAGATCAAGAACTGGGAGTAAACAGCGCGATGGTCGACGAAAACGTTAAACTGGAACTGCGTGGTCTGGAAAAACGCTTTGGCGAGGTACGCGCAGTCGACGGCATAAACCTCAGTATAGCCAACGGCGAAAGCGTCGTCCTGCTGGGCCCCAGCGGATGCGGCAAAACGACCACGCTCCGTAGTGTCGCGGGTTTCATTCAACCGGACGGCGGCGAAATTCTGCTGGACGGCAATATCATCGCTACAGATGCCAACATGCTGCCCCCGGAAAAGCGCAACCTTGGCATGGTCTTCCAGAATTATGCGGTCTGGCCGCATCGCAACGTTTTCCAGAATGTTTCCTACGCACTGGTTATCCAAAAGCGGCCGCGGAAGGAAATTGCCGAAAGAGTCGACCGCGCCCTGGAATTGGTGCAACTGAGCGGCCTCGGCGAACGCTATCCCGGCGAACTCTCCGGCGGTCAACAGCAGCGCGTCGCCCTCGCCCGGGCGATTGTCGCCGAGCCCGCAATGTTGCTGCTCGATGAACCGCTCTCCAATCTCGATGCCGGACTTCGCGAGGAGATGCGTTTCGAATTGAAGGAACTGCAACAACGCATTGGCATGACAACGCTCTATGTGACGCATGACCAGGAAGAGGCATTGGTGTTGGCGGACCGCATCGTGGTGATGAGCGCGGGCAAGATCGAGCAGGTGGATACACCGAGCGAGATATACCTGCATCCCGCGACCCATTTCGTCGCCTCCTTCGTCGGTATCACGAATATGGTGAGCGGTCAGGTCGAGGATACCGACGCGTCGGCCGGCCGCGTGCGCGTGTCGCAGAAACTCGGCGAGCCGTTCTGGGCGAGCGGTCCCAAGGATCTCATCGGCCAACTTTCCAAAGGGAGCCCCATCACGGTCTCCCTGCGGCCCGAAGCGATCCGGGTGAACGGCGCTATCGAAGGCGACAATCCGCCGATCACTGCGAAAGTTCAGGCAAGCGCCTTCCTCGGCAACCGGATCGACCTCCGGCTCGATGTCCAGGGCCAGGATTTCAGATGTCAGGTCCCGAATATGGACTTTGGCGACGAGGTAAGTATCAACTTCAACTCTGACCTTGCTTGGGTGATCAGATAATGGCCACAACGACAACGGTTGAACCCGGCTCGTTCTTGAGCGGAATTGGCGATCGATTCTTACGGGGCTGGGCGGATTTCCGCCTCGGCTACGCGCGGGAACCGATGAAATACACGCTGCTGTTCGCGGCGGTGATCATCCTCGGAATGCTCGTGATCTATCCGGTGTGGCTGCTGTTTCAGTTCAGCATCGTCGATCCCAAAGGCGGGTTGACCGGGCAAAACTACATCGAAGTCATGCAGCGGAAGGACCTGTTCAAGGCGCTTATGAATTCGATGATGCTGGGCGTCGTGGTTCCGGTAGGATGCCTGTTGCTGGGCTTGCCTATGGCGTGGATGGTGTCGCGCACCAATATGCCCGGCAAGCTGTTCGTGCGCGCCTTCGCCGGTATTGCCTTCGTAATCCCGTCTTTCATCGGCACGATCGGCTGGATCTTTCTGATGGCGCCGAATTCCGGACAGTTGAACAAATTCTTCATCGCCGTGTTCGGCCTCGATAAGCCGTTGCTCGATATCTTCACCATGGAAGGCCTGGCCTTCATTTTAATCATGCATTTTTATCCGCTGGTGTTCTTCGCGGTCAGCGCCTCGCTGGACAACATGGATCCGTCGTATGAAGAGGCCGCGCGCAATCTGGGCGCCGGCCGGGTGCGGACCGCCTTGACCATTACCATGCCGCTGGTGACCCCCGCGGTGCTGTCGGGCGCCCTGCTGTGCATACTGGATGCGTTGGCTGCCTTCGGCGCACCGGCCGCCCTTGGCTTCCCCGGCGGCTTTCACGTACTGACGACCAAAATCTACACCTTGATTCTCCATCCGCCGAAATTCGAACTCGCCGCCGCCGTGGCGGTCCCTATCGTCTTCTTCACGGCGGCCTGCCTGCTGGTGCAGAAATGGTGGCTCGGACGCAGCCGTTACACCACGCTGACCGGCAAGGCCGGTCAGGCCAGTGCGGTCGATTTGGGGCATTGGCGCTGGGCGGCCTTCGGTCTCTGTCTATTCGTAATTTTCTTCAGCGTGCTGCTGCCGATGGGCGGCCTGTTCATCCTGTCGTTGCTGAACACCTTCGGCGCGCCGATCGAGTTCCGCAACATGGTGTTGGAGAACTATGAAATCTTCTTCGATGACACTTTCATCGTGATTCAATCGATCAAGAACAGCTTTATCCTGTCCATCAGTACCGCCACTCTCTGCGTCATGCTCGGCATTGCCTATGTCTGGATCGTCGAACGGACCGAGATCGTGGGTCGTGGCTCGGTGACCGTGATCATCATGATCACCTTCGCCTTCCCGGCGGTGGCCATGGGCGTCGGTATCCTGATCGGTTATATCAATTGGCTGTACGGCAGTCTGTGGATCCTGTTCGTGGCCTATATGGCGAAAAAGATTCCGTTCGCCTACATCTTCCTGCGAAATGCCATCAAACAGATCATGGAAGAGCTTGAAGAAGCGGCGCGGATCGCCGGGGCAAGCTGGGCCCGCATGGTTTGGGACATCACCATTCCATTGATGAAGACCGGCATGTGGGTCGCCTGGGTTTTGATCTTCTCGATCTCGCTGCGGGAGCTCGCCATGTCGATCCTGCTCGCCCAGCCGGGGACGGAAACCATGGCGGTTGCGGTCTACCAGTTCCTCGATGACGGGGCTGTCGAACATGCCGCCGCGGTGTCCGTTTTGATTGCTTTCCTCAGTGTTGCGACGGTGGTGATCGCCCGTAAAATCGCCGGCAAGGGCGCGCTTGAAGTCGACTAAAGTTCGACCAAGGCGCTGGCGGAAACGATAGCGCGCGGACGTTTCCGAGAAGCGAAATTGCGACGGCCCGGGCTCCTAATGGGAACCCGGGCCGTACCTAGTGTTTTTCTAATTCGGGGATACTTAGTGCTTGGCCCTCACCCTCAGCGGCCTTTTAGTCCCTATCCCGTCTCTAGCCGTTTACCGTCATGCCGTTGCCTGCAAAGCCGGATTCCATTGCCCAAATGGCGGCCTGCGTGCGGTTTTGAACATTGATCTTCCGTAGCAACGATTTCATGTGGATCTTCACCGTTGATTCGGTGATTTCCAGGCGCCGTGCGATGAGCTTGTTCGAATCGCCCTCGAGCAGGCAACCCAGAATTTCACTCTCACGCCCGGTCAAGTTATGCTCGAGCTTCCTGACCGGCGTCGCGCGCCGCTCCAGTCCGCCATTCATCCAAAGCTTCGCCAACTCGGTTGCAAATACCTTCTCACCCAACAGGATGAGTTGCATCGAGTGCAACAAAGCGTCCTTGGAAATATCGCTCAGCAGATAGCCGCTCACGCCGGCGCCGAGACACGCGCTGAATTCCTCGGCGACCAATGATTCCGCCATGACCAGAATGTGGGTATCCGGCAGCGCCTCATTGATTGACCGTACCGCTGCGGCAGGGTCTTCGGCGCTATGCGGGCGAGCGTACAGTACCAAATCGGGCGTGCCACTATCTTGAATGGTCTGCTCGAAATCCGCGTAACTGTCCAATTCGCCTTCGATCACGAAGGTGTCCGAATCGAGATAACTCCTCAGGCCGTGCCTGAAAAGATTGGACCCTCCCACCAGGTATATTTTTACTTGAGACATTCTGCAGTATCCCCAAAAGTCGCCTCTCCCAATAAAAGTAATATTAGTATTAATGCTTAGAAAAAGTCACTCAATTTTGGATAAATATTTAAGAAATAAGTTATATGACTAAAGTATACTATCTATGTCGAAAGGTAATACTTTGCGTGATGGGAGAGAAACGAATCCTACAGTGCGGATTTATTCACGAGATTTGGCCGCCAAAATTGCCATTTGGACGGGACACCTGACCCGCATGTGTGACTTTGCGACAACGCCGCCGGCTGGGTCCGTGTCCAAGGCATGAGGGAGTGACCAAAATCACTGATCAATTATCTAAAATTCAATATAAATTTTAGATAAGCATATGTATCCCCAACGCATATGTTTCCCTCTTGCGGGAATATCGAAGGCACCGAGGCCGCAGCTTGTCCTGCGGCCTCGGGTCGTTTCGGTCGTACGTTGTGAATTCAAGGCTGCGGCCGGGATCCCGGCAGTCGACCAGATCCAAACAAACCGGCCGGCCATGCACTTTTGGCGGCGTTCCGGGGGTTTAACGTTCGAGAGAGACGTTAATGAACCGTCTGCGGGCTCGGTTCCAGTAGCTGCTTGTCGATCGCATCCATAATACGCCGCCAATAGTTTATGCTGTCCGCATTGCCCATATTATTCAACTCATCGGCCTTCATCGCGGCCAGGGCACGAACGTCGGCGCCGTGCTGTTCAATCAGCATCCGCGCGACCAAATCAATATCGGGTTTTACCAGCACCACAAACCTCCCAATTTGCTACGGCGCTATTATCGTCCGCATTAACCAAACCCGATGTGATCCCCATCACTCCCGGAGATAATTTTTCGAGTCTAAGCGGATGCCCGAACGAATGACGGCCGGTTGGTGAACCGGCCGATTACGATTTCAATATATGACGATGGAGGAACGAGCGGGATCGCTCCCGGGAGGGGCTAGGCCATTTCTTGTTTAAATTGACTCAAGTGAAATGGTCACTCTCTTTGTTTATACGCAAATACGCCGTCGCGAACCGTTTCGGTTCGCTTGGGATTTGCTCTAGGTCACCGACTCATAAGTTCGCAGCCAAATCCGCAATGAGGCGAGTTGGACGGATGCGAGGTAGTTGTCGTCTCTTTTGTCGTATCGTGTTGCGACAGC
>JAOTYV010000365.1 GCA_029861675.1 Alphaproteobacteria bacterium
GTCATACGACACCTCGGACGGATCGAATTCGACGCGCACCACTTCCGCATGGCCGGTCATCCCGCTGCACACTTCCTGATAGGTGGGATTGGCTTTCTCGCCGCCGGAATAGCCGACCGCCGTGCTCTTGACGCCCGGCACCCGCCGGAACGCCGCTTCGATGCCCCAGAAGCAGCCCGCTCCAAAAATCGCCGTTTGTGTCTCCGCCATGTGTCGATCCTTTGCCTTCGTTGCGCACGGACGCCCGTGCCATCGGGGCGCGGTTCCGGTCAAAGAAATGGTGTTGCGGACCCGCCGCGTCAAATTATTCCCGTCGCGGCCAGAAACACCAGGATAATCGCCACCGGCGCACCGTAGCGCAGCGCCAGGAACCACGCCTCCGACCAGGCACCGCCGAGATTTGCCGCGGCGATCGCACGTGCCCTGCCCCATCGCCAGGCGACAAACGTGGCGATCAACAGACCGCTGATGGGCAACGCGATATTCGACGCGGCGAAATCCATGACATCGAAAATGCCGAGGCCCGCAAGCTGAACACCCTTCCACGGGCCGAAGCCAAGCGCCGCCGGTACGCCGAGCGCGAAAATCGCCAATCCGGCAATCAGGGATACGCGCGGACGCTGCCGCCCGTCGCCGGTGAGGCTGGCGACCACCACTTCCAGCATCGACACCATCGACGTCACCGCCGCGAGACACAGCAACAGGAAGAACATCGATCCGAAGATCGCGCCGGCGGGCATCGCCCGGAACAACTCCGGCAACGTGACGAAGGCCAGCCCCGGGCCCGAGGAGATTTTGCCACCGAAGGTGAACAGGGCCGGAAAGATCGCCAGCGCCGCCAGCAGCGCGAACGCGGTATCACCCGCCGCCACGGCCAGCGCCGGTCGCGCCAATCCGCCCCGTCCCGGCAAATAACTGCCATAGGTGAGGTAGACTCCCGCGCCGGCGCCGAGCGAAAAAAAGGCCTGTCCCAATGCGGCGAGATAGACGTCGGGACGCGATAGGGCAGTCCAATCCGGGCGAAACAGAAATTCAAGCCCCTGCGCCGCGCCATCGAGTGTCAGGGCAAAGGCGACGAAGCCGACAAGAATAATCGCCAGAACCGGGACCATGAAGCGGTTGCATCGCTCGATTCCACCGCGCACACCCGCCGATACGATGGCGACCGTGATCACCATCAAGGCTGCCTGCCAAAGGATCGGCGTCCACCCGTCGGCAACAAACTCTTGAAAATACGCACCATATCCGGACGCCGGGATAGACCATAAGGCCCCGCTTACCGCGGCGAAAAAATACCGTGCCGTCCAACCGGCAACGACCCCGTAGTAGCCGAGCACCACGATGATCGTTGCAACAGCGAGGTATCCGGTGACAGCCCACGGGGTGTTGCGGCCGAGCAACTGAAACGCGGCAATTGGACTTCGCCGGCTGCGATGGCCGACCGCGGCTTCCGCAATTATGACCGGTACCGCAACGAGAATAATGAAGGAAATATACAGCATTACGAAGATCGCGCCGCCATGATCGGCGGTAACATGCGGAAATCGCCATATATTGCCGAGCCCCGCCGCGGAGCCAATCGCGGCAAACACAAAGCCGCTCCGCAATCGCCACGTTTCCCGCTGCCGGTCGCGCCGCGCCATCTCCGCCTCACCCTCCTTCGGCCCCGCCGCACCCGCCGTTCGGCGGTCGGATACCAAAATATACGACAGTATACCTGTCCGGACTTCGGTGCCCGTGAATTGAAATTTTTTGTGCGGTTTACAATTTTTTAATCCCGAGACCGATAGCCTCAATGCCTGGTTAACGCCAAACCAGTGAATTTCTATTGGGGTAATGATAATGAACCGCGCGAAAATAAGTGCGAATATCAACGGGACCGAGAATGAGCCATCCGCCGGGATATCGGCGGGCGACGCAGTGCCGGAATCGTCCGACAAGGATTACGAAGACGGTTTCGACGCGACTTTGGACAAGGAAGACGACTTCGATGTCGAAGACGATGTGGCCTTCTTGAACGAGGAATATGATGTCCTCGACATGCACGACGTCCTGGATCTTTGCAATATGTCGAAGCCCGAAATCTCGGACTGGTAGACCGCGCCGGACCGAATTGGTGTGCCGATCCCTTCGCGAACGGAAATCGGCAGCTGACGCTGTAGCACGCTCCCGGCGCGTGCCTATGGACGGTTTCGTTATTCTCGCGCCCAGGGCGGCGCGGTCTCATGGTAGGGTTGCCAGACCAGCCGGCTACCGGATCGATGCTCGATGATAACCGTGTTTGGCTCGATAAACGTCGACCTTGTGATGCATGTCGATAGTTTGCCCTTGCCGGGCGAAACGACCCTATGCCCCGATTACCTGGTTATTCCAGGCGGCAAAGGGGCGAACCAGGCCCTTGCCGCGCGCCGCGCCGGGGCGACGGTTCGCATGATCGGCTGCGTCGGGCAGGATGATTTCGCCGGCCGCGCCTTATCCCTGATGCGGGACGAAGCGGTCGATCTCTCGGGTCTCGCCACAAGTGAAAAACCCACTTGCTGCGCCGCCGTGTGCGTCGATTCACATGGCGAAAACGCAATCGTCGTGGCCTCCGGCGCCAATCGCGACGCCGCCGCGACGCAAATCGCCGACGGCATGCTGGAACCCGGCGACTGGTTGGTCCTGCAGATGGAAATCCCGCATGAGGAGAATTGGAACGCGGTCCGTATGGCCAAGGCGGCGGGCGCCAAGGTGATGCTCAGCGTCGCGCCGGCGGCGCCGGTACCGGAACCGATCCTGGAAATGCTGGACGTCCTTTTGGTCAATCGGATCGAAGGTGACATGGTGGCCTCGCATATCGGCTTCGCCGCGCAGGATAGTTCCAGTCTGCCGACCGCCTTGTCGGAAACATTCGGGCTGACCTGCGTCATGACGCTCGGCGGCGAAGGCGCTGCGGCGGTCGGACCGGGCCTCGCCCTCTCGGTGCCGACATTGCCGGTCTCCGTCATCGATACCACCGGCGCGGGTGACGCCTTCGCAGGCGTCCTCGCCGCCGCGCTCGATGAAGGCCTTCCGATACACGACGCGCTGCGCCATGCGAGTACCGCCGCCGGCCTCGCCTGCACGGTCATGGGCGCGCAGACCGGCCTGCCCGCAAAGGACGCCATCGAGGCGGCGTTGCCGGATTTGCCGCCAATGCGGCCTCTCGAAATCAAGTCTTGAGCGTTGATTGCGTCGCCCGGGTCGGGCCCTGCCCGCGCTTCAGCGTAATTCGCCGCATCGCAACGGCATGCGCGCGGGAAGCGGATAATGGGTCGTGTCTCAGTTTGAAATTCTACCGAAGCAACGCCCTGATTGTCGGCTATTCCCTCAATGGCAGACATTGGCACAAGGTCATCGGCACTTCTGCTTTTTCGTCTTGCCCGGTTTCAATGGACACCTAGAATCCGATGCGAAGAGCATCTGGAGGTGTCAGATGACGAAGCCGAAGCGATCCAAGCACTACTGTGCGGAGTTCAAGCGCGAAGCGATCCTTAGAGCGAGCGACGAAGGTGTGATGGACAAAGCGGTCGTCTAAGTTGATCTTGCTCAACGCCAAAGAGCAATAGGATGTCGTGAATCGAATACGCTCGATTGGATAGGTTGATGAGCCATGTGGGGTGAGGAACGACATAAAATATTAGGTGGACGGACGTCATTTTCTCCATTTCTCGCTATCAGTTTATTACTCCTAGTGGTGTCCGGATGTGGGGTTCGGATCACTTCACCGCCAGATGGATCGCAGTTTACGCAAAACGATTCGATAATGTTCAAGGCTGCTCGAAGGCTTGGGGCGTCGTCGTCCGGTGACTTTGAGTGGAAATCCAGTATTGATGGGGATTTGGGAACTGGCGATGCATTGCAGATTCCCGATTCGTCAACCGGCAGAGGGCCGCTCAGCGTCGGACAACATTCCATCACGGCAACGCATCCCGGACTCTTCTTTTGGCTACCCTGGCGAGACAGCATAAGCCTGTCCGTTGCTTCAGTCGGTTGTCCAACGGCAAATTCGGATGTCACAACGGGTACGTCGGGGGCTCCCGCTGCTGGACAAACATTCAATGAAACGAGAGCCGTGGACGTGACCGTTCTGGGCGGTATAGACCGGATCGTTGAGGAACTGACGCTGAAAGGGCTTCGTATCTCCACAATGACTGCTTCCACTCT
>JAOTYV010000366.1 GCA_029861675.1 Alphaproteobacteria bacterium
CGCCCGGCGCGTTACCGTCGGTCGGGGTCAACGAGGTATTGATCGACAAGGCCCGGCTGACCTACCGCGACGCGGCATCGGGACAGAAGCTCGTTCTCGGCGTGAAGCGCATGCGACTTCGCGGCGGCACGGACGACCCTCTTGAAATGGAAATTGACGGGGATTTCAACAAGGCGGCCTTTCGGATCGATGGCCGGTTCGGGCCCATTGCGCAGTTGTTGAAAGGGCGCGAACCGTGGCCGCTCTCCGTCGATGTCAAGGCGGGCGGCGCCACAGTGGGGTTGAAGGGAACGGTCGCGGAGCCGCTCAAGGCCGCAAACCTGAATGTAAAATTCTCGGTGGCGGGAAAGGACCTGTCCGAACTTAGCGGGTTCGCCGGAGCGCCGGTGCCGCCGCTTGGCCCCTATGCGGTATCCGGCAGGCTAAGGGGGCGGCCCGATACGGCCGTTACCGTCTCGGGGCTTTCCGCGAAAATGGGCAAGAGTGCGCTGAGCGGCGGCGTAAAGGTCAATTTGAAGGGCCGCCCGGCCGCCACCGTCACGCTGAAATCCGATTTTCTGGACCTCGCGGATTTCGTGAAGCCGGCCGACGGGTCCGCGAAGAAGAAGAGTGCGGCAAAGAAGGCCAAGCGTCCGGCCGGCGAGGGAAAGAAGAAGTCCAACCGTCTGTTTCCGGCCGATCCCTTGCCGCTGGAAGGATTGCGCGCCGCCGATGTGGCGCTTGATTTGAAGGTCAAGAAGTTGCTCGCACAGGGCATCAATATGCAGAATTTGACCGTAAAACTGGGCCTTCGCGACGGCGATCTATCGATAAAGCCGCTGGCCGTCGGCGTCGCCAAGGGTACGATCAACAGCCAAATTCGCCTGAACGCCCGTCAGGCGACCCCCAAGCTGTCGGTCAAACTGTCGGGCAAGAAAATTGCTATCGGCAAGCTGCTGGCGGAATTGGGGATCTTCGACTTGGTCATCGGCACCGTCAATACGGAGATTGACCTGAGCGGCCGCGGCAATTCGGTGCGCAAGTTGATGGCCGGGTTAAACGGCAAAACCAGCATCGTCATGGGCAAGGGGCGGATGAGAAGCGACGCGTTGGACGGCATTGGCGGCGGTGCGGTCAAGGTGGTGACCGGGCTGGTGTTCGGCAAGAAGTCGGCATACACGGTGGTCAACTGTTTCGTGAACCGGCTCGACGTGAAGAAGGGGGTCGCCAAAAGCGTAAAAACGGTTTTCGATACCGAACATGCAGCCATTATCGGTATGGGAAATATCAATCTCGGTACCGAGCGCATCACCTTCGATGTCGATCCGAAGCCGAAATCCGTGCAGCTCAACGCCGCCGTACCGCTGCAAATACGCGGCACGCTGGCGAAACCCACCTATAAGATCAACAAGCTCGCGGCGGCGGCCCAAATCGGCGGCCTCGTCGAGTCCTTGATCAAGCGGAAGGGCGTTCAATCGGCGGGCGCCAGCACAGGCAATCCATGCCTTACGCAAGCGGCTGGCGGCAAGACGACCACCAAGACCACGACAACGAAAAAACAGCCCACAGCGGTCCCTTCGATCAAAGAATTGAAGGAGAAGAGCAGCAAGGAAATCGGCAAGGAAATTGAAAAAGGTCTGAAGGGGTTGTTCGGCCGCTGATGACGATCAAGCGCTTCTACAAGGACGCGGCGGCAACACGCGTCAGCGGCGGTTACGGCGTTGCCTTGGACGGTCGCGCGGTCCGGACCCCGGCCAGGAGCGAACTCACCCTGCCAACGCAGCCGCTGGCCGACGCGGTCGCCGCGGAATGGGCGGCGCAGGCGGAATTGGTCGAGCCGGAGACCATGCCGATGATGCGGCTGGCGAGTACGGCGATCGATCGGGTCGCGCCGCAGCGGGAAATCGTGATCGATGAAATTGCCGGCTACGCGCAGTCCGATCTGTTGTGTTACCGCGCCGACACCCCCAAAGCGCTCGTTGCGCGACAGGCGGCCGTCTGGCAACCCTTGCTGGATTGGGCCGCGCTCGAGCTGGACGCGGCGCTGGTCGTGACAACGGGCATTATCCCCGTGAGCCAGCCGGACGATGCGGTTGCGGCCTTGCGGCGGGCGGTGGCCGCCAATGACGATTTCGTGCTGGCGGGACTGCATGGATTGACCACCACGACCGGGTCTCTGATCGTCGTGCTGGCCGTGCGGAACGGCAAAATAGCGGTTGCAGAGGCCTGCGCGGCGAGTTTCCTGGACGAAGAGTGGCAGGCCGAGATCTGGGGCCGTGATCTCGAGGCGGAAGCGAGGCGGGAGCGCCTGCGGGACGATATCCACGCGATTGGCCGCTATTTCGCGCTCTTGAAGGGATATGTCTGATTTACACCACTGGAGTGCCGGTGTTATGCCGGGGCGCGGGCAATTGAGGACGGGGCGATGAGCGATATCATCCGGCAACTTGAGGAAAAACGCGGACGCGCCGCTCTCGGCGGCGGGCAGCGACGGATCGACGCGCAGCACGGCAAGGGCAAGCTGACTGCGCGCGAGCGGCTCGAGGTTCTGCTCGACGCGGAGTCCTTCGAGGAATGGGACATGTTCGTCGAGCATGACAGCCACGATTTCGGCATGGCCGAGCAAAAGGTCCCGGGCGACGGCGTGGTGACCGGCCACGGCACCGTCAACGGGCGTTTGGTCTTTGTTTTCAGCCAGGATTTCACCGTATTCGGCGGATCGCTTTCGGCCGCCCATGCCCGCAAGATTTGCAAGGTCATGGACCAGGCGATGAAAGTCGGCGCGCCGGTGATCGGCTTGAACGATTCAGGCGGCGCCCGCATCCAGGAAGGCGTGGCGTCGCTGGCCGGGTATGCCGACGTCTTCCAACGCAACGTGCTGGCGTCGGGTGTGGTGCCGCAGATATCCATGATCATGGGCCCCTGCGCCGGGGGCGCGGTGTATTCGCCGGCCATGACCGATTTCATCTTCATGGTGAAGGACACGTCCTACATGTTCGTGACCGGGCCCGATGTGGTGAAGACGGTCACTCATGAAGAGGTTACCGCCGAGGATCTGGGCGGCGCGGTAACGCATACGGGCAAGTCGGGCGTCGCCGACCGCGCCTTCGAAAATGATGTAGAGGCGCTTGTCGAACTACGCCGGTTCATCGACTATCTGCCGCCATCGAACCGCGAGAAGCCGCCGGTCCTGCCGACATCGGATCCGTTCGACCGGGCCGAGCCATCGCTCGACAGCTTGATTCCCACGAACCCGAACCAGCCCTACGACATGGCGGAGTTGATCACCAAGGTGGTCGACGAAGGCGATTTCTTCGAGGTGGCGCCCGACTACGCGGGCAACATTTTGACCGGCTTCGGGCGCATGGAAGGCAGCACAATCGGCATCATCGCCAACCAGCCGATGGTTCTGGCCGGGTGCCTCGACATCAATTCGGCGCGCAAGGCGGCGCGGTTTGTCCGCTTCTGCGATTGCTTCAATATTCCCATCGTGACCTTCGTCGACGTGCCGGGCTTCCTGCCGGGCACCGCGCAGGAATATGGCGGCATCATCAAGCATGGCGCGAAGCTCCTCTATGCATATGCGGAGGCGACGGTGCCGAAGGTGACGGTGATTACCCGTAAAGCCTATGGCGGCGCCTACGACGTCATGAGCTCCAAGCACCTGCGCGGCGACCTCAACTACGCCTGGCCGAGCGCCGAGATCGCGGTGATGGGGCCGAAAGGGGCGGTGGAGATCATTTTCCGCGAGGACATCGGCGACGCGGCGAAAATCGAAAAACGCACCGACGAATACCGCGAAAAATTCGCCAACCCATTCGTCGCCGGATCGCTCGGCTTCATCGACGACGTCATCATGCCGCGCAACACCCGCCGGCGGATCTGCCGCGGGCTGCGCATGCTGCGCGACAAGAAACTGGAAAACCCGTGGAAGAAGCACGGTAACATTCCGCTTTAAAGGCCGAGTCTAACGCACTGCGGAGTAGGAAGTATCCATGGCTGGAGTTTTGAAAATACCGATGACCCCGGAGCAGCGTGCGCGGACCGGCAATATTCTAAAATCGATTGGTATATTCGATGTCTTCCTGGGAGCCGTGGCCTTTCTGGGCGGGCCGTCTTTCATCGACCTTGGCCCGGGACGGGAGTGGAGCTGGCCCCTTATCGGTTTGATCATCGCCATCAGCGGGGTAGCGGTA
>JAOTYV010000367.1 GCA_029861675.1 Alphaproteobacteria bacterium
GACAAGACAGATACAAGCTATGCCGCTAACTTAAATCTCGTCGCGGCTATCATCGCCGCAAGGTAATTGTCCACAGACCCTAGACCATTTCTTGTTTAAATTGACTCAAGTGAAATGGTCTATCTTTTTGTTTTTAGGCGATTACGTCGTCGCGAACCGTTTCGGTTCGCTCGGGATTTGCTCTAATTCATGTGGAAGGGCATGCCGGGGTCCGCCGGCCGGCGCAACGCCTGGTAACACAGGGAGAGGGCGATCACCGTCGCGGCGATCACGATGTAATGCGCCGCATTGGTCATTAGCGTCAGGATGAACAGGTAGCTCAAGCTGTCGGTGAGCCCGAAGGTTCTTCCTAGGAATTCCATCGCGCTGCTCACCAGGGTCAACACAAGCATGCCGGGCGCCATCGAAAACAAAAAGACGCCGAACAGCCGCCAGGTATTGCCGGTGCCGAGAATCCACGCCGCGGCTAAATTCAGTTCTTCGTCGATTGCGGCCGCCGGCAGCCAGAGGGCGAGACGTCCGTTCACCAGCGAAATAATGATCAGCATGCCGAGCATGCCAAGGAGTACTATGCCGCCGGATGCGCCGCCACCGCCGCCTCCGAGGCTGGAGAATCCGGCCGCGGTGGGCGCGATGATCAGGATCAGTATCAGCACCGGCGCCGCAGAGATGGCCGCGACTATTCCCGCCAACAACCATCTGAGCAAATAGCGGGATTTTCGGCGGTCCCATCGGATCGCCGTCCAGATCGTCGAGGCTTCGTCGGACTTCAGGCACCGCCGGTGACAGGCGACGGCAAACATGACGTAAAATACGATCGAGGCGAACCACAGGACGATATGCGGCAAACCGATCCGAATCTGCTGCTCGGCCGGCGCCGGCTGGTCGGCCAGCAAAGTCCGCATCACGACAACGAGGATCGATAGGAGCAGCACCGGAACCGCGGCGATTCGTAACAGATCGGTCCGGGTTTCCCATAGAAAAAGGTAAACTTTCATCGCCGTATCGCTGACCGATAGGGTTACTTGCCCGTTCATGAAGTCTCCTTTGTCGGCCGGCCGGGAAGTGCCCGCTCGCCCGCCGACTGCTCCCTGGCGCCGAGCGCACCGGCTAGGCTGGTCCGTGCGCTACCCGGTTTTAGGGGCGTTTGTTGAGATGCATGCCTCGCCCAACCATGCATGTAAACGATATCGAAGCTGGCGGAAATACGATTCTGTTCGTCGGTGTGTCGATCGAGATAAAGTTTCATCGCATTCCACAGGACGTTGCGGCGGGTAAATTGCCGATGCCGTTCCAGCGTTGCATTGGATTCGCCCATTCCGCGCAGATCCGCCAGCAGCCGGAAGGGGTCGGTATAGGTCACGGTGATGCGGTCGCTATCGACCACCGGCAGGGCAAAGCCGGCGCGCTGCAACAAGGCGCCGGTGTCCCGCAGATCGGCGAATGGGGAAATGCGCGGACTCGCGCCGCCCGTCGCGGACAATTCCGCATCGATCAGGCAGGCGCGCAGTTCCTGCAGTGTTCCGCCGCCCAGCATCGCCGCCAGGAATAGCCCATCGGGTTTCAGCGCCGCCTCGACCTGAACCAGGGCGCCAGGTAAATCATTTACCCAGTGAAGGCTGAGATTGCTGACAATCAGGTCGAATGTACCTTCGGCGAAGGGCATTGCCTCCTCGTCCGCGGCGAGGCACAGGCCGCCGGCGTGGCGCGCCATGTTCGGCGATAAATCGCACTGCACCAGCGTGTCCACGCCGCAGCGCGGGTCCATGGCGTGTCCAATCTGGCCGGTGTGGCAGCCGAGATCGAGCGCGACCGGGAAGCGCCGGTTGATGTCGAGCAGCCGGTCGCTCAGCCGGTCCGCGACCTCGCGCAGCAGAAAATCGTGTTGCGCCAGTGAATCCGCGGCTCGGTCGCGATGCCGCCGCACCGTCCGGCGATCAAATACTTGCATGACGCTCTCCATGGCGGGGAATATGGACACGTCGCAGGCAGGAGGCAAATCGCACCGCGCGGGTGACGGTTCACCGCCCGGACAAGGCAATGGGATGGCCGGAAGGATAGAAACGGGAATTGCGGCCGGACACCGCATTTTGAACATGGCGCTCGACGGTATTCTGCCGCCACGCTGCCTGTCTTGCGGGGCGACGGTCGATCGCCAGGGTCATCTGTGTGCCGAATGCTGGAAGTCGCTGACCTTGTTGGGGCCGCCGTGCTGTTGCCGGTGCGGGTATCCGTTCGAGCATGACATGCCGCCGGGCACCGTCTGCGGCGCCTGCACCAGCCGGCCACCCCGCTTCATGCGGGCCCGCGCGGTGTTTCGGTATGATGACGCCAGCCGGACACTCATCCTGCGATTCAAGCACGCGGATGAATTGCATGGCGCGCCGGCATTCGGCCAATGGTTGGCGCGCGCCGGCGCGGATTTGTGCCGGGATGCCGACTTGATAGCGCCGGTACCGCTGCATCGCTGGCGATTGCTTGCCCGGCGCTACAATCAGGCGGCGTTGCTGGCGCAGAGCCTTTCGCGGGTCTCCGGCACGCCCGTGGCGGTGGATTTGTTGAAACGCCGACGCCGGACACCGCCCCAGGGCCGTCTTTCCGCGCCCGCGCGCCGCCGCAATGTCCGCGGAGCCTTCGTGCTGCGCCAGGGCGCGGGCCAAAACCTGCAGGGCGGCCGGGTCCTGCTGGTTGACGATGTGTTGACCACGGGCGCGACCGCCGACGAATGCGCACGGGTCTTGGCGGCGTCCGGCGCGGCGGCGGTCGACGTGCTCACCCTGGCCCGCGTCGTGCGGCCGCAATAGCCGGTCCGGACGAAATGTCTTTGTAATTCGGCCGACACGCCATATCTAAAGGGCCGGAACTTATGAGTTAAAGGCAGAACATGGCGAAAATCGAGATATACACCAGCCCCTTTTGCGGCTTTTGTCACCGCGCGAAGCAGCTGTTGAATTCCAAGGGGGCGGAGTTTACCGAATACGACGTGATGATGAACCGCGGCGAGAAGGCGCGCATGGTTGAACGCGCCGACGGGCGGCGGACCGTGCCGCAGATATTCATCGATGACCGGCATATCGGCGGATGCGATGAGCTTCACGCCCTCGATCATGCCGGCAAACTCAATTCATTGTTGGAAGGCTAAATATGACCGATACGCTCCGCGTTGCCTGTGTGCAGCTCACCTCCACTACCCGGATCGATGAAAATATCCGGATTGCGGATGGTTTGATCCGGCAAGCGCAGGGCGCCGGCGCGGCGTTCGTGACCCTGCCGGAGGTCGTCAATTTATGCCAGCAGCGGAGCGAGCAGGCCAAGCGGGACGCGCGGCCGGAGGAGGAAGAGGCGGCGCTGGCGGCGTTTCGCGGGCTCGCGGCGGAGCTCGGAATTTGGATCTTGGCGGGGTCCCTGGCGGTGAAATTGCCGGATGAGGAACGCCTGGCGAACAGATCGTTCCTGATCGGCGCGGACGGCACGGTCGTGGCGCGCTACGACAAAATTCACATGTTCGACGTGAATTTGGCGAATGGCGAAACCTTCCGGGAATCCGCCAGTTACCGGCCAGGCGACCAAGCCGTACTGGCGGAGACGCCGTGGGGCGCGCTTGGCATGACCGTCTGCTATGACGTCCGATTTCCATATCTATACCGGGGGTTGGCGCAGGCCGGCGCGCGCATGATCTCCGTCCCGTCCGCCTTTACGCGCCGGACCGGGTCGGCGCATTGGCACGTGCTGTTGCAGAGCCGTGCGATCGAAACCGGCTGTTTTGTGATCGCGCCGGCACAATGCGGCGACCATGAAGACGGCCGCAAGACATACGGTCATTCGTTGATCGTGTCGCCCTGGGGCGAGGTGCTCGCCGACGGCGGCGAGTCTCCGGGGGTTACGCTGGCCGATCTCGATTTTTCGTTGGTCGACAAGGCGCGGCAAATGATACCGGCGCTGACCCATGACCGGTCGGTCGAGCCGCCGCTGGCCGAGGCTTTGCGGGCGACCGGCGAGTGACGCTGACGTTGAACGAGCGCAAATCCCGAGCGAACCGGATCGGTTCGCGACGAAGTATTTGCGTAAAAACATAGAGATAGACCATTTCACTTGAGTCAATTGGAACAAGAAATGGCCTAGCGCCGGATGGCGGCGAGACGCTGCATCACCGCCGGCCTATCGGTCAGGCGT
>JAOTYV010000087.1 GCA_029861675.1 Alphaproteobacteria bacterium
GTTCTGATAGATCGTCTTGTGCGGCCAGATGGCGTAGCTCTGGAAGATCATCGACATCCGGCGCTTTTCCGGCGGCAACGAATGACTGGGCGAGGCGATAACATCGCCGCCGACCCGGATTTCGCCCGCGTCGGGCTCGATGAACCCGGCGACGAGACGGAGCGTCGTCGTCTTTCCGCAGCCGGACGGTCCAAGCAACGCAACCAGTTCGCCATGCTCGATGTTCAGGTTAACCGCGTCGAGCGCCGGCGTTTCGCCGTCATAGGATTTCGTGAGGTTTTGCAGGTTTAAAGTAGCCATTTTTTATGTTCTCATGAAGTCGCGGCCCAGGATTCGATAGGCGATGATGACGACGAATAGGGTGATGACCATCAGCATCACGCCGAGGGCGGAAACGATGTCGAGCCGGCCCTCCTCGTAAAAATCGAGAATGACCACCGACACCACCTTTGTCTTGGTCGTCCAGAGCAGTACCGACGAACTGAGCTCGCGGATCGACGGCATGAAGATCAGGATCCAGGAGGCGATCAGCCCGGCCTTGAACAGCGGCACGGTGATCTGGGCGAAAACCGCAAGGCGGTTGGCGCCGAGGATGCGCGCGCTTTCCTCGAGTTCCGGGTGAATGCTCATCAGGGCGGCGTTGCTGGTCTGGAAGGCGATCGGCAGGTACTTCGTCAGATAGGCGATGAACAGGATCCACAGCGTGCCATAAAGCACGACCGGCTCCCGCGTATACGCCGCGAACAATCCGATTGCGAGGACGATGCCCGGAATAGCGATCGGCACGGTGGCGAGAAACGCCATGAACTGATGCCCGCGCACCAGCCGGCGTTGCGAAATATAGGCGATCAATCCGGCGAGCAGCGTGCCGGCGGTCGCCGCCATGGCGCCCAGCAGCAGCGTGTTCCAGATTGAGCCCGACACGGAATCATTGGTGAAGATGAAGTAGTAATGATCCAGCGTCAGGTTCGATAGTTGAACGCCGCCCGTGTAGGTCTTCATCAGCGACGTCATGCCGAGCGCCGCGGCCGGCAACAGCAATGAACAGCCTAACGGGGCGATGCAGAGCGCAAACGCAAGCCATCGGTAGGAGCCGAGTTTCTGCGGTCTCCGGCGCGCGCCCTTGCCGCCGATCGTCGCATAGCCGCGGCGGCCGAGCGCTTTTCGCCGCATCCAGATCAGGCCGATCGCGGCGATCAGCATCGGCAAGGCGAAAGCGGCGGCGAGTCCGACCTGATAGTCGTCGGACTGCATGAAGGCGCGGATCTGCGTGGTCATGACGTGCTGGCCGGCCGGGATCGCCAGCATCGCCGGGGTGCTGAAGATGATCATCGCCTCGAGCGACGCCAGAATCAGGCCGGCGAACAAGGCGGGCAGCACCAGCGGCAGCGTCACGCTGACCATCGTCGACAGGGTGCCCGCACCCGCGATGTTGGACGCGTCTTCTAGGTCGGAGGAGATGTTGTTGAGGCCCGACAGGGCGACGATGAAAACCAGCGGAACGACATACAACCCCATCACGAAGATCAGGCCGGGAATCGTAAAGATATCGAACATGTAGGAGTCGGGGCCGGCCCCGGTCACCCATCGGTAGACATGGTTCAACCAGCCCTCGCGGGGGCCCGCCAGGATGACCCAGGCGGATGCGCCGAGGAATGGCGGCGTAACGAAAGACAGCAGCGCGCCCGTTCTGATCATCCCGGGAAAGGGGATGTCGGTCCGGGCCACGGCCCAGGCCATCAGCGCGCCGACCACGACGCTTGAAATACCGACCGAGACCGAAACGATAACGGTCCAGAAAATCGGGCTGACATACAGGTCGTTGGTGAACACCTCGATGAAATTGGCGAAACCGTAATGCCCGGTGACCTCGATCAGGCCGACTTCGTCGGGAACGAAAATGCTTTCCTTGATCAGAAAGAACGTCGGTCCGACGATCAGAATGAGCAACAGCACCGCCGTGATCACCCAGACCATGGCGGTCGCGTCCAGAGCCCTGGCCCGAGCCAGGGTGCGGGTTAGAATCAGTTCCAATTTTTATCCTTCACCCCAAAAGGAATAATGGCCGGCACGGCGGCTACCCGTGAGGTTCCGCCTGCCGGCCTATGGTTCTTCAGACGCCGAATTTCTTGCGGAAGGTCGTGCGGATTTTTTTCCGCATCTTGGTTGCTTCCGCCGGCGACATGGTCATCAGTTTCAACTTGTTGAGCGGCACCTGGCCTTCGGGGTATTTCACGCCCGGATGGCCCACATACAGACCGCGATTGGTGAGGATCTGCTGTGCCTCCTTGCTGAAGGTCCAGTCGGCGAAAATCTTCGCGGCATTCGGATGCGGCGCGGATTTGAAGATCGCCTGCGGGGAAATGATGAAGGGCACGCCTTCCTTGGGCAGCAACATCTTGACCTTTTCGCCCTTCTTGATGGCGTTAAACAACGTATAGCTGGCGGTGCCCGAGGTTACGTCGGATTCGCCGCGCACCAGATAGGTCGTGGTGTCGACGGCCGATTGCACGACCCGGGGTTTCAGAGCCGACAGCTTGTCCATGAATTCCCAGCCGAATTTTTTCACCAGCATGGACATGCCGACACTGACCGACCCGCTGTAGCTCGGATGGGCGTTGACGATCTTGCCTTGCCATTTCGGGTCGAGCAGGTCGAGCCAACTCGTTGGAATGTCGCCCCCTTTGACCTTGGTCGTGTTGTAGGCGGGGACATAGGCAAAGGAACGCAGGACGGTCCAATATCCTCCTTCACCCTTGAAGGCGGCGGGGAATTTTTCGGTTCCCTCAGGCGCGTATTTGATAAAGACGCCCTGTTTTTGCAGCGTCAGGAAGTGACCGGCATTCGAGGTGTGCAGGATGTCCGCTTCGAAAATTTTCGACTTGGCTTCCTGGACCCAGCGTTTGTACAGCTTGCCCGAGCCGCTGCGGTGGAGCACGCATTCAAAGCCCATTTTCTTATCGTTGAAGGCGTTGCACATCTGTTGGGCGATTGGCAGCGAAATCGACGAATACCAAACAACTTTGCCTTCTTTCTTTGCCATGGCCAAATCGCCGCCAGCCCAGGCCGGAGATGTGGCAAGCCCCAGCAGAACGCCCGATTTCAGAGCGATGCCCAGAACTCTCTTAATCATAATATTTCTCCCTTGAGGGGACTCGGGTAAGGAACCGGGTCCGAGATTTTGTTGCAGGGACGATTTGACCCCGATTTTTTTAAATCCGTTTGCTATCATAGCGAATAACGGCTTTCGCGACAAACGGACGGCCTGCGCTCCCAGGGGTTTCGGGGTGCGGAATTGAGTGGATTACTCGGATTTGGCGAGGCACACCGCCAGTGCCTGGACATCGGCGACTTGATCGAGGCGCCAGACCATCTCGATTGCGGCATCGGTTTTCTCGGCCGGCCATTCGGCGTAGGCGGCGCAATCGCGGAATTTCTCGGTCACCTCGGCCTCGCTCATGGGATTGGCCTTGCTGCCCTTGCCGTAATCCGCGCGGCCCGACAGGGTGGTGCCGTCCTTGAGGTCGATCTCGATGAAGGCGGTGACGATCGTGCAGTCGAGTTCTCTGCCGTCCGCTTCCGAGAACGACGTGTAGTCGATCAGCGAGATCAGGCGCTGCATTTCCGGCTGGGCGACGAAGGCGTCGGTGAAATCGGCGAGCACCAGTGTGCGCTGCATTAGAAGCGCGGCGAGACAGAATTCCAGGCTGAATTTCGCTTCCAGCAAATTCGTCGGATTGTGATGAAACAGGGTGGTGTTGATGTTCTCGCTGGTCTTGACCCGAAGCCGGGCGACCTGGTCGGCCGTGACGTCATGGTCGGCGATCAGTTGCAGCGTCATCGTCATCGCCGGATGGCCAAGGCTGCCGGTGGGCCAGGGCTTGAGCCAAATGCCGCGGTCGACGAACGACCAGGGATTGCCGAGCTTGTCGCGCAGGCGCGGTTCCTCGTATCCGCCGCCTTCGGCCTGGTAGAAGCCCTTGGGCGATTCGAGGATGACCGGCGAGGCGGTAAAACCCATCCGGCCGAGATCGGCTGCCGCGACGCCGCATTCCGCCGATCGGCCGGCCTGCATCGGTTTCATCATCGTGCCGTAGTTTGCCTGCAGGCCGCAGCTTTGACTGGCGGCGATGCCGAGCGCCATCCGCGCGGTGCCGGTGTCGAGTCCATAGAGATTGGCGACGCCGGCCGCCGCACCCAACATGCCGCAGGTTCCCGTGCCGTGGAACCCGTTCAGGATATGCCGGACATCGGTGGCGTCGAAGATGCGGCATGCCGCTTCGACACCGACGTGGTAGGCCGTGAGCAAATCCCTGCCCGAGCGTCCGCCGGCTTCGGCCGCGGCCAGCACCGCGGGCAGAACCGGGCTGGTCGGATGCACGGCCTGATAGCGGCCGGTCTCGGCCTGCAGGGTGTCGTCGAAATCGTCGGCGTGCATCCCTGTGCCATTGGCGAGCGCGGCAAACCGCGGCGTCGACCGCATCCCGGTTCCGATCACCGTCGCCCCGTCGGCGTCACCGCCAATGTCGGCGAGATATCGCTGGGTGATCTGGCTGCTTTTCGCCCGCGCGCCGGCCAGCGAACACGCGAGGCCGTCCAGGATGTTCTTCTTGCCGAGCTGCATGACGTCGCCGGGAATGTCGTCATACCCGGTCGCGCTGGCGAATTGCGCCACATAGGCGGTCAGCGACTCTTGCTCTTCGGCGTGCGGCGTGTCGGTCATGATGGGTGTCCTGTTTGGCGGTTCATTGTGGCGGCCACATTGAATGCGGTGGCCGCTTTCCATAGGGTTTTCGGGAAGACGAGAAAAATCAAACGGAAGTCCGAGGGTATCATGACATTTAAACCGGCATCGGCGGCGCTTTCCAGGTTCAAGGTGATCGATCTGACGCGGGCGCGGGCGGGGCCCACCGCGGTCCGCCAGTTGGCGGATTGGGGCGCCGAAGTCATCAAGGTCGAGATGCCGGGCGATCCGCAATATTCGGATCTCGCCTCACGGCACAGTCCGGATTTCCAGAACCTGCATCGCAACAAGCGGTCGATTACGCTGGATCTGAAGCAAGCCGACGGGATCGCCATTCTAAAAAAGCTGATCGCGGGGGCGGATGTGGTGGTCGAAAATTACCGGCCCGACGTCAAGATGCGGCTCGGCATCGATTACGAAACCCTGAAGCAGTCCAATCCGGGCCTGGTCTATGCCAGCATCTCCGGGTTCGGTCAGGACGGACCCTATGCCAACAGGCCGGGTCTCGATCCGATCGTCCAGGGCATGGGCGGCCATATGATGGTGACCGGCGAACCGGGCCGCGGCCCGATGCGATCCGGGGCGGCGATTTCCGACGTCACCGCCGGGCTGCTCTGCGCCAACGGCATCGTCACCGCGCTGCTGGAGCGCGAGCAATCCGGCCAGGGACAGTGGATCCACACTTCGCTGATCGAGGCGATGATCTTCCTGCTGGATTTTCAGGCGGCGCGCTGGACCATGTCGCAGGATTTGCCGAAACAGCTCGGCAACAATCATCCGACACACTCGCCGATCGGCGTTTTTAAATCGCGCGACGGCTACGTCACGCTGTCACCGATGCCGGCGATGTGGCCGAAATTCTGCAAGGCGCTCGGGGCGGAGGAGTTGATCGATCGGGAGGAATTCAAGACGCCGACGGCGCGCTACCACAATCGTCCGGCGCTCAATGCGGAAATCGAAAAGATCACGCCGTCCAAGGATACCCAGGACTGGATCGACCTGATGAATGGCGCCGGCATTCCATGCGGACCGATCTATTCCCTGGACCAGACGTTCGACGATCCGCAGATCAAGCATCTCGGCATTGCCCAGACCGTCGAGTCGCCGGCGCTCGGGCCGACGACGCTCATCGGCCAGCCGATTCACATGAGCCGGACACCCAACCACATGGTGAGTGCGAGCCCTGAGAGCGGCGAACATACGGCGGACATTCTCGCGGAACTGGGCCACGACGCGGACAGCATCGCCGATCTGCGTGAACGCAAGGTGGTGTGAGGAACCGGCAGGCCGCCGATATGAGGAAACGTCAGCGGCCTTGCCAGCGCGGCGGGCGTTTTTCCTTGAAGGCGAGGATTCCCTCCTTCGAATCTTCGCTTTGCAGGATCCGGTCGGCGACGTCGCGCGCCATGTACATCCGGTCCACGAAAGGCAGATGCTCACCGCGGCGGGCCGCTTCCTTTATGGCGCGCACCGCGAGCGGCGCATTCTCCAGGATCTCGGCCGCCCAGCGTTCGGCCGCCGGGATCAGGTCGTCCGGCGCCACCACTTCGTTGGCAATACCGAAGCGGAAACACTCCGATGCCGGGATCGGCTTGCCGCGCATCAGATACGCCATGGCCTGCACCCAGGGGATCGACTGCGCGCACAGCGTCGGCCCGCTTACCGACGAGATGCCGCGCTTGACCTGCGGCCAGCCGAGCGATGCGCGCTCCGACATGAGGACGATGTCCGAATTGAAGGCGAAGCCGCCCCCTTGTGCGTAACACGGGCCGTTTATGGCGCAGATAATCGGTTTGTAGATATGGCGCTGGAACAGATACAGCTCGTCATTCGACATCACCTCGCCGTCGTCTTCGGGCTGGGTTTCGAGCAAATCCTTGCCGCTGCAAAACACCTCGCCGTTGGCGCCGATTACCGCGAGCCAGATGTCGGGATTGCTGTTCACGTCCTGGTAGGCTTCCTGGACCTCCTTGCGCATGGCACGGTTGATCGCGTTCCGTTTTTCCGGCCGATTGAGGGTGATCCAGGCGACATGCTCCCTGACTTCATATAGTACCGCTTCGCCCTGCATTCGATCTCACCTTTCTTTTTTCGTGGTGCGTTAAGGTTTTCCGCCCATTCAGGTGCCGCCGCGGCGACGATTCAGGTAGTGCTCGTAATCTCTTAGACCGGCCAACGCGACCGCCGCGTTCGGCAGTTCGTCGAACACCGGGACGCCCATCTCCAGCGCACGGTTTCGCTCCTCGAACTTGCGCGCCTCGATCTCGGGCTCGCCGTCGGAGCGCAGGACCAGGACGAAATGCGTTTTCCCGACACTTTCCTCGCGCACGCGGATGGCTGCGCGCACCAGATTGCCGAACACGTCACGATCACGGTCGTTCGGGTTCAGGAATTGCGGCATGTTGATGTGGACCACCATCGCATCGAGCGATTCGTTTTCGACGATTTCGCGCAGCAGCGTCTCCGCGACGAGTCCGTCTTCGACCTTGAGCGTCCCGGATGGGGTGTCGTAGGGATTGTCCAGGCTGGTGCCGGGCGGGAGCTCCATCGCCTTCAGCGTGGCAAAGGTTCGGTCGCTGGCACGGGGCACCGACAATCCGTTGCGGGCGAATAGATCGGTGGCAAGCACGCCGGTGCCGCCGCCATTGCCGAAAAGTGCGATCGAATGGGTCGGTTTGTCCGCATTCGGTGTCAGGTGCTGCAGGATCAGCAACTGGTCGAGCATTTGTTCCAGCGTGTCGACAAGGATGGATCCGGTCTGGCGGGCAAGCGCCGTCCACATCCGGTCGTCGCCGGCGAGCGCGCCGGTATGCGAAACGGCCGCCCGGCTGCCTTCCTGCGTGCGGCCGCCTTTCAGGACCACCACCGGTTTCCGCGCTTTTGCGGCACGCAGGATTTCGAAGAACCGGCGGCCGTCGCGGATATGTTCCAGATACATGCCGATGACGGTCGTCCCCGGATCGTCGAGAAAATGTTCCAGCATATCCGAGGGGCTCAAATCCGCGCAATTGCCCATCGACAGCACCGCGCTATAGCGGATACCCCGGCGGCCGCCGCGGCGCAGCAGGTCGCGCGTGAGCCCGCCGCTTTGCGAAATGATGCCGACCGGGCCGACGATGCCATCCGTGCCGCGGTCGTAACTGATGCGGCCGCCCGGACTGTAGGTGCCGAGACAATTCGGGCCGAGCAGGCGCATGCCGCCGGCGTGCGCCGCACGGACAAGCTCCGCCTCCAGCGCCTTGCCGCCATCCGCCATCTCGCCGAAGCCCGATGAGATCACTTGTGCGAATTTTACTCTTCCGTTCGCTGCCGCCAGGATCGCTGGAATATGCCGCGCGCCGATACCGATAAAGGCGTAATCGATCGGTGACGGCGTTGCATCGAGCGTCGGATAGGCCTTGAGCCCCTCGATCTCCGTTGCGTTGGGATGGATCGGGTAGATTTCGCCGGTGAAGCCGAGTTTCAGCGTTGCCTGGATGAAGTCATTCGCGAAGCCCCGGCCGGCCGTCGACGCGCCGAAGACCGCAATGGTGTTCGGCCGGAAAAGGGCGTCGAAGCAGGTGTGCGGACTAGTCATCGGTCGCCTGCCGCTCTGTCAGAATGATGCGCGCGTCGGCGGCGACCGCGCCGGTCGGGGAGACGATCAACGGGTTGATGTCGATCTCGCGGATCAATTCGGCATGGGCGAGAAACAGCCCATTTTCTCCGCCCAGGCTCAGCAATGCCTGGACGATCGCAGCTTCGGAAACCGGGGGACGACCGCGCGCTCCCTTGAGCAGGGCGGCGGCGCGAATTTCGCCGATCATCTCACGGGCGTCGATTTCGTCGATCGGACAAATCCGGAAGGAAACGTCCTCGAGCAGTTCGACGAAGATCCCGCCCAGGCCGAACATGATCGCGGGACCGAAACAATCGTCGATGATCCCGCCGATCACCACTTCGGTGCCGGGCGGCGCCATCTCTTCGACCAGGAAACCTTCAAGCGCGATGCTGTGCGCCGCCGCGGAGTCGGCGATCTCCTGGCACGCATTCCGGACAGCCTGCGGCGTTGCCAGATCGATCCGGACGCCGCCGACGTCGCTCTTGTGCGTTGCCTCGGGGGATACGAGTTTTGCCGCGAAGGGGGGCTGCAAATCCGCGATGGAGTCCCCGGCGTCGTCCGGTGCGGCGATGGTTGTCGAGCGGGGAACGGCGATGCCATACGCCGACAGGACGGCTTTTGCCGTTGCTTCCGGCAACGCGGTGCGTCCCGAACGCTGCGCTTCACGCAATTGCGCGTCGATATCGGCCACGAAATTTCCCCGGCGATTGGTTCGATGTCGGGAAGGATACCTTGCGTTGTCGCGATCACAAAACCGGCCAAGCCGGTTCGATGGTGGAAGTGTCGTCCGCGTCAGCCCATCTCACGGTTCAGGACGATGTTGTTCCAGCCATCGACGGCCGCGGTCCAGCCGGGGCGGACGACGGTCGTGCTGTCGTACTCCTCGACGATCAACGGACCCGGGCGCGGCGTCGCATCCAGGTCCAGCCGGCTCAGCACGGGCGTCTCGATCCAACCGTGCTCCGGGCCGTAATAGGCCGGCCGGTTGTTGGCGGGCGCCCGAAACCCCTGTCCCAGGTCGATCTGCTTGGGCAATCGGGGCGCATCCGGCATTCCCCGGCCGACGACTTTCAGGGAGACGAATTGAAGGCCTTCCTCATCCGATCGGTAGCCGAAGGTGGCTTCATGTGCCACGGCGAAGGCCTCGGCAAGCGCGGCGATGTCGTCGTCTTTCAGGCGCGGTTCGCCGACCGGTATCGATAACGCGGTATTCTGGCCGATGTATTTGATTTCCGCCGAACAGGTGATCTGGCGGCGCGCCGGGACATACCCGTTTGCCGCCAGCAATTCGTCGGCCTCGGCCCGCAGCGCGCCGATCACCGCGGTGCAATTGTCCAAATCCAGCCCGTCGAACGGGTTGTAGAACGCCCGGATGCACTGGTGTTCCACATCCGCGAACAACAGGCCGAGCGCGCTGAACAGGCCGGCTGCGGGCGGAACGGTAATGCGGTTGATCCGCAGCGCCTCAGCGAGGCCGGAGACATGCACACCGCCATTGCCGCCGAAGGCGAGGATGCCGAAGCGCGCCGGGTCGAGACCACGCTCCGACGATACCGCGCTGAGCGCCCGCATCATGCGTGCATTGGCGATCAGATGAATGCCATAGGCGGTGTCCGTCGCCTCCTGTCCCAGCGCATCGCCCTGCCGGGCGACCGCACGCTCCGCGCGCTCCCGGTTGAGCGCCAACTCGCCGCCGACAAGAACGGCCGGGTTGAGGTAGCCGATCAGCAGGTTGGCGTCGGTTACGGTCGGCGCGTCGCCGCCCTGGTCGTAGCAGACCGGCCCCGGATAGGCGCCCGCGCTTTGCGGTCCGACCTGCAGCAGGCCGCCCGGGTCGATCCATGCAATGCTGCCGCCGCCCGCGCCGACTTCGGCGATGTCGATGGTCGGCGCCTGGACGACATAGCCGCCGCCCCGGATCATGCGATGGCCGAGCGCGGCGCCACCGCCGACCTCGGCTTCCGGCGCCATGCCATATTCGTTGCCGATGATGATTGCGGCCTTCGCCGTCGTGCCGCCCATGTCGAAGACGATCGTGTCGCCGCTGTCGAGCTTTTCGCCGAGCCGTTGCGCGCCGACCACCCCGGCCGCGGGACCGGATTCGATGATGAAGATCGGTTTGCGGGCGGCGATCTCGGCCGGCAGCACGCCGCCGTTCGATTGCATGATGTTGAGCGTGACGGTGATGCCGAGGGATCGCAGGCGTTCCTCCAACCGGCGCGTATATCCCTCGATGACCGGCCGGATATAGGCGTTGACCACCGTCGTGCTGGTCCGTTCGTATTCCTGAATTTGCGGCACCAGCTCGCTCGATACGGTTACCGGCAGATCCGGTAGCCGGTCCCGGAACAGGTTGGCGGCTTCGATTTCGTGACTCGGATTCACATAGGCATTGATAAAGCAGATGGCAATCGCGTTGACGTTCTCGGCCGCGCAGCGCTTGGCGATTTCGCTCACCGCATCTGTATCGACCGGATGCACCTCCTCGCCGGTCGCCGATATCCGTTCGGGCACCTGGAAGCGCAGGCGCCGCTCGACCAGGGCGTCCGGCTTTCTGAAGCTGACGTCATAGAGCTGCGGCGAGCGGAACCGGCCGATCTCCAGAACGTCGCGAAAACCCTGTGTGGTCACCAGCGCGACGCGGACGCCCTTGCGTTCGATGATCGCGTTGGTCGCGACCGTGGTGCCGTGCGCCACCTCTTCGATCTCGCCGGGCCGGATGCCGGTCGCATCGAGCAGGGCGCGAACGCCGTCCTCGATGGCGCGGCTGTAGTCGTCGGGCGTGGACAGGATTTTCTTGCTGTGCAGCGTCCCGTCCGCGCCCAGCAAGACGATGTCGGTAAAGGTGCCGCCGATGTCGATGCCGAGGCGATATCCGGTCATGCGGACGGCTCGGCGGCGCGGCGTTTTCGAAGCGCAGTGGTTTGGCCTGTGTCGAGGGCGAGCGTTTCCGGCTCGAGGATAACGCCGTATTCCGCCTTGGCGTGGTCGGGCGTCATCTTGTCCTGGCGAACGTCGTCGGCGACCGCTTCCGGGTCGCGTTCGAGCGGATCGCCGTATCCGCCCGAACCCGCCATTTCCGCCCGGAAAATCTCGTCCTTGCGCATCGACCGGACGAATTTGGAAGGAGCCTCTTCGCGCTCGCCGTCGCGGATGAAATAGGAATGGGACAGCGCGCCCGGCTTGCCGCCGAAGATGCCCCAGCAGGGAAAGACATGGCGGTCCGCGCGCTGCTGCACGATGGCATCGTCGTTCAGCAGCCGGTATTGGCGGACCATGCCGAGCGCGCCGCGGTATTTCCCGGGGCCGCCGGTATCGGTCAGGAAGCCGTATTCCTCGATCCGTAGCGGGTTCTCCGCTTCGATGACCTCGACCGGTGTGTTCGACAGATTGCCGAGCCAGTACGGACCCGCATCCTGGCCGTCCTGGTCGGGGCCGCCGCCGCGCCCGGTCATGTTGTGAAATTCCACGTGCAGGAAGCGCTTTCGATCGGGCGTCAGCCCGGTCACCGACAGGCCGAATTCATTGCCGCCGGGACAGGCGGGCATGCGGTCGGGCAACAGCTTAGCGAGTGCGCCCGTGACCACGGTGCGCACGCGATAGCCACCTTGTCCCCGGGCGCCGACCGCGGCCGGGAAGCGCGGATTGACCCAGCTGCCTTCGGGCGCGATCACCGTGATCGGCCGGTAAAAGCCGACATTGTTCGGGGTATCCGGCGGCATGACCGCGCGCAGTCCGGCATAGGTCAGCGATGCGGTGAACCAATAATTGGTGTGCAACGCACCGCCCATCTGGGGCGAGGTGCCTGTATAGTCGGCGATTATCTCGTCGCCCTTGACGGTCAGCTTGATGTGAATCCTGACCGGTCCGCCGCCGACCCCGTCATCGTCGTTCCATTCGGTAAACTCGGTTTCCCCGTCCGGCAGCGCCGCGATGCTGTTGCGCACCAGCCGTTCGGTATAGTCGATCAGGGCGGTCATATAGGTTTTGACCTCGGCGGCGCCGTAGGTCTCGACCAGTTTGTGGATTTCCGTTTCGCCCGCATCGAGCGCCGCGATCTGGGCGCGGACATCGCCCAGTACCTTGTCGGGAACCCGTGTGTTGTGCTCGATGATCCGTAGCAGCGTGTCGTTCGGTTGCCCGCCTTGATAAATCTTGCTTGGCGGGATCCGCAGCCCTTCTTCGTAAATTTCGTTGCTGTCGGCGGCTTGACCGCCGGCGACGCGGCCGCCCAGATCCGTGTGATGCAGGATCAGGCCGAGGAAGCAGACGCGCACGCCATCTTTGAAAACAGGCTTGAACATGAAGATGTCGTTCAAATGGCTGCCGCCCGCATAGGGGTCGTTGTTCGCCAGAATATCGCCCGGAACGATATCGCTCCCGAAATAATCGATGCAGCCTTTGAGCGCCGGCATGGTCGCCCCCAGATGCGCCGGCAATGCCAATCCCTGGGCCACCATGTTGCCGTCGCCGTCGCAGATCGACGCGGAAAAATCCATGTTGGCCTTGACCAGCGTCGAGCGCGACGTGCGCAAGACCGACACCATCATATTGTCCGAAACCATGACCAGCGCGTTTTTGATCAATTCGAGGCGGATCGGGTCGATCATGGTCGTTCATCCCGGTGGCGGAAGGGGTGCGGCACCGGTCGATGTTACGGGGTGCGGCGGGATTCAATCAATCCCGGCTCGTGCAATAGGGCCTTCGGTTGACAGGGCTATGTTAATCGGTGAGCATTTTTGGAGATTCAAAAAGAATTGGAACCATTCGTGGCGGATAATGCACCGAGTGGAAACCTTTAGCGCGGACTCTCCGGTCCGCGTCCCCTGGCGAATTCCAAAGGATGGGAGCGAACTGATGATACAAAGGAAATTATCCGCGCGGGTCGGCGGCATGCCGGGCCGTACCCTGTGGTTGGCGGGTGGAGCCATGGCGGCGGCCGCCGCATGGGCCCTTGCGGCTGCGCCATCGGCCCATGCGCAGGGCAAAATTGTAACCGTGGTGCTCTCCGAAGAGCCCGAGGGGTTGGACGGTTGTAACTCGAACCGCTCGACGGTCGGGCGGGTCGCGAAACAGAATATCGTCGAGACGCTGACCGAAATCGACGCCAAGGACGGCAGCATCACGCCCCGGCTCGCGCTGTCGTGGAGCAAAGTCAACGATAAGACATGGCGGTTCAAGCTCCGCCAAGGCGTCAAGTTCCATGACGGTGCGCCCTTCAACGCGGCGAACGCGGTGAAGGCGATTGCACGCACCATGAACACGGGCAAGGGCAAGGCGCGGGGCACCGGCGGTCTCGACTGCGAAACCCGCACCAAATCCTTCGGCGACCTGAAGATCACCGGCAAGGCGATCGACGAGTACACGCTGGAGATCAGCGCCAATAAGGCGGTGCCGATCCTGCCGACCCGGATGGGCGTTGTCTCCCTGTCGTCGCCGAATACGCCGACCGACAAGCTGGTGCTCAATCCCATTGGCACCGGCCCCTACAAGTTCGAGAAATGGGTGCCGGGGCAGGAAATCACCGTCAAACGGTTCGACGGATACTGGGGCAAGAAACCGGTGGTCGAGGGCGCGCGCTACGTCTGGCGCACGGAATCTGCGGTGCGGGCCGCAATGGTGAAAGTCGGCGAGGCCGATATCGCGCCGAATATCGCGGTGCAGGACGCCAACGATCCGAGCATGGATTTCAGCTACCCCAACTCGGAAACCACACGGCTTCGTATCGACGTGACGCGTCCGCCACTGAACGACAAGCGCGTGCGGTTGGCGTTGAACTACGCCATCGACCGGGCGGCGATTCGCGGCAGCGTGTTGTCGAAAGACGTCGACCACGCGACGCAGATCGTCGTGCCCAGCATCAACGGCCACAATCCCAAACTCAAGGTACGGCCGTACGATCCCGCGAAGGCGAAGAAGCTGCTCGCGGAGGCCAAGGCCGCCGGCGTACCGGTGGGCAAGGAAATCGAGATTGTCGGGCGCATCAACATCTATCCCAACGGCACCGAGACCATGGAAGCGATGATGGCCATGTATCGGGCGGTCGGGTTGAACGTAAAGCTGCGCATGCTTGAAGTCGGCGAATGGCTGAACATCCTGACCAAGCCGTATGCCGAGGACCGCAAGCCGGTTCTGCTGCAGGCGCAGCACGACAACAACAATGGCGATGCGGTGTTCTCGATCTTCAACAAGTTCGCCTGCGGTGGCGCCCAGTCGACCGTGTGCGACAAGAATCTGGACAAGCTGATCTCCAAGGCATCGACGCTTTCCGGCGACGAACGCCGCAAGACCTGGCAGGAGGTCAACCGCATCATCTACGAAGACATCGTCTCGGATGTCTGGATGTATCACATGGTCGGGTATTCGCGGGTCGGCAAACGGCTCAACTTCAAGCCCAGCATTTCGACCAACAGTGAGCTGCATCTTCAGCAGATGAGTTTCAAGTAGGACGTCTGACGCCCATCTGCGGACAACCCGGCTGGATTCGCCGGGTTGTCGGCTCCTATTCTAAATGCGGGTCCGGGCCACAAGGGGGGTTGGCGATGCGATCTGATGGTTGCCTGACACTCGACGAAGGCGTACCGCTCCGGATGGCCGGGAAAGACTTCGACGGTCCGGAATCGTGGCGCGGTGCCGATCTCACGCCCGACGACTGGACCGTATCGCTGGACAAATCCGCGTTGGCGGAATTGGCGGGCGTCGTCGCACGGCTCCGAAAACACGCTCTGCCGACACTGATGCTGACGCCGGAGATGTTCGATCTGGTGGCGGTTCGCGACACGGTCGCGGACGTAAAAGCCCGGCTGTCCGATGGCCGGAGATTTGCGGTATTGGGCCGTTTGCCGCTGGACGATTGGACGCTGGAGGAGGCCAAACCGGTGTATTGGCTCGTCGCCCAATTGCTGTCGCAGCCGGTGGCCCAGGAATGGAACGGCATGATGTTCAAGGACGTGGTCGATTCCGGCACCGACCACGATTCCGGGAATGAACGCGCCGTGACCAGTCGGGCGTTGCTCTATCACATCGACAATTCAGGTAATATCGCGCGGCCGGA
>JAOTYV010000368.1 GCA_029861675.1 Alphaproteobacteria bacterium
GCGTGGTCTCGGTGCTGGCGCTATTCATCGCGCACAGCGCGGCGCTCGGCGACGTGCCGCTGGCCGCCAACCAGGTGCTGCACAATTTCCTGATATTCACCTCCTTCGGCCTGGACGGGGTGGCCCATGCGGCGGAAGCGATCCTCGGCGAATCCGCCGGAAGGCGCGAGCGCAAGGCCTTCGCGTCGGGCGTCAAGGTGGTGGTGCTGTGGGGCGGGCTGGTCGGTCTCGTCAATCTGGCGATCTATGCGGTGGCGGGCACGGGCATCATTGCGCTCATCACGACGATCCCCGAAGTCCGCGCGGCGGCGGCGGATTTCCTGCCCTGGGCGGTGTGCATGCCGATCGTGTCGGTCTGGGCCTACACCTATGACGGCATCTTCCTGGCGGCGACCCGCACCCGCGCCATGCGCAATTCAATGATGATTGCCTTTGCGGTCTTCCTCGCCCTGCTGTTCGGCCTCAAGCCGCAGTTCGGCAATGTGGGCATCTGGATCGCCCTGACCGGCTTCATGGCAACCCGCAGCCTGACCCTGTTCCTGATGTATCCGAGGCTGGCGCGGACGATTTAGGCGGCGGGTTTACGCGCGCAATGCCCCGGCAGCAGGTTCATTTGGGTCTGGATCCTCCGGCTGGGGAATTGGTTCGTAGCCATGGAAGTCGATCTCCAGTGTGAAGTGGTCCTTGGTCAGTTGTTTTAAATTGTTGGTCCAGCCGTATGAATTGGCCAACGGAATAAGACCCTGGATCAATGTTTCTTCGCCGCCGTCTTTATCCACGCTCTGAATTGCGCCGCGTCGCGAGTCGATATCGTTTACTATCGGGTCTGTGAATTCCGCCGTCGTGCGAATTCGAAACGTCATGATGGGTTCCAGTATAGGGTCTTCCCAACGATACAGGGGTTGCGGCGCCAAAATTTTCAGTGGCTGATCGTGAGTTGCTATGAATGCTTGAATGGCGGCGTCCGCCTCTTGTTCCGACACCGTCTGAAGAACGAACCCGCCCGGCCTAGGTTTCACTCCAATACGGCTGTTGTCCGCAAAAAATTCAGCCGCGTCCTGCGCGAGCGTGGAAGACACCTCGCCGTCGGATAGGATGGCAATTTCAAGCGGCTTAAATGTCGACATGTCCTGTCACCGCCGGCAATCGTTAGCTCTCGAGACTAATCCACAGATTATGCCCTTTGATTTGCTAACAATTTATTCCCCGATTTCCCGAATGATCCCGGCCCATTTGTCGAGCACCGGCAGCAGGGTGTCCTCGTCCTCCGACGGCAGGCTGACCGAGACGCGGTCGATGCCGAGGTCGCGGAAACGCTTCAGCCGGTCGGCGTTGTCGTCGACGCCCCAGACGGTGACCGGTACGGAGGCCGGATCGCGGCCCGCTTCCTTCGTCATTTCCGCGAATTTCGGTAGGAATACGGTGACGTCGTCGTATTCCGGCCGGCGGAGGTGGGGCATCCAGCCGTCGCCGAGCGCGAGCGCGCGCCGCGCGCCGTAGGGAAAGGCGCCGCCGACCAGCACCGGCGGATGCGGCTTCTGCACCGGCTTGGGCCAGGTCATCATCGGGTCGAAATCGACGAAGTCGCCGTGGAATTCCGGCTTGGATTCGGTCCAGATCGTCTTCATCGCCCGGATGCGCTCGTCCATCAGCTTGAAGCGGGTTTTGAAGACGGTGCCGTGATTGCCCATCTCGTCCGCGTTCCACCCTGCGCCCACGCCGAACAGGAAGCGGCCCTGGCTCACCTGATCGACCGAGGCCACCAGCTTGGCGGTCTGGATCGGATCGCGCTGCACCACGAGGCAGATGCCGGTCGCCAGCTTGAGCGTCTTGGTGGTGGCCGCCGCCGCGGTCAGCGACACGAATGGATCCATCACGTCGTAATACCGCTTCGGCAGCTCGCCGCCCTGCGGATACGGGGAGTTGCGGGACAGCGGGATGTGCGAATGCTCCGGCGCCCAGACCGATTCGAAGCCGCGCTCCTCCAGCGCCAGGGCGAACGCACCCGGCGCCATCGAATAATCGGTGAAAAACAGTGCCGCGCCGAATTTCATAGCCCGTGCTCCCATGGATCGAAGATTTCTACGGAACGATAGCATTGTTTGTCCCGTGGGGAAGGGCCGCTACCGCGTCAAAAATGGCTGTCACCCCGGACAAGCGGCGGCGCCGCCGATCCGGGGTCCAGAGCGGAAACGGTGAGGTCCGGCGTCCCTGGATTCCGGCTCTCCGCTGCGCTTCGGCCGGAATGACGGGACAAATGACGGATCCAAGGTTGGCGTTACCGCCGCAGCACGGCGACCGCTTCCACATGGGCGGACCAGGTGAACTGGTCGATCGGCGTCACGGAATCAAGCCGGTAGCCGCCATCCACCAGAATGCGCAGGTCGCGGGCCAGGGTCGCCGGATTGCAGGAGACCGCGACGACCAGCGTCACCCGCGAGAGGGCCAGCGCGTCGGCCGTCGGCTTTGCCCCGGCGCGCGGCGGATCGAACAGCACGGCGTCGAATTCGTTCAACGCGGCGGGCGTCATCGGATCGCGCTGCAGGTCCCGCCGCTCGACGGTGACCGGGTGGCCTTGCGCCGCCCGGGTCAGCGCTGCAGCGAGCGATTCGTCGCCTTCCACCGCGTGCACCGGCGCGAGTTTCGCGAGCGGGAAACTCAGCGTGCCGCAGCCGGCATAGAGATCGGCGATGCGCGCCGCGCCGGATTTTCCGATGGCCGCGATCGCCGCCTCCTGGATCGCCGTTTCGCCGGCCGCGCTGGCCTGCAGGAAAGCGCCCGGCGGCAGCGCCACCGCCGCGCCGGCGAACCGCATGACGGCCTCGCGGCGCTGGACGATCGGCTCGATCTCCGTCCCGGTTCCCCAGGAGATGCGGCACAAATCGTGGGCCTCGGCGAACGCCGCCAGGGTCTCGCGGCCTTTCAGCCCGGGGTCCGCCGGCCGCGCGGGCAGGATCAGCAGGTCGATGCCGCTCGCGGTCTCGGTCAGATGCAGATCGGCGCTCCGGCCGAGGGCATCGAGCTCGGCGCACAGCCCCCGCAGCGGCGACAGCAGGTGCATGAGGGCTGGGCGCATGACCGGACAGTGCCGGATGTTCAGGATCCGGCGGCTGGCGCGTTCGTTGAATCCGAGGACGGTCGCGCCACCCCGGTGAAAGGCCAGGCTGACCCGGCGGCGCGATCCCGGCGGCGCGGTGACCGTGTCGGTGACCGTGTCTTCCGGCAGCGCCTTGCGCTTGAGCGCGGTTGTGATGAGATTTTGCTTTAGGCGCGCGATGGCGGTGTCGGCGAGGTGCTGCACGCTACAGCCGCCGCAGGTGCCGAAATGGCGGCAGGCGGGTTCCGTGCGGTCCGGCGAGGGGTCGAGGATGGTCTCGATGCGGGCCGTCCGGCCGTCGCCGCGCGGCCCGCCGACCCGCACGCGCAGCCGATCGCCGGTTGCGGCATAGGAAATATACAGGCGTCCCATCGGGCTTTCCGCGATCCCGTCGCCGCGCGCGCCGATGCTTGAGACGCTCACTTCGAGATATTTCTCGGTTCGGTCCTGGGGCACGGTCGATCGAATCCTGCGGTTTGTTGCGCGGTCTCTCGACCGGCGGGGTGCCGAAGGATGACTTACACAGTAGGGAAGGATAGGGCCATGAAAATTCGGGAGATCGGCCTCCATTGGATGAAGTCGCCGCACGCGGTGCCCTATCGGGCGTCCGGGAAAGCCTGCCCGCCTTTCCGACGACCTTCGACAGGTGTGACAGGGTCTCGTCCCCGCGAATTAGCGGCCGAAAAAGGACCGAGCGTAGAGCCGCCGGACGAGACTCATAAGTCGACGTCGCTCAGCATGGGGCTTGGGTCATTGTCGGACGAGTACAATTCGAAGATCCTCGCTGTTGAGGCCATCAACGAATGGTATTGGCGTCGTGCAAATAGCTCCATCCGGCCCAAACTAGCGCCAGGCCGAATACGGCCGCGCCCACTTGCGCCGCTAAAATTCCGCCGATCGGGCTCAACCCGACACCAAATATGATCGCCGTCACAACGAGTGCGCTCATCGGCCATTTTCTGAAAGTCCCGCCCCGTATATTCGCAATCCCCAAGAGCACGAACCCGGTCACCGTCAAGGCACCCGAGAGGGGAAATGCGACGGCGACAGGACCC